>CALMVY010000202.1 GCA_937873245.1 uncultured Arthrobacter sp. | reverse complement strand
TTCGACTCGCTGCACGCCAAGCTGCTCTCCCTGCCGGACGAAACCGAAATCTTTCCCGGCCACCAGGCGGGCAGCGTCTGCGGCGCCGGCATTTCCGGCAAGCCGTCTTCGACCATTGGATTTGAAAAACGCTTCAATCCCGGCCTGTCCATCACCAACCGCGACGAATTCGTGAAGCTGGTCACCGGCAACATCCCGCCGCGCCCGGCGGAGATGGACAGGATGGTGGCGGCGAACATCGCGGCTTGATTTTTTCACCGCAAAGGACGCGAAGGTACGCGAAGGAAATCCTTTCTTTTGCTTTTCCTTCGCGTACCTTCGCGTCCTTCGCGGTTAATGCTTTTTTGCTTTGGATTCCATCATGAGCGCCACTTACACCCACGCCGAACAGCAATACCTGCACGGCATCCGCGACAACCTGAACCAGTTCCTGCACCAGTTGTTCCAGGTATTCCTGGTCGGCCTCACGCTGGGCATGATGCGCACGGTGATTCCGGCGCTGGCCGAGACCGAATTCGGCGTGCCGAAAGGTTCGTTCGGCTTGCTCATGGCCTTCGTGGTCGCCTTCGGCTTCGTCAAGGGCGCGCTCAATTTCGTCGCCGGGCGCCTGTCCGAACGCGTGGGACGCAAGACGGTGCTGCTCTTGGGCTGGGCCTCGGCGATCCCGATTCCCTTCATGATCCTGTACGCGCCGAGCTGGAACTGGATCGTCGCCGCCACCGTGCTCCTGGGCATGAACCAGGGCTTCACCTGGTCCATGACGCAGACCTCCAAGCTCGACCTCACCCGCGCCGATCAGCGCGGACTGACCATCGGCCTCAATGAATTCGCCGGCTACGTCGGCGTGGCCATTGCCGGCATCCTCACCGGCTATCTCGCGAGCGATCTCGGCCCGCGCATGGGGCTGTTCGTGTTCGGCGCCGTGGTCATCACCGGCGCGCTGGTGCTGACCGCGCTGTGGGTGAAGGAAACCCTGCCTTGGGCGAAAGCGGAAGGCGCGCGCCACGCCGCCGGCAAATCCACCGGCCCGGTGGCGCGCTTCCCCACCAATATTTCCAATCAGCCGACGACCTGGGAAGTGTTCACCTTGATGAGCTGGCGCGACCGGCGCATGGCCGCCCTCAGCCAGGCCGGCCTGGTGGAGAAATTCGTCGATGCGCTGATCTGGGTGGTGTATCCGGTGTATCTCTATGAGCGGGGCTTAAGCCTCGCCCACATCGGCTGGGTGGTGGGGGTCTATGGTTTCGTCTGGGGCGGCTCGCAGTTCTTCACCGGCAAGCTGTCCGACCGCATCGGCCGGCAAAAGCCCATCGTCTGGGGCATGTGGCTATGCGGCGCCGGCGTGGGCATGATGTTGCTGGGCGACCACATCGTCACCTGGCTGGCCTCCGCGGCGGTGACCGGCTTCGGCATGGCGCTACTCTATCCCAATCTCTCGGCGGCGGTGGCCGACATCGCGCATCCGAATTGGCGCGGCTCGGCCATCGGCATCTACCGCTTCTGGCGCGACACCGGCTACGGCATCGGCGCGCTGCTCTTGGGCGGGGTGGCGCACATGACCGGCAACCTGACCTCCGGCTTCTGGTTCGTCTCCAGCGCGATGTTTGTTTCCGGGCTCATCGTATGGCTATTCGGCGAAGAAACGCATCCCCGGCTTAACCCGGCTAAAGCGTAAGAACAGGCTGGGCAAGAGTTTCGACACAGGAAGGCTATGATGAAACTAGGCATCGTAATCAGTTCGAACGACCCGGAAACCGTGTGGAATGCCTTCCGCTTGGGCAGCTACGCGCTCGGACAGGGCGACGCAGTCAATGTCTTCCTACTCGGCAAAGGCGTCGAATGCGAGTCCTTGGACACGGAACAGTTCGCCGTGACGAAGGTGATGCGGGAACTGGCCAATCGCGGCGGCAAAATCGACGCTTGCGGCACTTGCCTCAAACTACGCAACGCCGAGGCAGGCAATGTATGCGCCTTTTCCACCATGCAGGATCTGTATCGCCTCACCCGAGACAGCGACCGGGTGCTGACTTTTTAGGGTTGATGGCTGGCGGGTCAAGCAAGCAGTCGCGTGCATTGCAGATTATTTTTGCAGAAGGCTGCGCGAGAACATTTGAGCAGAACCGCGATCTCGGTTTTCGAGACCGTTTTTAACAACCTCGTCGCCAAACCGGCAAAGGAGATCGCCATGGACATCACAGACATTCTGATTCATGTACATCCGACATTGAGCGCCGAGCAACGCGCAAAAATCGAGGAAGCGTTGATCGCGAGCAAGGGGGTGGTCGCGGCAACCTTCAGCCCCACGCACGCCCATATGCTGACCGTGGCGTACGATCCGGAGGCGGCCCATGCGGACGAGTTGCTTCAGACCGTGCGCGAGTGGGATGCGGCAGCCACCATGACGGGTTTGTAGACGCGTCGAACCTGCGGAGGCGGATCATGGCACAGGGTAAAACCGTATTGATACTCGGCGGCGGCATCGGCGGCATCGTCGCCGCCAGCCGGCTGCGGCGCGCGCTGTCGCGCGAGCACCGCATCGTGCTGGTGGAGCAGGCGGCCACGCATGTATTCCAGCCTTCCCTGCTGTGGCTGATGCTCGGGCAGCGCGCGCCACAGCAGATTTCCCGCCCTTACAGCGCGCTCGCGCGCCGCGGCAAGGGAACCGAAGTTGTACGACGCCGACCAGCCGCCGTCGTCGGCCGGGCTGTCGAGGCCATTCAGCGTGTAGAAGCGGATCCAGAGGCCGGCTGCGTGAGCGGAACGCACGAGACGCTCCAGCCGCGCTTCGTCGTCCCAGGTCCAGGCGCCGGCCAGCGGCTGCCCCTCCGGCTCGACCGCCTTCCACGAATAGTTGATCCAGCGGCGGTAGTTGGTGCGACGCGGCGCAGGCGCCGTCCGATCCGTGGCGCCGAACAGCCTCAGCGCGCGTCCGATCGGGACGTCGTCGTGAAATGCCCGCTCCTGCGCCGCGCTGTCTCCGGTGAGGACCAGCAGCGGGCCCGGGTGCAGGCCGCTGATGTCGTCCGGAGAGCCGGTCCGTACCGCGGTGGTGAGCCAGGACTCGTACCGACCGAGGGTGTCCCAGAGGGCGCGGTGGTGCTCCGGTTCGTCGGTCTTCAGGTCGAGGTTCAGCGTGATGAGCGGCCACTGCTGCCGGCGCTGTCCCTTCAGCGCCGCCTCCATCAGCGGCCGGATCCGCTCGAAGAAGTGCTGTTCCAGAGTCGGTTCATCGCCGGTGAACGGTTCGCCGTGCGACACGATCGAACGCCCGTCGTGCCAGACGAGGTCCTGCTCGATCGCGAGAGGCATGCCGGTGGACAGCGCCCGGTCGAGACGATCGGTCCACCGGCCCTGATACGGATAGGCGTTGTGCGCGTCGAGCAGCACCCGAGTCCCTGGTTCGAGCGAGCCGAAGGCCGAAGGACGCCGGGCCGCGGGGAGTACGGCCAGCGCCGCGACGAGCGCGTCGAGGTCGGGCGCGGCCAGTGCGGGGTCGGAGCGCCAGCGCTCAAGCGCAACGGCCGCCTCGGGACTGTTGGCGATCCGGATCCAGGTGCGGTCCAGGGC
The DNA here is from genome assembly GCA_937873245.1 of uncultured Arthrobacter sp. Taxonomy (GTDB): domain Bacteria; phylum Actinomycetota; class Actinomycetes; order Actinomycetales; family Micrococcaceae; genus Arthrobacter. The sequence goes on along the minus strand of CALMVY010000202.1, from coordinate 2,218 downwards.
GTCGAAAGCGGGACGGGACATCAGAGCGGCTCCTCGGCTCGGTGAACTAACGCCGTCACCGTCCGCCACCCCACTCACGCGGCCGCTCACGCGCGCGCTCACGTTTCCGGGCCTGAGTAGGGCTTTTCTTCGCCGGCACTCACGAACGTGAGTGGTGCCACTCACGTTCGCGCTCACGTTTTCGGATCCGTGTCGCCGAACGGGTCCGTGGGGGGCTTGCAGGTACGTCCACCCGGCCGCGCCGGGCTCGACGCGCCGGCGCGGCCCTGACCTGAGGAGGTCGGCCATGCCCACATCCGTCGAGCTGTCCCCGCTATTCGACCCGACTCTGGAACGAGTCGGGTTCCCGCTCGACCATCCCTACATCGAGCGCGTCTACTGCTCGGTCCTCGGTCCGAGCTCGGTGCTGCTACTGCGCCGCGCCGGTCAGCTGTTCGCCGAGCACCCGGAGGGTCTTCGGGTCGACCTCGTCGACTTGTCCCGCTCGCTCGGCCTCGGTGTCCGACCCGACGCCGACGACCTCGGCCTCCACGCTCCGCTGCGCCGCACCATGGACCGCCTCGTGCGGTTCCGGACGGCCGCCTGGCGGAGCGATGACCGGCTCGCCGTCCACGCGAAGCTGCCGGCCCTCGAGCGTCACCGCGTCGCCCGGCTGCCCGAACCCGTCCAGGCCGCCCACCACCGGCTGCTCACCGACCACCTCGACGGCCTTGTCGCACGCGCCGAGGGTCGGGCGCTCGAGCCGGTCGGGCCCGGACGGGTGGCTCCGGCGGCCGGCCGTCAGGAGTCGCCGGTCGCCGCCCGCCTCCGCTCCTTCGGGACCCCCGCCGGCATCGAGCGGCGGATCGTCGCCCGATGAGCGCGAACCACGCTCCACTCGCGTTGCTCACGGCTCCATCGCGCGCTCACGTTTCCGAGCGCGCGACCTCGTCGGCCACTCACGTCTTCGACGCCGCCGTCGCGAACGCGAGCCCCCTCCCCCGCAGATACACGCTTGCAGGTTTCCCTCCGGGAAACCTGCGGGCCGGGCGGAGCGCGCCGTGCGGCTGAAGGTCACCCCGATCGGGTCGGGGCGGCTGTCGGCGGGCCAGGTCGCCAAGGCGGTGGTCGAGTACCTGGCCGGCGTCGCCCAGCAGCGGCCGGGTCCGGGCGTGACGGAGCCACCGCAGCTCGGCGATCCGACGCCGGACCTAGACCGTGCCGCGGGTTACTACGCGGATTCGATCGAGGGGCCCGGCACATGGTTGGGGTTGGGCGCGGCCGCGCTCGACCTCGACGGTGTCGTCGAGCACGAGGCGTTCGCCCGCGTCCTGGAGGGCCGGCACCCGGTCACCGGCGAGCGACTCCTCCGCGCCCAGGGTGCAGCTGACCGCGGCCACCTCGCAGTCGGGCAGGCAACCCGGCGAGCGGAGGACGGCTCGTGGCTGTACGGGCTGGACGACGCAGCCAAGGCGCTCGGCCTCCCCCGCATCGAGCTGGACGAGCTCGTCGCCGAGGGCGACACCCACGACCCGGCCGATGACACCGAGTCCGTGCCGTGGGTCCGAGCACGCGTCGACGAGACCGGCGGCCGCTGGGTGACCGAGTCCGAGCTTGATCGCGTCGCGGCACGCTCGACAAACGTCGACGCCTCGGTCGTGCTCGCCGACGGAGACCCCGGCGAGGAGCTGACGATCGCGCAGGCGGCGCGCCTGCTCGGGGTGAGCGCCCAGTACCTGCGCGGTTGTTGCCGCCACTGGGAGCAGCACCGGCAGGCGATCGAGGCGCTCGTCGACGCCGGGCTACGCCCGACCCGGGCCTGGCTGGTCGCGACCCGCGCCGGCGACGGCCTGCACGCGCCGTTCCGGGTTACCCGCGAAGAGGTGGCGGCGTTCGCCGAGCGGCGCCAGCGACCGGTCGTACGCGTCGGCTACGACCTGACGCTGTCGACGGAGAAGTCGATCGCCGTGCTCGCGTTGTTGAGCCGTGGCGACCGTCAACGCCAGGTGCTCGCCGCGATCGACGACGCGAACCGAACGGCGTTGCGGTTCCTCGAGAACCACGCCGCCGTCGGTCGGCGGCTCGGGCGGCGGATCGGCACGGAGGGCCTCGTCGTCGCCTCGTTCCTACACGCCGCATCTCGGGCACTGGACCCCTTCCCACCCCGCCACAACGTCGTGGCCAACGCCGTCGTCGAAGAGTTCGGCGAGCGGCGCGCGCTCGACGGCCGCGCTCTGTA
>CALMVY010000201.1 GCA_937873245.1 uncultured Arthrobacter sp. | reverse complement strand
CTGGTATGCCGCCTGCGCGCCCTGCCGGCTCGAGGCGCCGACGCTTGAAGCCCTTAATCAGGAATTCGCTCCCAAGGGAGTGGTTTTTAAGGGCGTCAACCTTCGCGATGACGCTGCCACCGGGGAGGCGTTCGAGCGGTCCTTCGGCATCACCTATCCAAGCGTGCTGGACAAATCCGGCACGGTGCTGCTGGCCATGAGCCAGTACGTTCCGCCGCAGGCAGTTCCGACCACGCTGGTTATTGACAAGCAGGGGCGCGTGGCCGCCAGGATTCTGGGCGTGGCCGAAAAGAGCACCCTCAGAGCCCTTCTCACCGACGCCATTGCTGAACCCGAGTAAAATTTTTGCTGGAGCTGCCCAAGAACAGGGACAGGAGGGGGCAGTAGCTGAGCGGATGCGGCCGGCAGACTCTGCCATAGCGGCGGGCCGCCTTCTGTAATGCTCTGCACCTGGCCTACAAAGCATTTGCGCCACGAACAGGCCGCTGTCACATAAACGCTTCCCGGGGTGCAGGGGATAACGATGCCCTTAGATGCTGCCCCTGAGGGTGACCCTCCTCCCTTGCTGCTGATGCTGGCCGCAGCCGCCCTGCCGGGGATTGTTCCGCAGCATCCGGCGGACGCCGCCGTGCGCCGCAGTACTTTAAGGACGACGCAGTCCGACCGGTCCCCCAGGGCACGGCAGGTGGGCATATTCGCTGCATCCCGTCAGGTTTGGCAACGGTGGCACGTCGGGCTTTCGCTGGTGGTCCATAACTTGGCAACCTGTGGAACTTCACACTACTATGTTACATAGTAGATAAGTTCTACTAATAGACGAAAGAAGGAGGCGCTCATGCGCTCACGTACTTGGATGGTCACCCTCGCAACGGCCGGCTTTCTTGCCGCCAGCGCGGCAGCTCCCGCCTACGCCGCCGAAGGATCGGCTCTGGCAGCAAGTTCGGCTCGGGCGGAGGAGCGAACCGCGACAAGCGGCCCGGATGGTATGCCTGATATGGGCCGGATGCACGAGCAGATGATGAAGGGGATGTCCGATGGGACCAGCATGGAAGATATGATGCAGCGCAACCCGGGCCTGGCGAAAATGTGCGAGAAGATGATGAGCGATACCGCCCCAACAGGGACATCGTCTGTCTAACGGAGTTCCCCGTGCCACTGCACTCCTTGCCCTTCTCCCGGCCAGCGGCCGCCGTCGCCGCCACCACCGCTCTCCTCCTGGCCCTCTCCGCCTGCACCTCAACGACCGGCGCCCCGGACGCCACCGCACCATCCACGGCTGCCTCAGGCCTACCCAGTGCCCACATCCACGGCCTTACCGTCACCGATGAAGCAGACCAGATTCTCCTGGCAACACACGACGGCCTGTTCGACGTCTCGAAGCAACCGGCTACAAAAATCGGGGCCACCAATGACCTGATGGGCTTCACAACGGGCAAGGACCAGGGCGTCTACTATGCCTCCGGCCACCCCGGAAAAGGCTCCAGTCTCCCCAACCCCATGGGCCTGATCAAATCCATTGACGGCGGCAAAAACTGGGAGGAGCTCTCCCGGCAAGGTGAATCCGACTTCCACGCCCTCACCACCGAGGTGGTGCCGCTCTCGCCCGAGGAGGCGGAGCTGGCCAAGCTGTTCACCAACACCTGGCGCTACATGAAGTTCGCGATCGCGAACCAGTTCTTCATGATCGCCGACCAGGCGGGCGTGGACTACGGCAACGTCCTGCGCGCCATCCGCGAGGACTATCCGCGCGCCCGGGATCTGCCGGGACCGGGCTTCGCCGCCGGCCCGTGCCTGTTCAAGGACGCGATGCAGCTGGCGGCCTTCACCGCCGATCACTTCCCGATGGGCCAGGCCGCGATGCAGGTCAACGAGGGCCTGCCCGCCTACATCGTGTCCGCGCTGGAGCGCCGGTACGGCGGCCTGCAGGGCAAGACCGTGGGCATCCTGGGCATGGCCTTCAAAGCGGAGTCCGACGACACCCGCGCGTCGCTGAGCTACAAGCTGCGCAAGCTCCTGTCGTGGGCC
>CALMVY010000200.1 GCA_937873245.1 uncultured Arthrobacter sp. | reverse complement strand
AAGTACGAGGACCCGGCAAGCAGACCCCAGCCAAATGCCTGCAGCATCGGCGCCCCTTTCGGCTTAGGCACTAAAGCACCGCGCCTAGGCATCATCCCGAACGGCAGCAGGGATTGCAAGGGCCGCGCGCGAGATGCCGCGGGCTGGAAGCTGTGTTCCGGCCCGGGCAAGGGGCCGGGCATCAGGGCTGCAGCAGCCCCGTGGAGGCAACGGAGGGGTGGTTTTGCATCGGTCGGGTGACCCGCATCCGAGGGCACCTTCGGGTACCGGCGCATCCACGCCGATCTCGCCGCAGAACAAACCGAGCGCTCACCCGAGCTGGTGCGGTAGGTCATGCGCCACCAGGGCCTGGTGGCCTGCCAACCACGCCCGTTCCGCATCACCACCGAGGCTGACGCGCAGGCAGCCGCAGGCATGCCCGACCTCGTCAACCGGGACTTCACCGCCGACCTCCCCGGGGTGAAGTGCGTCGGCGACATCACCTACATCCACACCTCGGCCGATTTCAGTGGCCCTGGTGGCCAGCCTGGGCATGCGCTCTGCGATGGGCCGCGCCGGCGTGTGCTGGGAAATCACCGCAGCAGCCCACTCTTGGAGCCATCTTTTGTTCGACGGTGCGTAGAATTGGGGAGAGAATTGTCGTGGACCGGTTGGGGTCCGATGTCTAATTGTGGCGGGGAGGGAATGTGACGGCACGGGGACTGCGTCTGGTGCGCGGATGGACCGGTGCCGTTTTTGCGACCTCTGTTGCCGCCCTGTCCCACGTCCTGGCCGGCGGCGATGTCCCTGATGTGCGTCTGGCGCTTTTGTCGTTGGCGCTGTCGGGGCTGATTTGCGGTGCTTTGGCCGGCCGAGTGCTGTGCTTGTGGCGGTTGACGGCCGGGGTCGGGTTGAGCCAAGGGTTGTTTCATTGGCTGTTCAGTCTCGGCGGTGAGGGCGCTGCCTCCGCAGTCTCCTCGGCGGGGGCGGGGCATGCCGGTCACGTCGTGCCGGCGCTGACCTCCGGCGGTGAAGCCGCGATGTCTGCCGGGATGACGCATGCCTCGCCAGCGATGTGGCTCAGCCACGCGTTCGCGGCCGTGGTCACCGTTGCCGTGCTCAGGCATGGCGAGGTCACCGCCGTACGGCTGCTCCGGGCCGTGCGTCTGAAGGCGACGGCGTTCCTCCCGTTGTTCATACCGCTTGCGGCCGAGCCGGGTGCGCCGATCCTTCCGGCAAGCTGGCCGGTACGGACCCTGCGCAACCTGGGCGCCCCGCTGCTGGTGATGCGTCACCGCGGTCCTCCGCTCTTTCCTGTCGTGTCCTAGGCGCCGTGCGCCTCTCACCCCGATAAACCCCGTGCAGCCTGTGACCAGGCACCCGGGGCGGAAAGTAGCCATGTCCAAAATTACCTTGACCAAAATCCCTTGGCGGCGCCTCGGGACGGGCAGCGTCACCTCTGTGCTCGCCCTGCTCCTGCTGGGCCTGGGCGTCAGCCTCGCCGCGGCGCCCCCCGCGTCAGCCCATGACCAGCTGATTTCGTCCACACCGGCACCCGGCGAACGTCTCGGGCAAGCCCCCGACAGTATTTCGCTGACGTTCCTGGCCCCGATGATGAAGCTGGGATATGAGATCCGCGTGGTGGACTCCTCGATCAGGAACCGGGCACAGAACGACCCGGTCCTGACCGGGGCCACCCTGACCCAGCCGCTGCCCGCGGACCTGCCCGAGGGCGAATATCAGGTGCGGTGGAGGGCGGTGTCCGGCGACGGGCACCCCATCAGCGGCAGTTACGAATTCCTCGTCGGAGCCACCGCCACGCCAGGGTCCTTTGCCGCCGGGAACGGAGCAGACACCTCCGCCGCGCAGGCCCCTGATACCGAAGCCAGCCAGGCCAACACGGATCAGTCCGCGGCGCTGCCGGCCTGGCTGATCCCTGCCGGCCTCGGGGCCGTGGCAGGACTCGGCATCTATGTCGCCGTCCGGGCCACCGCCGGGCTTCGCCGCACCACAACAGACAACTAGCACTTACAGTCCGGCGAAGGCCGGCTGTCCCGAATCTTTCAGGAGCACTCCCGTGTCCAAAAAACTCACTTACGCAACCCTGTCGGTCCTCGCGGCCGCGGCCCTGACCCTGACCGGCTGCGGCCAGGAAGGCGCCGCACCGGCGCCTTCGGCATCGATTTCCAACACACCGGCGCCGGCTGCCCTGACGGTCAGCGAGACCTGGGCCAAGGCCCTGGAGTCCGGCATGACCCCGGTTTTCGGGACCATCGAGAACACCACGGGAGAGGACATTACGGTCTCCGGTGCCTCCACTGCGGCTGCCAAGGTCGCCGAGCTGCACGAAACCGTGGCGGGCTCCGACGGCACCATGAAGATGCAGCCCAAGGAGGGCGGATTCGTCATTCCCGCCAAGGGCACCTTCAAACTCGAACCGGGCGCCAACCACATCATGCTGATGGACCTGACCCAGCCCGTAAAGGCCGGGGACGACATCATTGTTGAGTTGAAGCTCGCCGATGGCGGCACGACAAAATTCACCGCCCAGGTCAAAGACTTCGCCGGGGCGAACGAGGAATACTCCGGGAGCGGGACCACGGAACCGGGACAGGGCTCCATGGACAGCACCCACAGCGGCATGGCGATGCCCTCGACCTCGCCGTCGAAGTGATGTCATCGGACCGGCACGCGACGGAGCAGGACACGCGGGGGCAGGATTACGCCGGCCGCGGTGGTCTCCGGCGCCGGCAGGTTCTGTTCGGCGGCGCCGCGGCCGGCATCGGCGCGCTGGCAGCTGCCGGCACCCAGATCGCCGCGGCCGGCCGCGATTCCCAACCCGGGATGCCGCTGCCGGAGGACGGATCCAACGGGGCCGGGACTGAACCGTTCCACGGTGAACGCCAGGCCGGGATCAGCACGGCCCCGCAGGCCCACGGCGCCTTCCTGGCCCTGGACCTGCTCCCCGGCACCACCCGGGAGCGGGTCAGGGCGCTGCTGCGCGTGCTCAGCGACGACGCAGCGAACCTCACCCAGGGCAAGCCGGCGCTGGCGGACACCGAAGGCGAACTCGCGCTGCGCCCGGCACGGCTGACGGTGACCTTCGGATTCGGCCCCGGACTGATCCGGGCGGTTGATCCAGCCCGGGCCCCGGCCTGGCTGAAGCCCCTGCCGGCGTTCACGATCGACCGGCTCGTTCCGGAATTCTCCGACGGGGATCTGCTGCTGCAGATCTGCGCGGACGATCCCCTCACGCTCGCCCATGCCCAGCGGATGCTGCTCAAAGACAGCCGGAGCTTCACCACCGTCCGCTGGATCCAGTCCGGGTTCCGCCGCGCCTACGGCACGGAAAAAACCGGAACCACCATGCGGAACCTGTTCGGCCAGGTCGATGGAACCGCCAACCCCGCCCCCGGAAGCCCGGACTTCGACCGCGTCGTCTGGGGCGACACCCAAACACCGGCCTGGACCCGGAACGGGACCTCACTGGTGATCCGGCGGATCGCCATGAACCTGGACACATGGGATGAACTCGACCGTTCCGGACGGGAGGAAACCGTGGGCAGGAACCTCACCAACGGTGCGCCGCTGACCGGAACGCAGGAGCACGACGAGCCCGACTTCACCGCGCTGAACCCGGTGGGATTCCCGGTGATTGCGGACTTCTCGCACCTGCGCAGAGCCCGTCCCGAGGACACCTCGCAACGGATCTTCCGGCGCGCCTACAACTACGACACCGCCCCGGGCGCCGGGCCCGGATCCGGGTCCGGGCTGATATTCGCCTCGTACCAGGCCGACGTGGACCGGCAGTTCACCCCGATCCAGCGCCGCCTGGATGAACTGGACATCCTGAACCAATGGACCACCCCCGTCGGGTCCGCCGTGTTCGCCATCCCGCCCGGATGCCGGCCCGGAGGCTTTATCGGCGAGCAGCTCTTCATCTGAGAGCACCAGGTAATCAACGGACTTTCGCGGCAGCCAGCACCCGGACCCGGCACCAGCCCCGAGGTGCTGGCTGCCCGCGCCCAACTTCACCGGCCGCTCAGGCCTGCCCTGACGGACCCGGCCATGAGGAAAACCCATGACACCCACCATCACCACCGAACCAGCAGGACAGGCAAGACAGGCAAGAGAGGCAAGACAGGCAGGGCCGGCCACAGACGCAACCACCCCCGGCAAACCCCGTGGCCCCTTCCGGGCCCTGGCGATGCGCCTGCACTTCTATGCCGGGGTCTTCATCGGCCCCTTCCTGCTCATCGCCGCCCTCTCGGGCGCGCTCTACGCCCTGACTCCGGCGCTGGAAGAGGCAATCTACAGCAAGGAACTCCGCGTCCCGGCCTCCCCGTCGTCTGTTCCACTCGCGGACCAGATCCGTGCCGCGCAGCAGGTCGTCGGCGGCCAGGCGCCCGCGGCAGTCCGGCCCGCACCGCGGCCCGGGGACACCACCCGCATCATGTTCACCGACCCCGCACTGGGCGAGTCCGAATCCCGGGCAATTTTCATCAACCCCGCCGACGCCGAAATCCGGGGGGACCTGACCGTCTACGGCACCAGCGGTGTCCTGCCGTTCCGGACCTGGATCGATGACCTGCACCGGACCCTGCTGCTGGGCAATGCCGGCCGCCTCTACAGCGAACTGGCCGCGTCCTGGCTCTGGGTGATCGCCCTGGCCGGCCTTGCACTGTGGCTGACCAGGCCCCGACGGAAGACACCAAAAATACGCACCGCCACCGAGACAAGGACGGGCAGGTTCGGCCGGGCCGGCTTCGCGAAGGTCCACGGAACCGGCGGCGTGGTACTCATTCTCGGATTCCTGTTCCTCTCCGCCACGGGCCTGACCTGGTCCGGGCTGGCCGGTAACAACATCACCAGCCTCAGGTCCTCCCTGAACTGGACCACCCCCAAGCTGCCCACCACCCTTGACAGCACACGCGCACCGGCCGCCGGCGGGGAGCAGCCCCATCACGACGGCGGAACACCTACAGGCACAACCACGGACCCGGCCATGTACGACCACGCCCTTGCCGCCGCACGCCAGGAGGCCATCATCGATGCCGGCAAAATCGAAATCAAGCCCCCAGCCGGGGCCGGTAAGGCCTGGACGGTCACGGAAATCGACCGCAGCTGGCCCACCCAGGCCGACGCCGTCGCTATCGACCCCGCCACCATGAAGGTCACCGGACAACTCGTGTTCGAGGACTTCAACATCGCCGCGAAACTCACCCGCTGGGGCATTGACGCGCACATGGGTGTCCTCTTCGGACTGGCCAACCAGCTCGTCCTGGCCCTCATCGCACTCGGCCTGGCCGGAAGCATCATTGGCGGCTACCTCATGTGGTGGAAACGCCGACCCACCCGCGGCACAGCCTGGGCGGTCGGGAGGGCCCCGGCCCGGCGCTTCCTCCGGGCCGCGCCCTGGCCCCTCACAGCCGCCGTCGCTGCGGTAGGCATCGCGGTCGGCGGGTTCGTTCCACTGCTGGGAATCAGCCTCGCCGCCTTCCTGGCCTTCGACATCGTCCTGGGCCTCATCAAGAACCGACACCAAAGCAGCAGGTAACACCACCGCCAGTGGCGCGTTGACCCTGGCCTCCGCGCCCGGGCAACGTGCCACCGGCGGGCCAGCCCCGGAACCACCGCGCAGCGTGCTCACCAAACCGGCAGGTCGCTGGCAACTCGCCTAAGTGCACCGGGTCCGTATTCCGCGGGGTTTCCTCCCGGCAGTAATAAGAGCCCCGGAAGAATTACTGTCATGTAGTTCGTTCGGGGCTCTTGTGCATCGGGAACTGCGGGACAAGAATAGAACTTACCCACTTCGAAAGAAGAGGGACGCAGGAACCAAAGATTCAGTGACACTCATCCGACGCAGCCATCGGCAAAGTCAGATGATGGCTACCAGTGACGAGGTAGGAAGACCTGAAAATCCGAGGATCCCGCCAGATTGTCTAAGACGTCACGTGACAATCGAAAAGTCGAAGCCCCACCAACGGCAAAACGCTGATGGGGCTTCCCCTTTGCCCGAAAACAACCGGGCCGAAAACAGCCGGGCCGAAGGCAGGCTCCTAGACCTCTGCCGGTGCCAGGACAACCTCCCTCACGGTCAGCTCCCCGTCACCGCCCACCAGCGTCAGCTCCCGCGCGTTGGCAGCAGCCTTGAGGTCGGCCAGGCCCGCTTTCAGCTGCGTGGTGAGGGATTCCGAGGCCGTGATGGTCGCGGACAGCACCTCGGTGCGCTGCTTGACCTTGGCTTCCGACTTGGCCTTGCGGATACCGCTGAGGGCGGTTCCCACGGTGGCCAGCAACGTGGTGTCGCCGTCGACCGCGACGGCGGACGGCCAGGCGGCACGGTGCACCGACCCGGCGCGCCACCAGCTCCAGACTTCCTCCGTGGCGAAGGGCAGGAACGGAGCGAACAGGCGCAGCAGCGTGTCCAGGCTGGTCGCCAGGGCCGCGAGGACGGATGCCTGTTCCGCCTCGCCGGCAGCGCCGTAGGCTCGGTCCTTGATGAGCTCCACGTAGTCATCGGTGAAGTGCCAGAAGAAGCTCTCCGTGATCTGCAGGGCCCGGGCGTAGTCGTAGCTTTCGAACGCCTTCGTGGCTTGCTGGACCACGTCGGCGAGCTGGGCCAGGACGGCCCGGTCCAGGGGGTTGCCGAGCACGGACAGGTCCGCGGACACTACAGAATCCTCGGTGGCGCCCAGGTTCAGCACGAACTTGGAGGCATTGAGCAGCTTGATGGCCAGCCGGCGTCCGATCTTCATCTGCGCGATCTCGTAGGCCGTGTCTGCGCCCAGCTTGGCCGAGGCCGCCCAGTAGCGGACGGCGTCCGAGCCGTACTCCTCGAGCACGTCGGTCGGGACGATCACGTTGCCCTTGGACTTGGACATCTTCTTGCGGTCCGGGTCCAGGATCCAGCCGGAGATGGCTGCGTGCTTCCACGGCGCGGAGCCCTGCAGGGCATCGGCGCGCACAGCGGACGAGAACAGCCAGGTCCGGATGATGTCGTGGCCCTGCGGGCGCACGTCGAAGGGGTAGACCTTGGCGAAGAGCGCCTCGTCGGTGCTCCAGCCGCCCACGATCTGCGGGGTCAGCGAGGAGGTTGCCCAGGTGTCCAGCACATCGGCGTCGCCGGTGAAGCCGCCCGGCACGTCGCGCTGGGCTTCCTCATACCCGGGGGCGGCGTCGGCGGCGGGGTCCACCGGCAGCTGCGCGTCCGACGGGACAATTGGAGCCGCGAAGTCCGGGTTGCCGTCGGCGTCCAGCGGGTACCAGACAGGAACCGGCACGCCGAAGAAACGCTGGCGGGAAACGAGCCAGTCGCCGTTCAGCCCGGAGATCCAGTTTTCGTAGCGTGAGCGCATGAACGCCGGGTGGAAATCGATCTCATGGCCGCGTGCAATGAGCCGTTCCCGGCGTTCCGCGTCCCGGCCGCCGTTGCGGATGTACCACTGGCGCGAGGTCACCACCTCGAGGGGCTTGTCGCCCTTTTCGAAGAAGTTGACCGGGTGCATGATTTTCTTCGGCTCGCCGTCGAGGAGGTCCGCGGCGGCGAGGAGCTCCACCACGGCTTCCTTGGCGCTGAAGACCGTCTTGCCCGCGATGGCCTCGAAGGCTGCGCGGCCTTCGGCGGTGGTGACCCACTCGGGGGTCTCGCCGATGATGCGGCCGTCGCGGCCCACAATCGCGCGGGTGGGGAGCTGCAGTTCGCGCCACCAGGTGACGTCGGTGAGGTCACCGAAGGTGCAGACCATGGCGATGCCGGAGCCCTTGTCCGCCTTCGCGAGCGGGTGGGCCTTGACCTCCACCTCGACGCCGAACAGGGGAGAGGTGACCGTCTTGCCGAACAGCGGCTGGTACCGTTCGTCGTCGGGATTCGCCACCAGGGCGGCGCAGGCGGCCAGCAGTTCCGGGCGGGTGGTCTCGATGAAGATCTTTTCGCCGTCTTCGGTGAAGAACGGGTAGCGGTAGTAGGCGCCCGCGACCTCACGGTCCTCGAGCTCGGCCTGGGCCACCGCGGTGCGGAACGTGACATCCCACAGGGTGGGCGCCTCCGCCATGTAGGCGTCGCCGGCGGCGAGGTTCGCCAGGAAGGCGCGCTGGGAAATGGCGCGGGACTTGTCATCGATGGTGCGGTACGTCAGGTCCCAGTCCACGGACAGGCCGAGCGTCTGGAACAGGTTCTCGAAGACCTTCTCGTCCTCGACGGCGAGCTCCTCGCACAGTTCGATGAAGTTCCGGCGCGAGACGACGTCGAAATCGCGCTGGTTCTTGGCGGGCTCAGCCGGGGGACGGTAGCCGGCGTCGTACGCCGTGGTCGGGTCGCAGCGCACGCCGTAGTAGTTCTGCACGCGGCGCTCGGTGGGCAGGCCGTTGTCGTCCCAGCCCATGGGGTAAAAGACGTTCTTGCCGGTCATGCGCTGGTAGCGGGCCAGGACGTCGGTCTGGGTGTAGGAGAACATGTGGCCGACGTGCAGCGAACCCGACGCGGTGGGCGGGGGAGTGTCGATCGAGTAGACCTGCTCCCGGGTGGTGTCCGGGTTGAACTTGTAGGTCCCTTCGGCAAGCCAGCGCCGGGTGAGGGCGTCTTCCAGCCCCTCAAGGGCGGGCTTGTCCGGAACGTTGATGGGGGCGGTGGTGGGCGTGTCTGTACCCTGAGTGTCTTCAGCCATGGGGCAATTCTTCCACGGTCCGCCGCCGGCGGACGCACGTGGCCTGCCGCACAGCCGTTAGGGTGGTGCCATGACTGAGGGAATCCAGAACAAAGCAGCAGTTGTCACCGGCGCCAGCACCGGAATCGGCGAGGCCACCGTGCGTGCGCTCCGGGCCGAGGGCTGGACCGTGTACGCCGTCGCCCGGCGTGCGGACCGGCTGGAGGCGCTCGCAGCGGAAACCGGCGCCGTCGCGCTGCCGGCAGACGTGACCGACGACGCCGACGTCGCCCGGCTCCTCGACGACGTGACCCGCGGCGGCGGCATCGACACTCTCATCAACGTCGCCGGCGGTGCCCGCGGCGCGGACAAGGTGGCCGAGGCCAACACCGAGGACTGGGAATGGATGTTCGAGGTCAACGTCCTGGGCACCATGAAGCTCACCCGGGCGTTCCTGCCCATGCTGCGCGCCTGCGGTGAAGGCACCGTCCTGAACCTGACGTCGACGGCGGGGCTCTCCGCCTACGAGGGCGGCGGCGGCTACAACGCGGCGAAGTTCGCCCAGCACGCGCTCACGGGGGCGCTGCGCCTTGAAGAGGCTGAGCACAACCTCCGCGTGATCGAGGTGGCTCCCGGGCTGGTCCAGACGGAGGAGTTCGCGCTGAACCGCCTCGGCGGCAATCCTGACGCCGCCGCGAAGGTCTACGCCGGCGTCGAGAAGCCACTCACCGCGGCGGACGTCGCCGACGTCGTCCGCTACGCCGTCACGGCTCCGCACCACGTCAACCTCGACCAGATTGTGATCCGCCCGGTGGCGCAGGCGGCCAACTACAAGCTGATCCGCAAGGGCTAACGGCCCACGCGCACGCGTTGCTTGGCTCAACCGGCTGCCGGGACGGACAGCGTCACCATGATGGCGGCGTGGTCCGTTCCCGGCACCCGGTGCACCGCATAGTCCGCGCTGCGCACCGACGGGCTGGTCACGATGTGGTCGATCGTGATGCCGGGAAGAGGCAGGTCCTCCATGGGCCAGGTGGGGATCAGGCGTGAGCCCTGGGCCATTCCCACGTCCACAAGGCCCTGGCCCTCGCCCTGCAGGAACTGCCGGAACTCCGCATGGTCATAGCTGGCGTTGAAGTCACCAGCCAGTACGGCATGTCCCGGCCGGGATCCCACCTGGCTAAGTGCCACGAGGTCACTGCGCCATTTCGGCAGCCCCACACCGACGGGAGCGCGGGCGTGGACGTTCGTCAGCTCCACGACGGCACGCCTCCCCAGGGACTCGGCGGTGAGCCGGATGATCGGCATCGGAAAATGCGAATCGGGTACCGTTCCGGTGCGCTCCAGCCCGTGGACCGAGTAGACGGCGTTCCCGGCGGCGCGGCCCGCGGGAGCGCTGATCCTGTTCGGGAGCAGCCCGGCCAGTCCGGCAGCGCCGAGCCGGTCTTCGAGCGCCTGGGTGTATTCCTGGATCGTCAGCAGGGTGATGCCGTTCTCGCGGACCAGCCGGACGATTTCCGCCGCGTCCGCCTTGCCGAGTTTGGCGTTGAGGCTCATCATCCGGAGCTCCAGGGTGTCCCCGGCCGTTCCTTCCGCGGCCTCCGCCTCGGCCTGGCCGGAGTCCAGCGGGACCAGCCAGAATAGCTGCACGGCTACGAGCCCCGCAGCGGCGCCCGCCATCCACCGCCGGCGGCCCAGCACAGCGAACAGCAAGGAGACCCCGGCAGGCAGCACCAGCCACGGGGTGAAGGACACCAACTGGACCACCGGCGTTGGCCATGGGTAGGGGACGGCGCGGAAGACGGACAATACCGCCACGGGTGCCGCCAGCGCGGCGGACGACAGGTGCCAAGCACGGTGTGGTGCGCGCTGCACGCGGCGGCTGGTCAAGGGGTGGCCCATCGAAATGCCCGGGCATCGGCGGGGACGGTCATGCCACGAGTGTAGGCAACAACGGCGCTCCCGTCTCGGGTCGGTGCGGGACGGTGACCCCTGACGTTCACGCCGCCGTCGTCGGGTGGTCGGTCAGTGGTGGCCCGGCGTTCGCCGGCGAAGGACACGGTGGCACGTGCAACTGCACACCACCAGAGTGGAGACCTTCCCATGCGAACCCCGACGACGCTTGGCGCTGCCGTACTCAGCGCAGCCTTGCTCCTCGCCACCTCCGTCCACGCCCAGGCTGCCGATATCCGGGGCGACGGCGGCCGCGACAGCGCGCCGAACAACCAATTCGATCTCCAGGCCCACCGCGGGGGGATCGGCCTGACCGTCGAGTCGACCCTGGCGTCCTTCGCCAAAGGCCTCGAGACCGGCGTCTCGACCCTGGAACTGGATCTCCAGATCACCAAGGACGGCCGGGAAGTCATCACCCACGACCGCAAGATCAGCGCCAGGAAGTGCGCCGACACGGCACCGGTCAGCCCGAACGACCCCCAGTTCCCGTACGTCGGCAAGTACGTCAAGGACCTCACCTTCGCCCAGGTCCGCAGCCTCGACTGCGGCTCGCTCACCCAGCCGCAGTTTCCCGGCCAGCAGGCCGCCCCTGGTGCCAAGATGCCTACCCTTGCCGAGGTCTTTGCGCTGGCCGACTCGTACCGGGCCAGCCAGGTGAAATTCAACATCGAAACCAAGGTGGAAGCCGGCGCTCCCGAGGAAACCGCGCCGCGCGAGCAGTTCGTGGAGGTGGCACTGCGCGAAATCAGCAAGGCGAACATGAAGCACCGCGTCTCCGTCCAGAGTTTCGACTGGGGTGCGCTGCGACTGGTCCAGCAGCGCGACCCGCAGATCCCCACGGTTGCCCTCACCAACAAGGACTTCCTGCAGGCCGGGCAGCCCGGCGGCTCGCCGTGGCTTGGCGGAATCGACGCGGACGACTTCGACGGCGACCTGGTCGCCGCAGCCGCGTCCCTCGGCTTCGCCGCCGTCTCGCCCGTGCACGGGACGCCGCAGAACGGCGCCGTGACGGATCCGGGCTACGTCCCCTACGTGACCCCGGACATGGTCCAGCGCGCGCACGCGGCGGGCATGCAGGTCATCCCGTGGACCGTCGATGACAAGCCCACCATGCGTGCCCTGATCGCCGCCGGCGTCGACGGCATCATTACCGACTACCCGGACCGGCTCCGCGAGGTCATGGCAGAGTCCGGCCTGAAACTGCCCAAGACCGTGGAGCCGCGGTCGGGCAGGTAGCCCGGGCGAGTTTCCGGTAACATCGACGTATCAGCTTTGACCCGGCCATCACCGGTGAGCTTCCGGAAGAACGCCCCGGCGCAGCAGGTCGTAAAAAAGACTGCGCGCCAAGGCCAGTAGAACCGGACGGGTAAGCCCGTCACAGCAGTCAACGAGCGGCCGCCGCCGGTACAGCCCTTTCCTCGGAAAGGGCGGGACCGGAGACGGTAAGTGAGGTGGTACCGCGGTGCCGGTGTTGTTCACACGACACACGGGCCGTCCTCGCATCCTGAATGAACCCATTTGTTCACCAGCTCAACCCAGGATGTCGAGATGACCTATTACCCGAAAGCCTCCGCCGCACCGTCCGGCACAGGCGCCACCACCTCCTCCTCCAACGCCGCGTCCAACACGGCTTCCAACGCCGCCGGCGTATCCGCCTCCGTGAAGTTCCCGGAGATCGAGGAGCGCATCCTCAAGTACTGGGACGAGGATGGCACCTTCCAGGCCAGCATCGACCAGCGGGATTCTGACCTTCCTGACGGAAAGCGCGGCAGCAACGAATTCGTCTTCTACGACGGTCCGCCCTTCGCCAACGGACTGCCGCACTACGGCCACCTGCTGACCGGCTACGCCAAGGACCTCGTGGGCCGCTACCAGACCCAGCGCGGCCGCCGGGTGGAGCGCCGCTTCGGCTGGGACACGCACGGTCTGCCCGCCGAGCTGGAAGCCATGAAGCAGCTCGGTATGACGGACAAGACCCAGATCGAGGCCATGGGCATCGACAAGTTCAACGACGCCTGCCGCGCGTCGGTGATGAAGTACGCCGACGAGTGGAAGAGCTACGTCACCCGCCAGGCGCGGTGGGTCGACTTCGAGAACGACTACAAGACGCTCAATGTCGAGTACATGGAGTCCGTGCTCTGGGCCTTCAAGCAGCTGCACGAGAAGGGCCTGACCTACAACGGCTACCGTGTGCTGCCGTACTGCTGGAAGGACGAGACGCCGCTGTCCAACCATGAACTGCGCATGGACGACGACGTCTACAAGAACCGCCAGGACCAGACCGTCACGGTCACCTTCCCGATCACGGCGGGGGAGTCCGAACTCTCCCGGCAGCTCGCCGGCGTGCAGGCGCTCGCCTGGACCACGACGCCCTGGACGCTCCCCACCAACCTGGCGCTCGCCGTCGGGCCCGCCATCAACTACGTTGTCCTGCCCGCCGGCCCGCACGGGATCAAGGCCGCGGCGGCCGAAGCACCCGTCACCGGCAGCTTCCTGCTGGCCGCGGAGCTGCTGGGCGCCTACGCCAAGGACCTCGGCTACGGCGACGGCGCCGAGGGCGCCGCCGCGGCCGAAGCCGCGGTCACCTCCAGCCACACCGGAGCCGAGCTCGACGGCCTGACGTACGAACCCCTGTGGGACTACTTCCACGACGCCGAAAAGTTCGGCACCGAGAATGCCTGGCGCTTCCTCGTCGCCGACTACGTCACCACCACCGACGGCACCGGCATCGTCCACCAGGCCCCCGCCTACGGTGAAGACGACCAGAAGGTCTGTGAAGAGGCCGGCATCCCCGTGGTCCTCTCCGTGGACGAGGGCGCGAAGTTCCTTCCGCTCTTTGGCCACGGCGACCTCGCCGAGATCGCCGGACTCCAGGTCTTCGACGCGAACAAGCCCATCACCCAGGTGCTCCGCGCCCAGGGCCGCCTGGTCCGGCAGGCCAGCTACGAGCACAGCTACCCGCACTGCTGGCGCTGCCGCAACCCGCTGATCTACCGCGCGGTGTCCTCCTGGTACGTCGAGGTCACCAAGTTCAAGGACCGCATGTCCGAGCTCAACCAGGACATCAACTGGATCCCGGGCAACGTCAAGGACGGCCAGTTCGGCAAGTGGCTCGCCAACGCCCGCGACTGGTCCATCAGCCGCAACCGCTACTGGGGCAGCCCCATCCCGGTGTGGCAGTCCACCGACCCGGACTACCCGCGCACCGACGTCTACGGCTCCCTGGCCGAAATTGAGGCCGACTTCGGCCGCCTGCCGTTGAACACGGCCGGCCAGGTGGACCTGCACCGGCCGTTCATCGACGAACTGACCCGCCCGAACCCGGACGACCCCCGCACCCCGGAGGAAGGCCAGTCCGTGATGCGCCGTGTCGAGGACGTCCTGGACGTCTGGTTCGACTCCGGCTCCATGCCCTACGGCCAGGTCCACTACCCGTTCCAGAACGAGGAATGGTTCGACACCCACAACCCGGCGGACTTCATCGTCGAGTACATCGGCCAGACCCGCGGCTGGTTCTACATGCTGCACATCCTCTCCACCGCGCTGTTCGACCGGCCAGCCTTCCGCAACGTCATCAGCCACGGCATCGTGCTGGGCTCCGACGGGCAGAAGATGTCCAAGAGCCTGCGCAACTACCCGGATGTTTCCGAGGTCCTGGACCGCGACGGCTCCGACGCG
Source organism: uncultured Arthrobacter sp. (assembly GCA_937873245.1). Lineage (GTDB taxonomy): Bacteria > Actinomycetota > Actinomycetes > Actinomycetales > Micrococcaceae > Arthrobacter. Next base: position 25,729 of record CALMVY010000200.1, on the reverse strand, counting down.
ATGCGCTGGTTCCTGATGTCCAGCCCCATCCTGCGCGGCGGCAACCTCGTGGTCACCGAACAGGGCATCCGCGACGGCGTCCGCCAGGTCATCCTGCCGCTGTGGAACGTCTACAGCTTCTTCACGCTCTACACCAATGCAGCCGCAGGTGGCGCCGGCTATGACGCGAAGCTCCGCTACGACGGCTACGCCGACACCCTGGACCAGTACCTGATGGCCAACACCGGGGACCTGGTCCGGAACATGACGGCCCAGCTGGACAGCTATGACATCTCCGGGGCGTGCGACGAACTGCGCAGCTACCTGGACATGCTCACCAACTGGTACGTCCGCCGCAGCCGCCAGCGCTTCTTCGACGAGAACGTTGACGCGTTCGACGCGCTCTACACCGCCCTGGAAACGGTCTGCCGGGTCTCCGCGTCGCTGCTGCCGCTGATCTCCGAGGAGATCTGGCGCGGCCTCACCGGCGGTCGCTCCGTGCACCTGGCCGACTGGCCGGACGCGGACCTGTTCCCGGCCAACCCGGACCTGGTCGAGGCCATGGACCGGATCCAGCAGATCTGCTCCACCGGTTCCTCGCTGCGCAAAGCCGCCAACCTGCGCGTGCGCCTGCCGCTGCAGGAACTCACCGTCGTGGCACCCGGCGCGGACACGCTGGACGGCTTCGCCACCGTCGTCGCCGACGAACTGAACCTCCGCAGCGTCCGCCTGCTCGACGCCGAGAGCGCCTCCCCGGAGGAGTTCGGCATCGAGCAGAAGCTCGTGGTCAATGCCCGGGCCGCCGGCCCGCGCCTGGGCAAGAACGTCCAGCAGGCCATCAAGGGCTCCAAGTCCGGCGACTGGTCCGTCAGCGAAGCCGGCGTCGTGACTGCCGGCGGGCTCGACCTCGAACCGCAGGAGTACACCCTGGAAACCGTCGTGGCCGAAGCCGCGGAGGGTGCCGGTTCACGCGCGGCAGCGGTCCTGCCCGGCGGCGGTTTCGTGGTCCTCGACACCGAGGTCACCCCGGAACTGGAAGCCGAAGGGGCCGCCCGCGACATGGTCCGCGCCATCCAGCAGGCCCGCAAGGACGCCGGGCTCAACGTCAGCGACCGGATCCACACCACCGTCACCGCACGCCAGGACGTCGTGGAGGCCCTGCTGGCCAACGCAGAACTCGTCAAGACCGAAACCCTGACCGTCCAGCTGGACACCGTCGCGGCGGACGTCAAGGAACCGCAGGTCAGTGTTTCAAAGACCGCTGCAGAAAAAGTAGGGGCCTGAACCATGACCGACGAATTCTCCGTAGAAAGCGTCTACGCCGAGCTGCTGGGCCGGGCGCCGGAAAACAAGATGGAGCCCCGGCTGGCCCCGCTGCACCGGGCGATGGACATCCTGGGGGAGCCGAACAAGGCGTTCCCGATCATCCACGTCACCGGCACCAACGGCAAAACCTCCACCGCCCGGATGATCGAGGCCGGGCTGCGCGCCCACGGGCTGAGCACGGGCCGGTACACCAGCCCGCACCTGTCCAAGGTCACCGAGCGGATCAGCATCGACGGCGAACCGGTACCGGATGAGACCTTCGTCCGGATCTGGGACGAGATCCGTCCGTACCTGGCGATTGTGGACAGCGAACTCGAGGCCGGGGGCCAGCCCCGGCTGACCTACTTCGAGTGCCTCACCATCCTGGGCTTCGCGGTCTTCGCGGACCAGCCGGTCAACGTCGCCGTCATCGAGGTGGGCCTGGGCGGCATCACCGACGCGACCAACGTCGGCGACGGCCAGGTTTTCGTGGTCACGCCGATCTCGCTGGACCACACGGACCTCCTGGGTGACACCACCGAGGAGATCGCGTACGAAAAGGCCGGCATCATCAAGCCCGGCGGTTTCCTGGTCAGCGCCGCGCAGCCCCGGGACGCGGCCCAGGTGCTGCTGGAAAAGGCCAAGGAAACCAACGTCCCGTTCCGCTTCGAAGGCGTCGAGTTCGGCGTCGAGTCCCGCACCGTCGCCGTCGGCGGGCAGATGGTCACCATCCAGGGCATCGCCGGCCGCTACGAGGACCTGCTCGTGCCGCTGCACGGCGCCCACCAGGCCGAGAACGCCGCCGTCGCGATCGCCGCGCTGGAAGCCTTCTTCGGCGCCGAAAAGGCGCTCGGCGCCGAGGTGGTCCAGGAGGCCTTCGCCTCCGTCACCTCGCCCGGCCGGCTCGAGGTGGTGCGCACCGCGCCGACCATCATCGTGGACGCCGCACACAACCCCGAAGGCATCCGGGTGTCCGCCGAGGCCATCCACGAGGCGTTCAGCTTCACCAAGCTCGTGGTGGTGGTCGGTGTCCTGCGGGAAAAGGACGCCGAAGAGATCCTCCGCCAGCTCAAGGAATCCCTGGGGGACCTGGCCGCCGAGTACTGCTTCACCGAGTCCAACTCGCCCCGCGCGGTGCCCGCCGAGGACCTCGCGGAACTCGCCGTCGAACTGGGCTTCGGCGAGGACAACATCCACGTCGCCGAGAAGCTCGACGACGCCCTCGAATGGGCAGTGGAACGGGCCGAATCCAACGACGACCTCGCCGGCGGCGTCCTCGTCACCGGGTCCATCACGCTCGTCGCGGATGCCCGGATCCTGCTCGGCAAGGCGGACGCGTAGACCATGGCGAAACTCACCAAGGCCCAGCGCGAATGGCGCCCGGGCATGCCCAAGAAACGCCGCTCCACCAAGGTCATGTTCGCCTCCACCGTGCTGCTGCTGGAGGCCTTTGTGGTGCTCTTCGGCACCCTCACCGTCTTCGGACTGCGGCGGGACGAATTCCCGCCGGTCCTGATCTTCTCGGTCGGGATCGGGCTGGCCCTCGTGTACGTCTTCACCTGCGCAGTGCTCTCCAAACCGTGGGGCGTGGCGCTGGGGTGGATCCTGCAGATCGTGCTGATCCTGACCGGCCTCCTGGAACCGGCGATGTTCGTGGTCGGCGGCCTCTTCGCGGTGGCCTGGTGGTACGGGATCCGCACCGGCATCCGGATTGACCGCGAGTCCGCGCAGCGGGAACGGGAGCAGGCCGCCTGGGACGCGGCCCACCCCGAAGACCAGAGCAACTAGACTTATTTCCGAATCCCACCCCAACACATTGGAGCAGCTGTGAGCATTGAGCGCACCCTCGTCCTGATCAAGCCCGACGGCGTCACCCGCAACCTGACCGGCAGCATCATCGCCCGCATCGAAGCCAAGGGCTACACCCTTTCCGAGCTCAAGAAGGTCGACGCGAGCCGCGAACTGCTGGAGCAGCACTACGAGGAGCACGTGGGCAAGCCGTTCTACGAGCCGCTGGTCGAGTTCATGCTCAGCGGACCCGTTGTCGCCGCGATCTTCGAGGGCCACCGCGTGATCGAGGGCTTCCGCTCGCTCGCCGGCACCACGGACCCGACGACGGCGGCTCCCGGCACCATCCGCGGCGACTTCGGCCGCGACTGGGGCCTGAAGGTGCAGCAGAACCTGGTCCACGGCTCGGACTCCGCCGAGTCGGCGGAGCGCGAGATCAAGATCTGGTTCCAGGACTAGTCTCCCGGACCGACCGTCCGCCTCACCGAGGTGACAGATAAGGCCAATGTTCGCGATGAACATTGGCCTTATCTGTCACCTCGCGGCGGTTAACCGGGGCCCAGCCGCTCAGTAGCCGGAGGTCCCGATGAAGACCTGGATGAAGGCGAAGAAGATGGTGGCGATCACGGCGACGTACAGCAGTGCCGTGATGATCCAGCCGGAGTCGCCCAGGATCCTGGTGGGGCCCGCGGGCAGCCGGATCACGCCGTGGGACACATTGCGGACCGTGACCCAGACGAACAGCGGAATCATCGCTGCCCACACGACCATGCAGAACGGGCACAGGATATGGATGGCGTACAGTGCCTGCGACCAGAGCCAGACCACGAACGCGAAGCCCAGGGTCACGCCGGCCTGCAGGCCCAGCCAGTACCAGCGGGCAAACTTGGCGCCGGCCAGCATGCCCATCGCGGTGGTGATGATGACGGCAAAGGCCACGATGCCGATAAACATATTGGGGAAGCCGAACACCGAACTCTGCGGCGTCTGCATGACCTGGCCGCAGGAGATCCACGGGTTCACATCGCACACGGTGACGTAGTTGGGATCTTTCAGGACCTCGAGCTTTTCCAGCACCAGGGCCCCCGAGGCCAGCCAGCCGACGACGCCGGTGATCAGCAGGAGCCAAGCGAACGGGCGGTCGCGGGCCATCGGAGGCAGCGGACGATCGGCAACAGACGTGCTGGGGCCTTGCTGCTGCGCGGCTGCCTCGCTTGTGGCGCTGGAGATGCTGGGCATGGAATGAAGTCCTTTGGGTCGGTGCAACTGGTCCGATTCTATCGCCGGAGACTGGAGGAAGCCCGGGAAGGCTCGTGCCGTCGATGGTGATTCGGTCCCGACGGCGGTCCGGATGCCTTGCTTACGCCTGCTTTGACGGCTCCTGTGAGACAATGATCGTGGCTGGAACCCGATCCACATCCGGGTCCCGGTCCGGCGACTTTGTTCCCAAGACCGCCAATGATGAGCAGGGAGCTACGGATCCTCTGATCCTGGCTGTCCCGCAATGCCATTGGACGGCACCTGGTTGTGGCGTGTAGATCAACGGGTTCCAGAACAATTCCGCCGGCCCTCCAGGGCTGCCGCACCCCACCGCCGGTGCGAACCTGAGGGTATCCAATTGACTTCTGTCAATGCCTGCGGGTGTTGACAAATATTTGCCCCAACGGGTGCCGGATGTGGCGGCACGTCAGGGGCAGGAGTGTCGCCACATATGGATAATGACCAGGTTGTAACGGGCAACGAAGACTCTGCCGGTGCCAATGAAGCAGCAGAATCAGCTGAAGCAGCGGTAGTCACCCCGCCGAAACGGCCCGTCCGGACCCGCCGCAAGGCACTGCCCAAGAAGGAAGCCCCCGAGGCCGCGGCGGATGATGCAGAGCCCGCAGCCGTTCCCGTCGAGACCGCAGAGGTTCCTGCCCCGGAGGCCGAAGCCAAGGCGAAGGCGCCCGCACGCCGCTCCCGCGCCCGCAAGGTGGCGGAACCGGCCGAACTCCTGCCGGCCTTCGCCGACGAAACCGCGGCAGCGCCCCCGGCCACCACCGCAGAGGCGCCGGCAGCAGAGGCCGCTGAGGTGCCGGTTGAGAAGCCTGTCCGCCGCCGCGCCAGCCGCGCGAAGGCCGCCATGCCCGCCGCTGAAGCACCTGTCATTGAAGCACCGGTCATTGAAGCACCGGCCGCGGAGACCCCGGCCGCCGGGACCGGGGCTGAGGAAGAGTCCGCGGAAGCCCCCGCCGCCGCTGAAGCCTCGGCTGCCGCGCCCGCTGCAGCCGAAGCACCCGCTGGCGCCGAAGCGCCCATCGCAGCAGAGGCGCCTGCCACGGCCGGCTCGCTCTTCCTGGAGCCGGGCGCTGTGACCTCGATGATTTTCCAGGCACCCGACCTGACCGCCGTCGTGCGACCCGCCCCGGCCGCAGCGGCCCCCGCCGCCGTCGCAGAAGCTGAAGAAGAGGGCGAGGAAGGCGAAGACGCCGGAAGCCGCCGTCGCCGCCGGAGCCGCGGACGCCGCGGACGCAGCAGCCGCACCGGCGAGTCCGAGACCGAGGCCGAAGGCAACGAAGAAGAAGCGGAAGAAGGCTCCGAGGGGACGCTCGAGGACGGCGTGACCTCGCGCCGCCGGCGCCGCCGCCGCCGTGGCGACCAGGACCTCGAACTGACCGGCGGGGACGACAACGATCCGCCCAACACGGTGACCCGCGTCCGCGCGCCCCGTGCGGCCGCCGAGGCGCCGGTGAACAACCGCGTCACGTCCCTCAAGGGCTCCACCCGGCTGGAGGCGAAGAAGCAGCGCCGCCGCGAGTCCCGCGACACCGGCCGCCGCCGCACCGTCATCACCGAGGCCGAGTTCCTGGCCCGCCGCGAATCCGTGGACCGCCAGATGATCGTCCGCCAGCGCGACGACAGAATCCAGATCGGTGTCCTCGAGGACGGCGTCCTGGCCGAGCACTTCGTCTCGAAGACCCAGCAGGATTCCCTGATCGGCAACGTCTACCTGGGCAAGGTCCAGAACGTGCTGCCGTCGATGGAAGCCGCCTTCGTCGATATCGGACGCGGCCGCAACGCCGTGCTCTACGCCGGTGAAGTCAACTGGGAGTCCGTCAACCTCGAGGGCAAGCAGCGCCGGATCGAAAACGCGCTGAAGTCCGGCGACTCCGTACTGGTCCAGGTCACCAAGGACCCGGTAGGCCACAAGGGCGCCCGCCTCACGAGCCAGATCTCGCTGCCCGGCCGCTACCTCGTGTACGTGCCCGGCGGTTCCATGACGGGAATCTCCCGCAAGCTGCCCGACGTCGAACGCAACCGCCTCAAGCGGATCCTCAAGGACCGCCTGCCGGAAGATGCCGGCGTCATCGTCCGCACCGCAGCCGAGGGCGCGTCCGAGGAAGAGCTGACGCATGACATCAACCGCCTCCGCGCCCAGTGGGAAGGTATCGAGGGCCAGTCGACCTCGACCAAGATCCTCGCCCCGGAGCTGCTCTACGGCGAACCCGACCTGACTATCAAGGTGGTCCGTGACGTCTTCAACGAGGACTTCTCGAAGCTGATCGTCTCCGGCGAGGAAGCCTGGGACACCATCGAGGCGTACGTTACCTATGTGGCGCCGGACCTGGTGGGCCGGCTGGAGAAGTGGACCAAGGACACGGACATCTTCTCGGCCTGGCGCATCGACGAGCAGATCCACAAGGCCCTGGACCGCAAGGTCTTCCTGCCCTCGGGCGGTTCCCTGGTGATCGACCGCACCGAAGCCATGACCGTGGTGGACGTCAACACCGGCAAGTTCACCGGCAGCGGCGGCAACCTTGAGGAAACTGTCACCAAGAACAACCTCGAAGCAGCCGAGGAAGTCGTCCGGCAGCTCCGGCTCCGCGACATCGGCGGCATCATCGTCATCGACTTCATCGACATGGTGCTCGAATCCAACCGCGACCTGGTACTGCGCCGCATGGTGGAGTGCCTGGGCCGGGACCGGACCAAGCACCAGGTGGCGGAGGTGACCTCGCTGGGGCTCGTGCAGATGACGCGCAAGCGGATGGGCACCGGGCTGCTGGAAGTTTTCGGCGAACAGTGCGAGACCTGCGCCGGCCGCGGCATCGTCACGCACGACGAGCCGGTGGAGCACCGCCGCGCCAACGTGGTTGCCGCCGAGCACCACGTCCCGCGGACCGAGCAGCAGCCGGCCGCGCGGACCGAACGCAAGAGCCGCCGCCGCGGCCGCGGCGGCCAGGGCACGGACGTCCAGTCCGCCCCGGCAACCGTGCACGCCGAACCCACCGAAGCCGAACGCCACGCCAAGGCCGAGGCAACCCGCGCCGCGCTGGCGAACATCGCAGCAGCGGCGCACGCCGCCCACCTGCATGACGGGGAGACGCACGCCGCGGACGCCGGGAACCGGGAGGCAGCTGTCGAAGCGGCTGTTGAAGCAGCCGTGGAACTGGCCGCGTCCGAAGAAGCTGCCGGACGTCCTGCCGCCGTGCTGACGTTCGGCGGCGAGCAGGTCGCCCTGCCGTTCGTCGAACACGCCGACGAGGCCGGCGCCCCTGCGCTGACCCTGGACCTGCTGACCGAGGCCTTCGCCAACCTGGGCGAAGCCGAAGAAGCCAAGGCTCCTGCAACACAGGAGCCGGCATCAAAGGCGCCCGCAGCCCGGACGGCAGCGGCCGCACCGGCGCGCACCGGCGGAACCGGACCGGGACGGGCCCAGGCACCGGGCTCCCAGACCGAGGCGGAAGCCGAAGCCGGCACCTCGCGTGCCCGCCGCGGCCGCCGCAACCGGAGCGCCAGCCGCGCCCAGGGTGCGGCGAATGAGACCTCGGTGGAGCAGCGCCAGGAATCCCGGCAGCCCGCTGCCGTGTCGGTGCACGAGGCCAAGGTTCCGGCAGTAACGGCACCGGCGGCGAAGCCGGCCGCCAGCGAGCCGATCATCCTCGGCGTCGGCGTTCCAGCCTCGGAGCTCTAGTACCCGGAGCCCCTGTATTCAGAGCTCTGGCACCGGAACAGTTTCAGCAAGGCCGCGGGTGCGGTCCGGACGGCGTAGCAATACGCGCGGTTCGGGCCGTGCCCGCGTCTTCGTTAAGGGATGCGGCTAGGCTGGAGCCCTGACACGGGGTGCCGCGCATCGAGCCGGCTGAGATCCAGACCCGTTGAACCTGTCCGGCTAGCACCGGCGAAGGGATGTCTCTCTTGACCACCGCCTCATCGTTTCTTCCGCCTGCCCCTGCCCCTGTTGCGCTGCGGATCCCGCGGGTGCTGGCGATCGCCGGCTCCGACCCCTCCGGCGGCGCGGGGATCCAGGCCGACCTCAAGAGCATTGCCGCGCACGGCGGCTACGGCATGGCGGCCATCACCGCCCTGACCGCCCAGAACACCCGCGGCGTCAGCGCCGTGCACGTCCCGCCGGCGGACTTCCTGACCGCCCAGCTGGAAGCGATCAGCCAGGACATCACCGTCGACGCCGTTAAGATCGGGATGCTGGGGGATGCCTCGGTGATTGACGCCGTCCGCACCTGGCTCGAGAAGACCCGCCCCGGCGTGGTGGTCCTGGATCCCGTCATGGTTGCGACGAGCGGCGACCGGCTGCTGCAGGAGTCCGCCGAGGCGGCCCTGCACGGGCTGTTGCCGTACGCGGACCTGATCACGCCCAACCTCGCCGAGCTCGCCGTCCTGCTCAGGGAATCTTCCGCCGAGGACTGGTCCGGGGCACTGGAACAGGGCAAGCGGCTCGCCGCCCAGACCGGCACCACGGTCCTGGTGAAGGGAGGCCACCTCGACGGCGGCAACGGGTGCCCCGACGCGCTGGTCAACACCGGAGGGCTCCTGGCCCAGGACACCGTGGTGGTGCCGGGGGAGCGGGTGCACACCCGCAACAGCCACGGCACGGGATGTTCGCTGTCCTCGGCGATTGCCACGGTGTATGCCAGAAATACGGTGCAGGGAGGAACCGGGGACTGGGAGGCCGCGCTCCGTGAGGTTAAACCCTGGCTGCAGGAAGCACTGCGCACCTCGGCGGCGCTCGACGTCGGCAGCGGCAACGGGCCGGTCCACCACTTCCACCACGTCCAACAGCACACCCAGGACCAAGCCGCCCGGGATCATGGAACCGCCGCCCGGGGGCCGGCCGAAGGCGAGTTCGCCCTCGCGCTCCGGGCAGCCGCCGCCGCCGACCTCAAGACGATCTACGGACTGGACTTCATCAGGGCCCTCGCCGACGGGTCCCTGCCGGAGAAGGACTTTGCCTACTACCTGGCCCAGGACGCCCTGTACCTCAACGGCTATTCACGCGTGCTGGCCCGCGTTGCCGCGATTGCCCCCACTGAGGCCGAGCAGCTGTTCTGGGCCGGCTCGGCGCAGAACTGCCTGGAAGTAGAGTCGGAGCTGCACCGGACCTGGCTCAGCACCCGCACGGCCGAGGTGGCGCCCGGGCCGGTCACCAAGGCGTACGTGGACCATCTGCTGGCAGCCTCGGTCTCCGGCAGTTACGGGGTGCTGGTGGCCGCCGTGCTCCCGTGCTTTTGGCTCTATGCCGAAGTGGGGGAGACCCTGTTTCGGCAGTTCCTCACCGCGGGCGCCCCGGCGTCCCATCCCTACGCCGTCTGGCTGCGCACCTACGCTGACGAGGAGTTCGCCGCCGCCACCCGGCAGGCCATCGCCTACACCGACGCCGCGGCACGGGCGGCTTCGAAGGGCGAGCGGGACGCCATGACCCTGGCCTTCCTGCAGTCCGCCCGCTACGAAGTCGAGTTCTTCGACGCGCCGCGGCTGCACGCCTGACCGAGGACGCCGGGGCGGGCCTGTACGATAGGTGGGCACGGTTCCGGAAGTCGTTGCGGCAGGCTCTGTCCATACAGAGTGGCGCCTATCACGTACCTCCCTTCGGAACCAGCCTCATTTGCGGCCGAAGGCAAAATTAGCGTAGTCTAGATCTTCGGTGCTTACGCCAACACTTGGGTTATGACCTTGAGGACGCTCCACTCGATTTCGGGTGCGTTTGTCCACGGGATAGCTCATGGATTCCCTTGGGAAATCCACCGGCGTAGAGGCACAGCGTGAGCCGGACCAAATTCATTGGACCCAGGTTCCGCACGCAAATCTAGTAATAAACGTCGAGAGAAGTGAGTTCCCCAGTGGTGTACGCGATTGTCCGCGCAGGCGGCCGCCAAGAGAAGGTTTCCGTTGGAGACTTCGTTACCCTGAACCGCGTCCCCGGTGGAGCCGGCAGCACCTTTGAGTTGCCCGCACTGCTCCTGGTAGACGGTGACAAGGTCACGTCTGCAGCTTCGGACCTGGCCAAGGTAAAGGTTACGGCTGAGATCCTTGAGGACCTTCGCGGTCCCAAGATCGTCATCCAGAAGTTCAAGAACAAGACCGGTTACAAGAAGCGCCAGGGTCACCGTCAGGAATTGACCAAGGTCAAGATCACCGGTATCAAGTAACTAATCGTTACTGTTCAGGTTTTCAGCAGATTCCCCAGAATTTTAAGGCAGGCATTTCCAAATGGCACATAAAAAAGGCGCGAGCTCCACTCGCAACGGTCGTGACTCGAACGCCCAGTACCTCGGCGTCAAGCGCTTCGGCGGCCAGGTAGTTTCCGCAGGCGAGATCATCGTCCGCCAGCGTGGCACCCACTTCCACCCGGGCGCCGGCGTAGGCCGCGGCGGCGACGACACCCTGTTCGCTCTGACCCCCGGCGCTGTCGAGTTCGGCACCCGCCGCGGTCGTCGCGTTGTGAACATTGTGGCTGCTGCAGCTGCAGAGTAACAACAAGTCTTAAATCGGTGGGGCGGGCCATTAGGTCCGCTCCACCGGTGTTTTAACCGCATTACAATCATCTTGGGCGTCTTCGGACCCCGAGGAACAGCACTGAGGAGATCCACGTGGCCAGCTTTGTAGACCGGGTAGTACTGCACGTATCCGGCGGTACCGGCGGCCACGGTTGTGTCTCCGTCCACCGCGAGAAGTTCAAGCCGCTCGGCGGTCCCGACGGCGGCAACGGCGGCAATGGCGGCGACGTCATCCTGCGCGTGGACCCCCAGACCACCACCCTGCTGGACTACCACCACGCCCCGCACCGGCACGCCACCAACGGCGGCCCCGGCATGGGTGACTGGCGCGCCGGCAAACACGGTGAAACCCTGATTCTTCCGGTCCCGATTGGCACCGTAGTTAAGTCCAAGTCTGGCGAAGTCCTCGCGGACCTCGTCAGCGAAGGCGCAGAATACGTCGCCGCAGCCGGCGGCATCGGCGGCCTCGGCAACGCCTCGCTCTCCTCGCAGAAGCGCCGCGCCCCCGGCTTCGCGCTGCTCGGCATCGAAGGCGAATCCAGCGACGTCGTCCTGGAACTGAAGTCCATCGCCGACATCGCCCTGGTCGGGTTCCCGTCCGCCGGCAAGTCCAGCCTGATCGCCGCCATGTCCGCCGCGCGGCCCAAGATCGCCGACTACCCGTTCACCACCCTGATCCCGAACCTCGGCGTCGTCCAGGCCGGAGACGTGCGCTTCACCATCGCCGACGTCCCGGGCCTCATCGAAGGCGCCAGCGAAGGCAAGGGCCTCGGCCACCACTTCCTGCGCCACGTCGAGCGCTGCGCTGCCCTGGTCCACGTCCTTGACTGCGGCACGCTCGAATCGGACCGCGATCCGCTCTCCGACCTCGCCGTCATCGAGGCCGAGCTCGAGAAGTACGCCGTGGACATGAGCTACGCGGGCTCAGACGGCGAGGTGGTTCCCCTGAACCACCGCCCCCGCCTGGTTGCCCTGAACAAGGTGGACCTGCCCGACGGCAAGGACATGGCCGAATTCGTCCGCCCCGAGCTGGAGTCCCGCGGCTACAGGGTCTTCGAAATCTCGGCGACCAGCCACGAAGGCCTCCGCCAGCTCGGCTTTGCCATGGCCGAGATCGTCCAGGCCGCCCGCGACGCCGTAGCCGCTGCCCCGCCGAAGGTGCAGGCCCCGGTCCTCAAGCCCCGCGCCGTCAACGAGTCCGGCTTCAAGATCCGCCGCGAAGAGAAGAACCTGGAGCCGCTGTTCCGCGTCCTGGGCGACAAGCCCGTGCGGTGGGTCAAGCAGACCGACTTCACCAACGAGGAGGCCATCGGCTTCCTGGCCGACCGGCTGGCCAAGCTCGGCGTCGAAAACGAACTCTTCAAGCAGGGCGCCAAGCCCGGCGACATGGTGGTCATCGGCGAGGACGACGGCGTCGTCTTCGACTGGGAGCCCACCATGATGGCCGGCGCCGAACTGCTGGCGGCACCGCGCGGCACCGACGTGCGCTTCGCCGACATCGGCGACCGCCCCACCCGCGGGCAGAAGCGCGAGGATCAGATCGAACGCCGCGAGGCCAAGGCTGCCGCCCGCGCCGAACTCGAAGCGGAGCGCAAGGCCGGCATCTGGACCGAATCCGTCAGCGGACGCCGGGCCGCCAAGCCGCTCAAGGAGAGTGGACTGGGCGCAACAGATGACGAGTAAGGCCGTCACTGAACGCGGTGCGGCGGTCACCCCGGACCGCCGCGAGGCCGCAGACAGGCCGGCCCCGGACCGGTCCGTGCTGTCCGGGGCGCGCCGGATCGTGGTCAAGGTCGGATCGTCGTCGCTGACCTCCATCAAGGGCGGCATCTCCGAAGAGGCCCTGACCGACCTCGCCGACGCCCTCGCGCACCAGCGCAACGCCGGCACGGAGATCATCCTGGTGTCCTCCGGCGCGATCTCCGCCGGGCTCGCCCCGCTCGGGCTCGCGAAGCGACCGCGCGACCTCGCCACCCAGCAGGCCGCCGCCAGCGTGGGCCAGGGCCTGCTGATGGCCCGCTACACACACGCCTTCGGCGCCCACGGCGTCACCGTCAGCCAGGTGCTCCTCACCGCCGAAGACTTCATGCGCCGCAGCCAGCACACCAACGCCCTGCGCGCCCTCGACCGTCTGCTCAACCTCGGGGTGGTGCCCGTCGTCAACGAAAACGACACCGTCGCCACCCACGAGATCCGCTTCGGCGACAACGACAGGCTCGCGGCCCTCGTGGCCCACCTGGTCCGCGCCGACGCGCTGGTGCTGCTCTCCGACGTCGACTCCCTCTACGACGGGCCTCCCGCGCACGGCGCGAAGCGGATCTCCCATGTCACCGGCCCGCAGGACCTCGACGGCGTGACCATCGGACGCACCGGCAAGGCAGGAACAGGCACCGGGGGAATGGTCACCAAGGTCGAAGCGGCCACCATCGCCGCCGGCTCCGGAATCCCGGCGCTGGTCACCTCCACCGGGAACGCCGCCGCCGCACTGGCGGGCAAGGACGTGGGAACCTGGTTCTCCGTCAACGGCTCCCGCAAGCCCGTCCGCCTGCTCTGGCTGGCGCACCTCGCCTCCGTGGAGGGCACCCTGGTGCTCGACGACGGCGCCGTCCTGGCTGTGCGGGACCGCCGCACCTCGCTGCTGCCGGCCGGCATTTCCGCCGTGCACGGACACTTCGAAGCGGGGGACGCCGTCGAGATGGTCTCGCCCGACGGGACGGTGATCGCCCGCGGACTGGTCAACTATGCCGCCGCCGAACTCCCGCAGATGCTGGGCCGCTCCACCAAGGAGCTCGGGGAGACGCTCGGCCGCGGATATGACCGGGTAGTTGTTCATGTTGACGATCTGGTGCTGGTCTAAGCCTCCTGCTCGCCTAAACTGGAACCATGACTGAGGCCCTGACCCCCCGCTCCGCCGTGCTTGCCGAGAAGCTGTTCGCCGAAGGTCTGCTCCCCGCCGACGGACCGGCGGAAGGCAGCCGTGAGGCCGGCCCGGACACGCCTCCGGACGCCGCCGGCACCGGCGAAGCACACGACGTCGAGGCGGCGGTCCACGCCATCGCCGACCGCTCGCGCCAGGCCGCCCGCAGGATGGCCCGCGCCAACCGGGCCTGGAAGGACCGGGGCCTGCGCGCCGTCGCGGCCGCGCTGGTGGAGCGGAGGTCCGGGATCCTCGCCGCCAACGCCAAAGACGTTGCCGCCGGAAAGGCCAACGGCACGTCCGCGGCCATGCTGGACCGACTCACCCTCACGGGCGCCCGCATCGACGCCCTCGCCGCTGCCCTGGAAAGCCTCGCCAACCTGCCGGATCCGGTCGGCAACGTGGTGCGCGGCCAGACCCTGCCCAACGGGCTGCGGCTCCGTCAGGTCAACGTGCCCATGGGCGTTGTGGCCGCCATCTACGAGGCGCGCCCCAACGTCACCGTGGACATCGCCGGGCTCGGACTCAAGAGCGGCAACGCCGTCATCCTGCGCGGCGGGACAGCCGCTGCCGCCACCAACGCTGCCCTCGTCACCGTGCTCCGGGACGCCCTCGACTCGGTGGGCCTCCCTTCCGATGCAGTGCAGAGCGTCGACCAGTACGGCCGCGACGGCGCCAACGCCCTGATGCGCGCCCGCGGACGCGTCGACGTCCTGATTCCCCGCGGCGGCCGGGAACTGATCCAGTCCGTCGTGAACAACGCCAGGGTTCCGGTGATCGAGACCGGGGAAGGCAATGTGCACATCTTCCTGGACGCGTCCGCGAACGAGGACATGGCCGTGGAGATCCTGCTGAACGCCAAGACCCAGCGGCCCAGCGTCTGCAACACCGTGGAAACCCTGCTGGTCCACTCAAAGTCGACCGTCCTGCCCGCCGTCGCTGCCGCGCTGCGTGCCGCCGGCGTCACGCTTCACACCGACGAACGGATCCGGGCCGCGCTGCCGGCATCGGTCGATTCGGTCCCCGCCACCGATGAGGACTGGGCCACCGAATACATGGACCTGGACCTCGCCGTGGCCATGGTGGACAGCCTGGACGACGCCGTCAAGCACATCCGCACCTGGTCCACCGGGCACACCGAAGCCATCCTGACCAACGACCTCGCCAACGCTGAGCGGTTCATCGCGGAGGTTGATTCGGCCGCCGTGATCGTGAACGCCTCCACCCGCTTCACCGACGGCGGTGAGCTGGGCCTGGGCGCCGAAGTGGGCATTTCTACCCAGAAGCTGCATGCCCGCGGCCCGATGGGTCTGACGGAACTGACCACCACGAAGTGGATCGTCCAGGGCGAGGGCCAGATCAGGGCCTAGCAACGCTGTAATATGGAACAGAAGTCCGGAACGGCGGGGGTACCCGCCGTCGTAAATTCTTGAACTTACTAGGGGAGAACATGCTCTCGCAGCAGATCGCCACAATCGTCGCCGCCGCCGGCGAATCAGGCCAAGAGGAACTCGCGCCGCTTATTGCACCACCGTTCGTCATCGGCGCCATCATGTTCGCGGTCCTGATGATCATGCTGTTCGTCACGCTGTCCTACTCGAACCTGGGCAAGCGCCACGCAGCCGTTGAGGAGCACGCGGATCCGCACCGCCAGCACCCGAACAAGCACGATCACGGCCAAGGGCACTAATATTCCTGCCACCATGAAGCAGCGCGGCGCCAAGCGCCGCCTGCGTCTGGGTGTGATGGGTGGCACGTTCGACCCCATCCATCACGGCCACCTTGTCGCGGCCAGCGAGGTCGCGGCCAAGTTCGACTTGGACGAAGTGGTCTTCGTGCCCACGGGCCAGCCCTGGCAGAAGATGAGCAAAAAAGTCAGCGAGGCCGAGCACCGGTACCTCATGACCGTCATCGCCACCGCCTCGAATCCGCGCTTCACCGTCAGCAGGGTGGACGTGGACCGCCCCGGCCCGACGTACACGATCGATACCCTCCGGGACCTCCACACGCTGCGGCCCGAGGCGGACCTGTTCTTCATCACCGGAGCCGACGCCCTGGCCCAGATCCTGTCCTGGAAGGACATCGACGAACTGTGGTCCCTCGCCCACTTCGTCGGCGTCACCCGGCCCGGCCACGTCCTGGACGGGATGGGCCGCACGGACGTCAGCCTCCTGGAGGTTCCCGCCATGGCGATCTCCTCGACCGACTGCCGCGCCAGGGTGGCGGCCGGGAACCCCGTCTGGTACCTCGTCCCGGACGGCGTGGTCCAGTACATCGCCAAGTACGGACTGTACGGAGGCGACCCCGAGACCGGAGACACCTCCGCCGGCAACGGCGCCGCACGCTATGACCGAAGCACCGAGATAGCCCAACCCGCCAGCACCGAATGAGTTTGCAATGAGTCAGGAACAGCCACCAATCCGCAGCCGTCGCGAACTGCGGCAGGCCAGAGATGAACGCCTGGAAGCCAGCCAGGAGGCCGGGACGCCCGGTCCCGGTGCGGTTGCCCCTGCCTCAAATGACCCTGCATCGAAGAGTGCCGCCTCCGGCACCCCGCGGCCTTCCGGCGACGTTGACCCCGGCGAGCCCACCGAAGCGGAAATCACCGGCCGCCGCCGGATTCCCGGCCCCGTGGACTCGGTCCGCAATACCGCCGGCGCCGAACGCTCCTCGCAGGTCCGTGCCCGGGACCGGGCCACCCTGCGCACCATCAAGGAACTTGCCGAAAAAGAAGGCAACCTCGCCGGCGGCGGACCGCCCACCCGGCGCCAACTCCGGCTGCTGCAATTGGCGGCGGAAACCGCGCCGGCAACATCCGCCAACCTGATAGTCCCCGCTTCTCCGCGCACCCGGGCCACGCCTGTCGTTCCCCAGCCCGGCGGAGAGCCCGCTCCCGCCGACGGTATTAGGCCCCCCGGGCAGAAAGCCGACGACGGCCAGAAGGCCGACGGCGGGCAGAAAGCCGACGTCGGGCAGAAGGCCCCGGGCGGGCAGGGTCCCGAGGGAATGACCGTGGAACAGGCCCTCGCCGCACGGGAACTCCTGGCCCAGCAGGCCCAAAACCAGCTGGCCAAAATGGAACACATCAACGCCACCGACCCCGACGCCGTCGATCCTGCCGTGCTGGCGGAGCAGATCGCCCTGGCCGAGCGGGCCGCCGTGCTGAACCGCCGGGCTGCCGCCAAACAGAAGCTGGCCGAGCAGAACAGCAAGCCGGAACCGGCGCGGAATGATCCCACCACGGCCAACAACCTGGCCATGGTCACACCCCTGGAGTTCGTCCAGGTCCCCGGCGTGGAGCGGCCCGTCATGAAGCGCCCTGCCACGACCTACGTTCCGGTGGTCACCAACCCGGGTCCCCGGGTTGAGCCGTCCCGGAAGTCCGGCAACCGCCGTCCGGCGTCGTCCCGCCAGCGGGCTGCGTCCGCAACCGGCCGCGGCGGCGTCCTGGCGCGCGCCGAGGCTGCCGCCAAGGCCGCATCCGCGCCCCACGTCACATCCCGGCCGGCCGCGGAAAACCCCGCAGCAGCCCAGACCGAAGAGGACTTCACGGGCAGGACACCCGTTGCCGCGAATTCCGCCTACGGCCTCGACCCCCTTGACGCGGCCACCGCCGGCCTCGGCAGGGCGCGCCGTCTCCGGCTCGTGCAGCTGGTTGTGCTGGCACTTGGGGTGATGGCGCTGATCGCCGGAATCATCCTGATCATCACCGGCCTCTCCGGCTAGTCACCTTCGTCCTGGCCCTGCCTTCCTGTCAGGCGGCCAATCCGCGTATTTTCCAACACAAGTTTTTCACCCAACGACTTTTCACCCAACAAGGAGTCCCGTGACTGCAACAGATTCATCCATCGCCACAGCCCGCCACGCAGCCCGAGCTGCCGCGGAGAAACTGGCCGAGGACATTATCGCCATGGACGTCAGCGAGCGGCTCGCCCTCGCCGACATCTTCCTGATCGCCTCGGCACCGTCCGAGCGCCAGGTCAACGCCATCGTGGACGGCATTGAGGACGAACTTTCCAAGTTCGAGCTCAAGCCGATCCGCCGCGAAGGACGCTCCGGCGGCCGCTGGGTCCTGCTGGACTACGGCGACGTCGTCATCCACGTCCAGCACGAGGAAGACCGCGTGTTCTACGCCCTGGAGCGCCTGTGGAAGGACTGCCCCGTCGTGGACCTGCAGCTCGGGGACGACGCCTCCGCGAAGGCGGCAGCGACGTCCGACTCGGAGTAGCATCCGGGGCAAAAGCGGAATATGCCCGATTTGGAATTTTCCGAAAGGCTGTTCTAAGATATTTGAGTTGCTTCGGAGAGATCCGGACAAAGAGCCGGAGCCGAAAGCACAAGCTGACGGAGTCGGAGCAACGAAAATTCGGGGCTGTGGCGCAGCTGGTAGCGCACCTGCATGGCATGCAGGGGGTCAGGGGTTCGAGTCCCCTCAGCTCCACCGAAGAGGTCCTGCTCACTGAGCAGGGCCTCCTTTGTTTTTTGGGCCAGGTCTTAGTGCCACCCGGGTTTTGGCCGCTAACCACCCGTTTTACGAGCGCTGAGTTCACTCGGGAGCGCCGCCGCAGTCCCGCTCACTTCCGGCTGGCCCTCCGGGCCTGCCGCCACTCCCGCCAGGCGCCCGTGGACCACAGGGCCCACACCACCAGGACGGGCTGGAACAGCAGGCGGATTCCGCGGCTCTGGTCCGAGTTGAGGCCGAACGAATCGGTGCCCGTGGCGAACTGCGAGATGTTGCCCGGGAAGACCGCCACGAAGAACGCCGCAACAATCCAGCCGAGCGCCACCCGCCGCCCGCGGAGCAGCAGCAGCCCCAGGCCCAGGGCGATCTCCACCAGCCCGGACGCCACCACGATGAAATCCCTGTCCAGCGGCAGCCAGGGCGGCACCTGCGCGTAAAACGCCTCCCGGCTCCAGCCCAGGTGGCTGACGCCGGCAAAGACGAGAAAGGCGCCCAGCAGCAGCCTGCCCGCAGTCCGCCAGCCCGAGCGCAGCCGGGAATCCCCGCGGGAACCGGCATGGGACTGTGCCGGATCCCGTGCCTGGGCCGGACCCTCGGATTGAACTGGACTGTCGGCCATGAGGCGCCGCCTTCGCTGGGGTGAGAGCAGCTTAGCAATGCGGAGCCGAACGGTATCCGCTCCGGCTGCTCGACTAACATTGGGGACGTGGATGAGACCCTGCCCCCGTGCCCCGAATGTTCCAGCGAATACACGTACGCAATGGGGGCGCTCCTGGTCTGCCCCGAGTGCGCGCATGAGTGGTCAGCGGCCGCGGAACCGGAGCCCTCGGAGCAGGAAGCGAAGCCGATCAAGGACGCCGTCGGCAACATCCTCGCCGACGGGGACACCGTCACGGTGGTCAAAGACCTCAAGATCAAGGGCAGCTCCACCGTCATCAAGGTGGGCACCAAGGTCCGCGGGATCCGGCTGGTGAACGGCGTCGGAGACCACGACATCGACTGCAAGGTCGACGGCGTCGGCCCCATGCAGCTGAAATCCAGCGTGGTCAAGAAAATCTGACCAAGCATCTCCGCAGGGATTGACGGGCTGATCCGGACCCCTGCTCTGCGCGCGGCCGCTGGCCGGGGCGTGCCGGAGCGCCACCCCGTGTTCACCGGCATCGAGCCCGGGGGAGTGCGGATGGCGGACGGGAGCTTCCTGGCCGCCGATGTGATCCTCTGGGCCACCGGCTTCCGGGCAGAACTTGAACACCTTGCCCCGCTGCACCTGGGCAGCGGTGGCGGGCATCCTGCGTTTGTTGGGGGAGCAGGATAAGTTTGCAGGGGACCTCAATCTCCGGCCCTGAACACCCCAACCCACCCCTGACTCACAAAAGGCGGCAGCTCGCGCGTGGCGGACAACAATCTTGATTCCCTCTTCTCCCGTCTGGGCAGGTTCCCGGATGTGGAGGCGGCCAACCTGCAGGCCTGGGACGCCACAGACAAACTTCTCCTGGACACCGCCGCGGACCTGCTCGCCGCCGGGTCCCTGCACCCCGGCAGCCGGCTCGCCATCGTGGGGGACCGCTACGGCGCCCTGACCCTCGGCGCCCTCGCGCTCGGCGGGTTCAACCCCGACGCCGGCAGCCCTGGCACAACCAGCGCCGCCGCCGGCAGCTGGAACGGCCCGGTCCGCGTGCACCAGGATCTCATCACCGGTGAGCGGGCCCTCCGCCACAATGCCGGCAAGGTGGGCACTACCGGCGGCTTCGAGCAGCACCCGCTCGGCGCCGGGCTCCTGGCCGGGGCGAACGTGGTGCTCCTCCAGCTGCCCAAGTCCCTGGCGGAACTGGAGGAAATCGCCGACGCCGTCGCCCGCCACGCTGCCCCCGACGTTGTGCTGCTGGCCGGCGGCCGGGTGAAGCACATGAGCCTGGGCATGAACGCCGTGCTGGAGCGCTACTTCAGCGCGGTCCAGCCCCAGCTTGCCCGGCAAAAATCCCGCATCCTGCTGGCCCGCGGCGCCAGGCCCGTCGACGGCATCCCGCCGTTTCCGGCCAGTGGCTTCAACAGCGAACTGGGTCTGACCGTGTGCGCCCGCGGCGCCGTTTTTGCCGGCACCGGGCTGGATATCGGCACCAGGTTCCTGCTGGAGTTCCTGCCCCGGATCCCGGCGGCGCGGCACGCCGTCGACCTGGGCTGCGGCACCGGGATTCTCGCCGCCACGTACGCCCGCGCCAACCCCGGCTCGCGGGTCACGGCCACGGACCAGTCCGCGGCCGCCGTCGACTCCGCCAGGGCAACGGCGGAAGCCAACGGGCTCGCGGATCAGATCACGGTGCTCCAGGATGACGCCATGGGCACGCTGCCGCCGGGCAGCGCCGGGCTGATCCTGCTCAACCCGCCCTTCCACGTTGGTGCGGCGGTTCATGCCGGGGCCGGCATCAAGCTCATTGAGGCGGCCGGACGGGTCCTGGCTCCGGGCGGTGAACTCTGGACGGTGTTCAACAGCCACCTCCACTACCAACCTGCGCTGCAGCGGCTGATCGGCCCCACCCGCGAGGTCGGCAGGAACCCGAAATTCACGGTGACGGCAAGCACCCGGAAATCCCCGGGAGTGTGAAGCGGGCGTGTGGGCGGTCACACCTGCGTAACGTACGATTCTGAGATAAGCAGTGCGTGGCCAAACGTTTAGGGGTTATCAGTGACTGAGATCCGCCAGCCCTCGCCGCGGCGCGGAACCAACCTGCCCCGGATGGGCGATTTCAACCTCACGGTGATCCTCGACGCCATCAGGCGTTCCCCGGCCGGCCTGAGCCGGGTCGAACTGGCCCAGATCGTCGGGCTGTCTCCGCAGACGATCTCCAACATCTCCCGCCGGCTGCTGGACCAGGACCTGATCTATGAGGCGGGCAAGGAAGGCACCGGGCCGGGCAAGCCGCGGACCATGCTTCGGCTCAATTCCGCCGGAATGTACGCCGTCGGGGTCCACCTGGATCCGGCCGTGACCACGTTCGTCGTGCTGGACCTCGTCGGAGCCGTCGTCAAGCATTCCCTGATCAAGACGCCGGCCGGCACCGACCCCGGGGCCGTCATCGATACCATCGCCGCCGAAATCAAGCAGCTCATCTCGGAGTCCGGCGTCGACCCGGCCCGGATCGCGGGCCTGGGCATCGCCTCTCCCGGGCCGATCGACCTTGAGGAGGGCACGGTGGTGGACCCTCCACTCCTCCTTGGCTGGGACCGCGTCCCGCTCCGGGACGCCCTGGCCGCGGCCACCGGCCTGACCACCATCGTTGACAAGGACGTGACCAGCGCCGCCGTGGCGGAGACCTGGGCGGGCGGCCCCAGCGGCGCCGGGAGCTTCGTTTTTATGTACATGGGCACCGGAATCGGCTGCGGAATCGTGCTCAATGATGAGGTGGTGCGCGGCACCTCGGGGAACGCCGGTGAGATCGGGCATATCGTCGTTGATCCCGACGGGGCACCCTGCGACTGCGGAATGCGCGGCTGCGTCAAGTCCTCCTGCATTCCCCAGGTGCTGGTGGCCCGCGCCGTCGAAGCCGGCGTGCTGGACGGCCCCCTCGAGGCAGTGACCGGGCCCGCCATCCAGGAGAGCTTCGCCGCGCTGTGTGCCGCCGCCGGCGCCGGAGACCAAAGGGCGCGGGACATCATCGACCACTCCGCAGTTCTGGTGGCCCGCGCGGTCTCGACCATCACCAACGCCCTGGACGTGGACCGGGTGGTTTTTGGCGGACCCTTCTGGACCTGCCTCTCCCAGCGCTACCTGGAAGTGATCCCGGAGCTGGTCCGGGAAGGCAGTGCCACCCGGAAGATCCACGAGATCGAGGTGGTGGGTACCGGTGTCGGCGAGGATGTGGGCGCGATCGGCGCCGCCTGCCTCGTGCTGGAGCACACGCTGGCGCCCCGCTCGCAGCGCCTCCTGCTGGAGGGCTAAACCGCAGGGTGGACCCGCGGGTCCCGCCCAAAGGGTTCCCGCAGCGACTCAGTCGATGTCCTCCAGGACGGTGCCGAACGGGATGGTGTCATCCAGGTGCGCCTGGTGGTCGTGGGGATGCACCACCACCCGGACACCGTGCGCCTTGTCCGCAGCGGACTGCATCAGCACGGGCCGGACGGTGTTGATGAAACTCTCGCTCTTGCCGGCGAGATACTCCTGGTAGCTGGCTGGAAGCTGGATCATGGCAAAAGGATAGTCCTGCGCGGGCACGTTGGGGAGTGCTTGGGGCCGCAACGCCGGAGCACTCACGGACCGGCCCCGATGGCAATCGGAGCGAAGAATATTCTGTCCGGGGATGAAATATGCCGTAAAGGTGCGTCTTAATTCGGGAGGCGACTTGAACCGCTTCCCGGGTGGCCCGTAGAGTTCTAACCAAGTTACCTCAGTAACGTGTCAGCGATCCTCCGTTCACGGCCAGCCCCATGGCAGCCCAGGAGGGTGTGGGTGCCCCCATGTGGGCCTGACATTTGCTCACGGACAACTTCGTATCAGGCGTAACAGTCGCGGCTGCGTCCTGCCGGAGTTTGCTCCGTGTTCCCCAAACTCAACTCACCGACGGGTCCCGTTTCCGGGCACCTCCGTCAGTGTTCACAGCCAAGGACGCAAATGTCACCACCCAGCCTTATTGACACCCACCCAAATCTGACCGGCACGGCCCCCGTTGCGCTGTCCTATGAGCTGTTCCCGCCCCGGTCGCCCGCGGCCGCGGAAACGCTCTGGACCACCATCGGCGAGCTGGAAAGCACGGCCCCGGACTACGTTTCCGTGACCTACGGCGCCAGCGGCTCCAACCGGGACACCGCCGTCGAGCTCATCAACCGCCTCGTCCAGGAAACCACCCTGCGGCCGCTGGCACACCTGACCTGCGTCGGGAACTCGCCGCAGGAGCTCGCCGAGATCATCGGCGAACTGCTCGACGTCGGCGTGCGCGGCATCCTGGCCCTGCGCGGCGACCAGCCCAAGGACGGCGGCGTCCCTCCCGAGGGGTCGCTGCGCTACGCCCAGGACCTGATCGAGCTCATCCGCCGCGTCGAACAGCGCCGCTCCGCGCTGCTCTGCGCCGGCAAGGTGGCCGTCGGCGTCGCCGCCTACCCCACAAAGCACCCGGAGTCCCCGAGTGAGGCGCACGACGTCGAGGTGCTGCTGGCCAAGCAGCGCTCCGGCGCCGACTTCGCCATCACCCAGGTCTTCTTCCACACCGAGCAGTACGCTGACCTGCTGACCCGCGCACGCCGGGCCGGCGTCACCATCCCGATCATCCCGGGCGTTATGCCGCTCACCAGCATCCGCCGGCTCACCCGCCTCGGCGAGCTGACCGGCGTCGAACCGGCACCGGAACTCATCGAACGGCTCGCCGCCGCCGATTCCGACGCCGAACGCACCCGCATCGGGGTCAGCGCCACCGTGGACCTGGCCAACGCGGCCCTGGCCGCGGGCGCCCCCGGACTGCACCTCTACACCTTCAACGAACACACGGCCGCTCTGGACGTGCTGGACAAACTCGCTCTGGCCCGCCCTCAAAGAGGCCACGGGCACAGTGGCAACCGGCACAGTGGCAACCGGAACGGTGGCAACGGGCACACACCCGGCCGCCGCCAGCTCGCCAGCTAACCACCCCACCAACACTTAGGACTTCCCATGACTGAAAAGAACACGCTCAACTCCACTCCGTTCCCGGCCGCCTCGATCCTGGGCTACCCCCGCATCGGCCGCCGCCGCGAACTCAAGAAGGCCGTCGAAGCGTACTGGGCCGGCAAGATCGACGCCGCCGCCCTGGACGCGGCCGCCAAGGAAATCCAGCTCGGCACCGCCCGGCGCCTCCAGGGCCTGGGCCTCACCGAAGCCGCCGCCGTCCCCGGCACCTTCTCCTACTACGACCAGGTGCTCGACGCCGCCGCCCACCTCGGCGCCGTGCCCGCCCGCTTCGGCAACCTCCTGAACGCCGACGGCCAGCTCGACATCGACGGCTACTTCACCCTGGCCCGCGGCAACAAGGACCAGCAGCCGCTCGAAATGACCAAGTGGTTCGACACCAACTACCACTACCTCGTCCCGGAGATCGGCCCGGAAACCAGCTTCGCGCTGACCTCCAACCGCATCGTCGAGGAATTCGACTACGCCCTCACCAACGGCGTGGAGACCCGCCCGTACATCGTCGGCCCGGTCACGTTCCTCCTGCTGAGCAAGGCTTCCGACGGCGCCCCGGCCGGCTTCAGCCCGCTGTCCCGCCTCGAGGACATCCTCCCCGTCTACACCGCGCTGCTGGAGAAGCTGGCCGCCGCCGGCGCCGGCTGGGTCCAGCTCGACGAGCCCGCCCTCGTGGTGGACCAGGACACCCCGGCCGGAGAAATCCAGGCCGCCGTCGCCCGCTCCTACGAGGTCCTTGCCGCCGCAGCCAAGCGTCCGCAGCTGTTCGTTTCCACCCCGTACGGCGCGCTCAACGGCCAGCTCGGCACCCTGGCTGCGACCGGCATTGACGCCCTGCACCTGGACGTCTTCAAGGGCGGGGTTCCCTCCGCCGCCGCCCTCGCGGCCCTGGGCAACAAGACCCTGGTTGCCGGCGTCGTGGACGGCCACAACATCTGGCGCAACGACCTCGCGGCCTCCGCGAAGAAGATCGCCGAGCTGAAGAAGTCCGTCGCCAAGCTGGCCGTCAGCACCTCCACCTCCACCCAGCACGTCCCGCACGACGTCGACGAGGAAGTCCAGCTCCCCGCGCAGCTGCGCAGCTGGCTGGCCTTCGCCGACCAGAAGGCCACCGAGGTTGTGACGCTCGCCGGCCTGCTCACCGATCCGGAAGCAGTGCAGCCGGCCATTGATGAGGCCACCCGCATCATCGCCGACCGCGCCGCAGCCGACGGCGTCCGCCGCGCCGAGGTCCGGAACCGCACCGCCGCCCTCACCGAGGCCGACTTCAGCCGCTCGGCCTACGGCGTCCGCGAAGCCGCGCAGACCGAGGCCCTGCACCTGCCGCCGCTGCCCACCACCACCATCGGCTCCTTCCCGCAGACCGGCGAGATCCGCACCGCCCGGGCCCGCGCCAACAAGGGCGATCTCACCACGGAGCAGTATGAGCAGCTCATGAAGGATGAGATCAAGCGCGTTGTGGAGCTGCAGGAAGAGCTTGGCTTCGACGTCCTGGTCCACGGCGAGCCCGAGCGCAACGACATGGTCCAGTACTTCGCCGAGAACCTCGAAGGCTTCGACGTCACCGTGCACGGCTGGGTCCAGTCCTACGGTTCCCGCTGCACCCGCCCGTCCATCCTGTGGGGAGATGTCACCCGCAGCGCCCCCATCACGGTGGAATGGGCCAGGTACGCGCAGTCCCTGACCGGCAAGCCGATGAAGGGCATGCTCACCGGCCCGGTCACCATCCTCAACTGGTCCTTCGTGCGCGACGACCAGCCGCGTTCGACGACTGCCCTGCAGATCGCGCTGGCGATCCGCGACGAAGTGAATGACCTCGAAGCTGCCGGCATCGGCATCATCCAGATCGACGAACC
>CALMVY010000199.1 GCA_937873245.1 uncultured Arthrobacter sp. | reverse complement strand
CAGAGAGGAACCGTTTTTGACCACCCAGACCGCCAGGGGACGCCGTCGTGCGACCGGTCCCGCGCCGGAGCCGCGTCCGGCCGTCGCCGTCATGGCAGACCGCCCACGTGACGCGCACCGTGACGAACGCAGAGGCCGTCGCAGCCCGTTCCGCCAGGTAACCGACTTTGCCGCCGCCAGTGGCGTGGGGCAAAAGGCAGGCATTGCCCTGGCCGCTACGGGCCTGGTCCTCACCGTCACCGTCCCCGCCACGGGCCCGGTCATGGCTACGAACACGGGATCGTCCGAATCCGTCTCGGCCGCGGTCCAGCCGGATGTCACGGCCGACGAGGCCAAAATCGACTTCAACCGGACCGCCGTCACCACCCAGGGTGACCCAGATGGAAAGCTCAAGCAGTTGCTGAGCGCCCAGTCCGTGGGTTCGATCACCCGCGCGGCCTCCGCAGGCAGCCTCGGCGCCCCGCTGGCCCAGATGGTGACAGCATCGTCGTTCGGGCTCCGGGTCAGCCCGATCACCGGGGGCGCGGGAGAGCTCCACCGCGGCGAGGACCTTGTCGCCCAGTGCGGAACGGCCGTCAGGGCGGCCGCCAGCGGTACCGTCACGTTTGCGGGATGGCACCCATTCGGCGGGGGGAACCGCGTCGTGATCGACCACGGCAACGGCCTGGAGACGACGTACAACCACTTGTCCTCATCCTCGGTGAAGGTCGGCCAAAAGGTCTCGCGCGGCGATGTCGTCGCTATGAGCGGGACGACCGGGGCATCCACGGGCTGCCACCTTCACTTTGAAGTAATGGCCAACGGCGAAGTTGTCGACCCTCTCAGCTGGCTTTAACAAAGCTGATCGGACGCTCTCGCATCCTTGTGACACGCCGTGATCTGAATGTGACATTTAGCCCCAAGTGTTGTACCGTTTGACCTGCGCCAACTTTTCCGAAGTTGGCGCTCTTGAGTGGATTGCCTAGCTCTGCCACCGCTCAAGGTCCGTTCGCATCACATCGTCTGGCAGGGGCGGGGGAACCAATTTTGGCCTTCGAAAGAAGGCCTTGGGGTTAAGTCGCAAAGCTTCCCAGGAAGCAGCGCGGCCGGGTGACTCCCATCCGAATCCGACAGCTCACCTCGCAGGCATTGGGAGAGGCTACTTTCGTGTCTTCACGCCACAATGCTGCGCGCCACCGCGCTTGCGCGGCTCTTACGAGCCCGCTGAAATCCGACTCCCGGGATGCCCTTGCCGGCGCCCGGAACGGATCTCGCACCGCCGTCTCAATCTCTGCTGAGTCCGGCCCGCAGGCCATGCACCTGCACGCAGCTCCCGCTTTTGGCGCGTCTTCGCAGTACACCCTTCGCTAAGTAACCCATTTCGGGGCGATCCGGCGTACCCCCAAGATGCCGGAGCGTCCTCAGCCCGCGCCCGAAAAGCGCGGACCCAGGATCACGAAAGAGAGAACTTAATGACTACTCGTGCAAACGCACGGCACCGCGCCGAGGTCACCAAGACCAACTCGCTGGCTGTTATTGCTAAAGCTGTCGGAGACAACGCCGGTGGCATGGGCCGCCAGGCCGCAGTCATCGCCGCCGCTTCCGGCCTCGTCCTGACCAGCGGTATCGCAGCTAACGCTGCTGAGGCCAATGTTCAGCGCGAATCAACGTCCGCTTCCACGCTCGAGGTCCAGTCGGCCGCCCCCGCGACCATCTCGGCTGCTTCCAGCATCGCGATCTCCTACGAGAAGCCGGCTGTCACCACTACTCCGGCTCGCGTCGTGGAGGCCCCGAAGCCCGTAGTGAAGGTCCAGGAAACGTCCACGGCCAACACCGCGAAGACCGCCGGCACCAAGGTCGGCGCCGCGGCCACCGCTGCCGTGGCCGCCACCAAGGCACCGGCTGTCGCCAGCGGCATGGGCGCCACGATCGCCTCCGCAGCCTACGCCCAGCTCGGCGTCGGCCAGGACTGCACCGCCCTCGTCACGAACGCGCTGGCCGCGGCGGGCATCAACTACCACGGCTGGCCGGCAGGTTACCTGTCCCTCGGCCGCACCGTCAGCGCCGCCGAGGCACAGCCGGGCGACCTCGCCTACTACCAGAATGGTGGCATGGGCACGCCCCACATCGGCGTCTACGTCGGCAACGGCATGGCAGTCCATGGCGGCTGGAACGGCGGAACCACGGTGCTGTACACCGTCAACGTCGGCTCCGGCCCGGTCTTCATCCGCGTCGGCGGCTAAAAGCACCAAACGGTTACGCAAAGGACCCCTGCCATTTGGCAGGGGTCCTTTGCGTTCCCGCAACGCGAACTTCAGTCGATACGGTCAGCTGGCAAAAAAAGATTCGGTGAAACGGCACCTCGGTGTTTACTCTTGTTTTGTCGATCCATAGCCCGACCATGCAGAGGGCAGCCGGCCCTCGTGCCCCTGGCGGGTGCGGCCGTGAAGAGGTATGCGGATGCGCACTCTCGTTCTGAATGCTGGATATGAACCGCTGGCGGTTGTGACCTTCCGCCGGGCGCTCGTCCTTGTGCTGACTGGAAAGGCCAGTGTCGTGGCGGAGGGCGACGATCCCGTCGTCGGACCGCAGGACGTCCTTGGCCGGCCCTCGGTGATTCTTCTGAATCGCTATATCAGGCCCCGGTACAACACCCTGACGACGGTCAGCCGCCGCGGAGTTCTCCGCCGGGACGGGCACCGTTGCGCTTACTGTGGCAAGGCGGCCCACACCATCGATCATGTCCAGCCCAAATCCAGGGGCGGCGCGGATTCTTGGGAAAACCTCGTTGCAGCCTGCCTGCGGTGCAATAACGCCAAAGGCGACCACACGCCGGGCGAAATGGGGTGGAAGCTCAGCTTCAGCCCCGCACCCCCCAAAGGCACAACGTGGCAGATCAAGGAACTGGAGAAGCCCACACCGGCCTGGGACCCGTTCCTGCTGCCGGAATCTGCGGCCTGACGTTCGGTGCCGGCCGCGCTAGGCTGGGCCGGTGGAATTCGATGCTGTCATTCTTTCCGGGGGCCGGTCCTCCCGGCTGGGAGGAGTGCCCAAGTCTGGGCTGGTGCACGACGGCGCCACCCTACTGGAGCACGCTCTGCAGGCCGCGAGCGGCGCGGCGGCAGTCGCCGTCGTCGGACCCGATCCGGGCACGCTGCCGGAAGGCGTCCTGAGCTGCCGGGAAGACCCGCCCTTCGCCGGACCGGCCGCAGCCATCGCGGCGGGGCTCTCCGCCCTCGAACGGCACCGCGGCGCGGACAGCAGCCACGGGACTGCGTCGCCGTTCACCCTTGTCCTGGCCTGCGATATGCCCGGGGCGGGCGCCGCCGTCCGGGCGCTGCTCGACGCTGCAGGGGGAGAACCGCCGGACGACGGGCTGATGGCAGTGGCCGCTGACGGGCGGCACCAACCCCTTGTCGGCTTATATGGCACGGCCGCGCTACAACGGCGCGTTACTGAAGCCGGGCAGCGCGGCGCACTCGAAAACGCCTCGGTGTTCGCCCTTCTTGCTAGTCTGGAGGTGCGGGAAGTCAACGTCCCCAGGGGGTCTACGGATGATGTGGATACCTGGGAGGATGCGTCCGCATTAGGGGTAACCGTTCCGCCCGGCAGCCTTGGCCGCGACAGTCAAGAGCCAGTCATCCGGCCCGGGTATCCCCAGCAGAATTCGACCTTGGAGGCAAACGGTGAAGAGCCAGGATGAAACACTGGAAGACTGGTGCCGTGCCCTGCTTCAGGCCCTGGAACTGGAAGACGTCGAGGTAGACGTGAACGCGGTCCTGGCCCTGGCCGGAGTGGCAGCGCACTCCGTGGTCCGCCCGGCTGCCCCTTTGACCACGTTTATTGCCGGCTTCGCAGCAGGCCTGGCCTCGGGCTCCGGCCAGGCCACTGACGCCGTCTCGATGCAGGCCGCAATGGGCGTGGCCCGCAAACTTGCCTCGGATTACGCAGCCAACGAAGCCTCCGGAGCATGACGCCTGCACCCCCTCACGGCAGCGCCGCTGCCGCCGGGAATGAGCATGCCGGTGACACGTCCGGTGGAGGCCCCGCCGACGCATTCCCTGCGGGCGGTGCCGCCGGGACCGCCCCGGGCGAGGAAGCGGAGGCACCGCACCGACACCTCGCGCACACCTGGCAGGAAGCCTGGCAGCTCGCCTTCGACTGCGCGACTCCCATCCCTGCCGCACCCGTAGCCCTTCGGGACGCCTTGGGGAGACAACTCGCGGGAGACGTGGAAGCGCTCGTGGACATGCCGCACTACGCCTCGTCCGCCATGGACGGCTGGGCCGTCAACGGCAGCGGACCCTGGATCCTCGCGGAGTCCGGTCAGCGGCTGGCCCCCCACCAGGCGAGTCCGATCGCCACCGGCGGACTGATCCCTCCCGGTGCGAAGGCCGTGCTGCGGAGTGAAAGCGGCGAGATGGCCGCCGATGAGGACGGACTGCCCGTCCTGCGGCTGGCCGGTGCCGCCAAGCCTGGTGAGCCGCGGAACGGCGAACACATCCGGAAGGCTGCGGAGGAAGCCGCCGCCGGCGAAGTGCTGATCAAGCGCGGCACCCTGCTCAACCCCGCCCACCTGGCACTCGCAGCCCTCGCCGGCCACGACGCCCTCCCGGTCCTGGGCAAAGCGCTGGTCCGGCTGGTGTTCACCGGATCCGAGGTGGTCACGGCAGGGATCCCACAGCCCGGGGAGGTGCGGGACACGTTCGGTCCCCAGCTTGCGGCCGTCGTTGAAATGCTCGGGGGAATCTGTGCCGGCGAAACGAAAATCGGCGACAGCTACGCCGAGTGGCTCGCGGCGCTCGAGGACACCGAGCCCGGCGAGGGCGTCGGGGAGGGCGCTGCCCCGCGGTCTTCCGGGCGACCCGCCGCGAACTTGGCTCCGGCCGCTGACCCGCTGCCCGCCGACGAGCTGCTGCCCGCCGACGTCGTTATCACCACGGGCGGCACCGGACGGTCCGGTACGGACCACCTGCGGCGGTCGGTCGCCGAGCTGGGCGGACGGTTGCTCATCGACGGCGTCGCCATGCGGCCCGGCCATCCCGCCGTCCTGGCCGAACTGCCCGATGGCAGGTTTATTATCGGGCTGCCCGGCAACCCTCTCGCGGCCATGATGGCCCTCTCCACCATCGGGGCCCCGCTCCTGGCCGCGCTGGGTCACCGGACATTGCCGCCTGTCACTGAGGTGCCCTGCGGCTCCACGATCGACCCGGACCCCGGCAGGA
Organism: uncultured Arthrobacter sp.; assembly: GCA_937873245.1. Taxonomy (GTDB): domain Bacteria; phylum Actinomycetota; class Actinomycetes; order Actinomycetales; family Micrococcaceae; genus Arthrobacter. Next base: position 2,423 of record CALMVY010000199.1, on the reverse strand, counting down.
CCCGGCTGATGCCTTTCCGGCTGGTCTACGGGATGGCATCCCCCGCGCAGCACACCGGCCCGGGAATGATGCGCGGGCTGGCTGCCGCCGACGGTGTGCTGGTGGTCCCGCCGCACGGGGTGCAGCTGGGCGAACCGGTCCCGGCCTTCGCCCTTCCCTGGGGAACGCCCCTCCCGGATCAGAGGTCGACGGGGGACAAGCCCGCCCCCAAACGTGCCGCCCGGAAGCCCGCCGGTTCCGGCGGCCCCGTGGACTGGAGCGAACTGCTGGGTTAGCGCCCGGTCTTGAACGCGCGCTGGCCACCCGGCCGGGCGCTTGCCATGATGGAAATATGTTGGTTAGGAGTACCTGATGGGCCGCGTCACGCAGCGCCGCAAGGTGCACAAATATGTCCTGGACGGATCGCCACAGGCCCTCGAATTCCCGGTCCGCCACCGGGAGGACGTGCTCGCCGTCGAAGAGCCGCTGGAAATCCGGATCGGCAACCTGTCCTTCTCCGTCACCATGCGGACCCCCGGGAACGACTTTGACCTCGTGGCGGGCTTCCTCGTATCCGAGGGCGTCATCTGGAACGCCGAACAGCTCGTTTCCCTGCGGTTCTGCGCCGGGGAAGACGAGGACGGCGTCCAGACGTTCAACGTGGTGGAAGCCCAGCTCAGACCAGACGTCGTGCGCCCTGACACCGGACGTAACATCTACACCTCCAGCTCGTGCGGCATCTGCGGCACGGATTCCATTGAGGCCGTGCACAAGTCCTCGCATTTTAGTCCCGCGGCCGACCCGCTCATGGTCCCCGTGGCCACGCTCGCATCTCTTCCGGACCAGCTGCGGGAAGCCCAGGCCGTCTTCGACGTCACGGGCGGAGTGCACGCCGCCGGACTGTTCCGGATTGCCGACGACGGCTCCGCCGAACTCCTGTGCCTGCGCGAGGACGTAGGACGCCACAATGCCGTGGACAAGGTGGTGGGGTGGGCCCTTCGCGAGGGCCTGCTGCCGCTGCGCGGAACCGTGCTCCAGGTCTCAGGGCGCGCGTCGTTCGAACTGGTGCAGAAGGCCGCGCTGGCCGGCATTCCCGTCCTGGCCGCGGTCAGCGCGCCGTCGAGCCTTGCCGTGGAGCTGGCGGAGGCCAGCGGCATGACGCTGGCCGGATTCAGCCGCGGCACGTCGTTGAACGTCTATGCGGGCGCCCACCGGGTGGACCTGCCCGCACCCGTCACCGGGTGACGCCCGCTCTGACGTTCCTTGGCGTGAGGGCCGGCGGCGAAGTAAGTTATATCCATCGATTGGATGCATTTCAGCGTCATCCACGCCAGCGCTAAGAGGATCACATTGCACGACGACCGTCGTCTCACGGAAGTCCGGCTCGACCGCTTTGTTCGCGAACGCCTCGCCCCCGCGGTCTATCCGCGCAGCGTTCCGTTGACACTGAGCAGCTGGGACGTCGCGGACGAGCCGGTACCTGTCCTGGAGGCCCTACGGCAGCAGTTCACCCCCCAGGAGCACGGCTCGGCCTGGGGGCGGCCGTGGAGCACTAAATGGCTGCGCCTGGAGGGGCAGGTGCCGGACGGCTGGGGCACGGCGGCGGACACATCGGTGGAAATCATCGTGGATCTCGGCTTCAGCAGCGACCTTCCGGGCTTCCAGTGCGAGGGCATCGCCTGGCGCCCGGACGGAACCATCGTCAAGGCCATCTCGCCGCGGAACCAGTACATTCCGCTGAAGCTCCTGGGCAGCGGTATGTCCGTCGATTTCTACGTCGAGGCCGCCGCCAACCCCGACCTGTCGCAGGGGTGGACCTTCGCGGCCACCCCGTACGGGGACAAAGCGACCTCGGGCGATGAACCAAAGTACCGGCTCGGCAGGGTGGCCATCGCCGAACTCAACCAGACGGTCTGGGAGCTGCAGCAGGACGTCTGGACCCTTACCGGCCTCATGCACGAACTGCCGGTCGAACTGCCCCGCCGCCACGAAATCCTCCGTGCTTTGGAACGGATGCTGGACGTCATGGACCCGGTGGATGTCCCGGGCACAGCGGCGGCGGGACGGGAGGCCCTCGCCGGTGTCCTGGCCCGCCCCGCCTACGCCTCGGCGCACCACCTGCTAGCCACCGGGCATGCGCACATCGACTCCGCCTGGCTCTGGCCCGTCCGTGAAACCATCCGCAAATGCGCCCGCACCTTCTCCAACGTGGTGGCGCTGATGGACGAGGATTCAGACTTCGTGTTTTCCTGCTCCTCGGCGCAGCAGCTGGCCTGGGTCAAGGAGTTGTACCCGGAGCTCTTCGGACGGATCCGGGAGAAGGTCAAGACCGGCCAGTTCGTCCCCGTGGGCGGCATGTGGGTCGAATCGGACACCAACATGCCCGGCGGCGAGGCCATGGCCCGCCAGTTCCTGGAGGGGAAGAGCTTCTTCCTCGCAGAGTT
>CALMVY010000198.1 GCA_937873245.1 uncultured Arthrobacter sp. | reverse complement strand
GGTCTCCGTGCACCGCTCCAAGGTCGAATCGTTCCTGGACCGGACCCAGGCCGGTGTCCTGTGGGACCTCGTCTTCCTCGATCCGCCCTACCCCCTCGACGAACCGGCCTTGGCCGAGGTGCTGACCAAGCTGCTCCCGCATCTGGCGGAGGGCGCCGTCGTCGTTGTGGAGCGCTCCTCCCGGGCCCCCGAACCGTCCTGGCCGGAGGGCATGGAGCGGTTCGCGGAACGGAAGTACGGGGAGACGAAGCTGTGGTTCGCCGAACCCGGAGTGGACGAGGGCCCGGAGGACGGGCCGGATCGGGCAGAGGAACCTGAGGATAGCTAGTCCCGCCCCGGCGGAGCCACCGCACCTGCCGTCGGAGCCCGGACATGCCCCGCGCAGGGATCGGCGGATGGACATAGTCCGCTTATGTCCGGTCCCGGGCGCGAAGACTGGACATGTCCTCCCGGGGGAGCAGCCCGATCAGCCCGGCTGGTCTGACAACGAATCCAGCTCGACGCCGGACAGCACCTTCGCGGGGTGCGGCCCGCGGGCGGTGAGAGCCGCGGTCCACGCGTCCGGCCAGGGGCCTTGGGTCCCGGTCAGGATGATGTTGCCGGGATAGCGGCCGCCGAACATCCCGGCCTCGGCAAAGGCTGCCACGTCGGCCATCGCGCGGCGCAGCGCGGCCACCTGGCTCCGGACCAGGGTGAGCCCCGGCTCGTCGCCCACATTGACGATCAGCACCCCGCGGGGGCTCAGCTTCGCCGCCGCCTCAAGGTAGAACTCCGTGCAGGCGATGTGTTCGGGTGCCTCGGGTCCGGAGAAGATGTCCAGGATCACGACGTCGAAGCGCAACTCCGGCGGCAGCTCGGCCAGGGCGTCCCGGGCGTCGCCGATGATCGTGTGCAGTTCCGTGCCGTCTGGCAGGGGGAGCTGCTGCAGGACGAAGTCCAGCAGTTCCCGTTCCAGTTCCACCGCGTACTGCACGGACCCCGGCCGGGTGGCCTGGACGTAGCGGGCCAGCGTCAGAGCCCCGGCCCCGAGATGGAGGGCCGTGATGGGGTCGCCCCACGGCGCCGCGAGATCCACCACGTGGCCGATCCTGCGCAGGTACTCGTAGAAAATGTCCGAGGGGTCCGCCAGATTGACGTGGGACTGCTCCGCCCCGCCGATGCTGAGCACAAAACCGCCCTCGGTGAAGGCATCGGGCTCGATTGTGGCGTGCTGGCCCGTGGTGCGCAGGAATCGCGAGGCGGCGGGCGTGTCCGCCATCAGAGGACGTCGCGGAGCGTGGCGAGCCGTTCGGCGGCTTCCTGCAGGACATCAATCCTCTTGCAGAACGCGAACCGCAGCAGGCTCCGGGTGCGTTCGGCGCCTTCCGGGTGGCAAAACACAGGCACCGGAATCGCAGCGACGCCCACGAGCGCGGGGAGCCGGCGGGCCAGATCCACGGCGTCGGTGATGCCCAGGGGTGCGGTGTCCACGTTCACGAAATACGTCCCCTGCGGGGTAAACACGTCAAGGCCCGCGGCGCGCAGGCCCTCGCTGAGGATGTCGCGTTTGAGCTGGAGGGTATCGGCGATGCCGGTGTAGAACTCATCCGGCAGACCCAGTCCGGCCGCGATGGCGCTCTGGAACGGGGTGCCGGAGCTGTAGCTCAGGAACTGCTTGACCGTGCGGGCAGCCGCGACCAGGTGTTCCGGGCCGCAGAGCCAGCCGATTTTCCAGCCGGTAAAGGAGAAGGTCTTCCCGGCGGAGGAGATGGTCAGGGTGCGCTCCGCGGCTCCCGGCAGGGTGGCCACCGGGATGTGGCGGACACCGAAGGTGAGGTGTTCGTAGACCTCGTCGCTGATAATGACGGCGTCGTGCCGGGTGGCGAGCTCGACGACGCGTTCCAGCACTTCGCGGGGGAACACCGCGCCGGTGGGGTTATGCGGGTTGTTGAGCAGCACCACCTTGGTGCGGCTGCTGAACGCGGCTTCGAGGGCGTCCAGATCCGGCAGGAAGTCCGGGGCCAGCAGCGGGGCAGTGACATGGCGGGCGCCGGCGAGGCCGATGATCGCGCCGTAGGAGTCGTAGAAGGGCTCGAAGGTGACGACCTCGTCGCCTGGGCCCACGAGCGCCAGCAGCGAGGCGGCAATGGCCTCGGTGGCACCGGTGGTGACGATGATGTCCGTCTGCGGGTCGGGCTCCAGGCCGTAGAAACGCTTCTGATGCAGGGAGATTGCCACGCGCAGCTCAAGGATGCCCTTGCCGGGGGCGTACTGGTTGGCTCCGGCGGCGATGGCGGCCTGCGCGGCAGCCTTGATTTCCACCGGGCCGTCTTCGTCCGGGAAGCCCTGGCCCAGGTTGATGGCGCCGGTCTGGAGCGCGAGGGTGGTCATTTCCTCGAAGATCGTCACGCCGAGGGTGCCGTCGGGGGAGAGCAGGTTGGCGCCGGTCGCAGTCCGCTGCCACGGGGATTGCATCGGGGAACTCACCGGGTGCCCGCCTTCTGGTCCCGCCCGGTGAACTTGTCCATGGTGGAGTAGATCCCGAAGACCTTTCCGCCCACAAAGTCCCAGGCGCGCACCGGCAGCAGGCCGCGCAGGACCTTCCCGAGTTGCGCGGTCGCCGGGGCGATCAGTTGCGGTTGTCCGGCGATGGTGGCCCGCCACGCCCGGTCCACGGCGTCCTCCGGCGTCATCAGGGGAGTCAGCAGCGGGCCGCGGGCGCCGTCGAACATCCCGGTGGAGATGTAGCTGGGGCAGAACGTGGTGACCTTGAGGTGGCCGTAGCCCTGCTGCTCGAGTTCCAGCCGCAGCGAATCGCTCCAGCCGATCACGGCCCACTTGGAGGCCGCGTAGACGCTCATCCTCGGGTTGGACACGGTGCCGGCGGCGGAGGCGATGTTCAGGACCCGGCGCGGCCGGCCGGCATCGGCCATCATGTCCGGGAGGAACGCGCGGGTGACGTACATCGGCGCCAGGGCGTTGATGTCCATGGTCAGGGCGATGTCCCGCTCCGGGCTGTGGTCCCAGAAGAGCGCGCCGCGGACGATTCCGGCGTTGTTGACCAGCAGCGTCAGCGGACCTTCCGTCTCGCACTCGGCCGCGGCCTCGGCAATCGCCGTGCGGTCGGCGAGGTCCACCTGCCGGACGACGGCGCGCGCCCCGAGGGCGGTGACCTCGGCGGCGGTCTTCGCCAGACCGTCGGCGTCGACGTCCCAGAGAATCACGACGCCGGCGCCCTCGCGGGCCGCTCGCAGGGCGTACAGGCGGCCCATGCCCATGGCGGCGCCCGTCACGAGGACCACGCCCCCGGACACGGTGAAGGGAATGTTCGATGCTGACATTCCGCCATGTTATCCCGGGCTGCGCCGCCGATACGGTAGGTTCGGAGCATGAGACGCGCCGTATGCCCTGGCTCCTTTGACCCCATCCACAACGGCCACCTGGAAGTCATTGCCCGGGCCGCAGGCCTCTTTGACGAGGTCATCGTGGGCGTCTCCACGAACTACGCCAAGAAATACCGCTTCACGCTTGAGGAGCGCATCGACATGGCGCAGGAAACGCTGGCGTCCCTGCGCGGCATTGTGGTGGAACCGGTGGGGGAGGGGCTCCTCGCCGAATACTGCCGCCAGCGGGGCGTGTCCGCGATCGTCAAGGGCCTCCGTTCCTCCTCCGACTTCGACTATGAACTGCCGATGGCGACGATGAACCGGCAGCTCACCGGCGTCGAGACAGTCTTCCTGCCCGCGGAAAGCCACTACCTGCACTTGTCCTCGACCTTGATCAAGGAAGTGTTCACCCTGGGCGGCAATGTGTCCGAGTTTGTGCCCCGTTCGGTGCTGAAACGGCTGCACTCGGGCGGGCCGGTCCAGGACTAGCCGCACAGAGGGTAAGCTTGATCGGTACTCGGCGGCCTGCTGCCGGTTGCGCGGCCCGTATCGGGGCCGGACTGCGGTGTGAACCGCAGGCGTGCCCCGGTTTGAGTCCGTCCGGAAGATCAGGCTAAGATAGTACGTCGGTCATATGTTCAACAGGAGTTCTCATTAAACGAGATGCTAGTTCGCCCTTGGCGTTCGACGTCAAGGACCTCGGACGCAGTCCGGGAAGCATGCGGACGCTGACGGAACATGTACCCGCACCGAGTGATCTTGGTGTGGCACTCATTGGCGTGCAGGAAGGCTCGGATGTCGAGCTGGATCTGCGGCTGGAGGCCGTACACGAAGGAATTTTGGTATCAGGTACCGCGCACGTCGAAGTAACCGGCGAGTGCGGCCGATGCCTGGATCCCCTTGCGTATGACCAAGAGGTCAATGTGCAAGAACTTTTCTTCTACGAGGACGCTGAGTTCTCGGATGAAGAAGACGAAGAAGAGCAACGTCGAGTCGAGCACGATCTGATCGATCTTGAGCCGGTGTTGCGGGACGCAGTTGTAACCATGCTGCCGTTCCAGCCGGTGTGCCGGGAAGACTGCCAGGGCCTTTGCTCCGAATGCGGAGTTCGCCTGGAAGACGAGCCGGGGCATCACCACGAGGTCGTAGATCCTCGCTGGGCTGCCCTAGCTGACTTGGCTAAGCCTGACCGGCAAAACTGATTTGTAAGTGTTGGACTAGAGAGAAATGAGTTAGCCGTGGCTGTCCCGAAGCGGAAAATGTCTCGCTCGAATACCCGCGCCCGCCGCTCCCAGTGGAAGGCAACTGCCCCCCACCTGGTGAAGACTGTCGAGAACGGCCAGGTCACGTACAGCCTGCCGCACCAGGCAAAGGTCGTTACCGACTCGGCTGGCACCGCGCTGTTCCTTGAATACAAGGGCCGCAAGGTCGCAGACGTCTAATCCGCCAACTGGCTGACTAAGATGTCTTCAACTGAAGAGCTTCTGAAGCGTCTCGGTGTCACTATTGACGCCGGGACGCTTCGTCTTGCGCTCACACACCGTTCCTACGCCTACGAAAACGGCGGCATCCCCACCAACGAACGGCTCGAGTTCCTGGGCGACTCCATTCTGGGGTTCTCGGTGACCGACGCGCTGTACCGTGACAACCCCACCCTGCCCGAAGGCGACCTGGCCAAGCGCCGCTCCGCCGTGGTCAGCACCCGGGCCCTCGCGGGCATCGGCCGCAGCATCGGTCTTGGTGACTACATCTACCTCGGACAGGGCGAAAAGCTCACCGAGGGCAAGAACAAGGCGTCCATCCTCGCGGACACCATGGAGGCGCTGATCGGCGCCACCTACGTCTCCAACGACATCGAGACGGCACGCCAGCTGGTCATGCGCCTGATCGGGCCGCTGCTGAAGGACGCTGCCGCGCTCGGCGCCGGCACCGACTGGAAGACGAGCATCCAGGAGCTGGCGGCCAGCCGCCAACTCGGGACGATCAATTACGCCGTGGAGGGGTCCGGGCCGGACCACGCCCGGACCTTCGAAGCGATTCTGCGCATCGGGGGCAACGACTACGGCACCGGCTCGGGCAACTCCAAAAAGGAAGCCGAACAGGAAGCCGCCGCGGATGCGTGGCGGAGGCTGTCGGCGCCGTCGACCGTTACCACGGAAGCAATTGCGCCAGACGCAGCCGCCCCGGAAGCGGCGGCGCCGGCTGAAACTGCTGCGCCCGGCGCGCAGCAGCTGAAGTCCCAGACCGGCGCCTAGGCACACACGTGCCTGAACTTCCCGAGGTCGAAGTTGTCCGCCGCGGCCTGGTGAGCTGGGTACGGGGCCGGACCATCACCGCCGTTGAGGTGGTGGATCCGCGCTCCGTCCGTCGGCACGCGCTCGGCCCGGAGGACTTCGCCGGCAACCTTGAAGGCGCCCGGGTCCTGGACGTGGTCCGGCGCGGAAAGTTCCTCTGGATGCCGCTGGCGGATACCCCCGCAGTGGGCGTCGGCGCAGCCGAAACCACCATGCCCGCCGTGGCGCTCATGGCGCACCTGGGCATGTCCGGCCAGCTCCTCATGCAGGACGCCGGGGTGCCGGACGAGAAACACCTGAAAGTCCGCCTGCGCCTCAGCCCGGCTGACGGGATGCCGGAGCAGCTCCGGTTCGTTGACCAGCGGATCTTCGGCGGACTCTTCCTCACCTCGCTGGTCCCCACCTCCGACGGCGGTCCCGGCGGACTCGCCGAAACGCCCCTGCCGCTCATTGCCGAGGAAGCCTCGCACATCGCGCGGGACCCGCTGGACCCCTACTTCTCCTTCGACGAGTTCTACCGCCGTCTGCGGACCCGCAAAACCGGCCTCAAACGCGCCCTCCTGGACCAGGGGCTCGTCTCGGGAATCGGAAACATCTACGCGGACGAGGCACTCTGGAAGGCGCGGCTGCACTTCGCCCGGCCCACGGACACGCTCCGGCGGGCTGAAGCCGAGCGGGTCCTCGACGCCGCCCGCGAGGTCATGACCGACGCCCTCGCGGCCGGCGGCACCAGCTTCGACTCGCTGTACGTCAACGTCAACGGCGCGTCCGGCTACTTCGACCGGTCCCTCAACGCCTACGGCCGGGAGGGCAAGGAATGCAAACGCTGCGCCCAGGCAGGCCTCGTCAGCACCCTCCGGCGTGACCAGTTCATGAACCGTTCCTCCTACTCGTGCCCCGTCTGCCAGCCCCGGCCACGGAACGGACGCTGGTAGCGGACGACCGTAAAACAAGTAGTCCTACTCTTACGCTCCCAACATCGCGCTGAAAGACTGTGGCGATGGGTGCTAGGGGAATAACAACCATGGTCTTAGTGGATACTTTCGTCCGGGCCGATCAGCCCCTCTTGCTTGGCCCAGTTCTCGATGCAGCGGGTGATCTGCCAGTGGCCTCCCTGCACGCCGTGGCAGAGGCCGATGGTCGGCACGCCGCCATAGGTGTTGCACGCCCACACATTCATCGCCATCGGGTTCGAGTAGTTGAGGAAAAGGCAATCGGGCTGGGCGACTTCACGAATGTCGTCGCAAATTTCGAGCAGGGCGGGGATGGTGCGCTGTCCATACATAATGCCGCCCGCACACAGCGTATCGCCCACGCATTGGTCGATGCCATATTTCAGCGGAATGTCGATGTCGGTTTGGAAGGCGGCGAGGCCCCCCTGGCGGATGGTGCAAATCACATAGTCGGCATCGCGGATGGCTGCGCGGCGGTCGGTGGTAGCGACGACGGTGGCAGGCAGGTTATTGGCGCGGATGTCGCGCACGCACAATTGCTCGACCATTTGCAGGTTATGCGCCGAAATATCCATCATGGCAAAGGTGGTGTCGGCCAATTCCGGCACCGCCAAAACGTCGTGCATGAGCTTGCGGGTGAAGCCGATGGAACCGGCTCCGATCATGGCGATTTTGATTGACATAGGGTGATGATCTCCTGTTTAACTGAAAGCGGCGACCTATAGGAAGTGGTCGAGTGTAGTAGGGGCGCATTGGACGCGTAAAGATGCCAAGTAAAGATGCCAAGAGAAGGGTGGGGCAGCAATGTCTCTCATAAAAGTATACTGGCTAGATCGGGAATTGTGTAATTGCCGATTTCTCTTGCTAGATTTCTGGCCGGACTTTCTTGCGCATCTTCGCTGCCATCTGTGGTACAGTTCTTGCCGATGGCAAAACAGCGTGTGCTTTCCTATGAAACCATTGAATTGAGCGGCCTTGCCGCCACAGGCGAGGCGATTGGCATGTTGGATG
>CALMVY010000197.1 GCA_937873245.1 uncultured Arthrobacter sp. | reverse complement strand
CGAACTCCGGCCCGACGCCACGATCAACGTCGAACACAAGTCCGGGGCGTGGCCGGGCATCACCATCACCGTCACCGAAACCGGTCGCTGGCTCTACCTCTCGGCCAACACCCAGCCCGACAACTCCGCCGGCCGGCTCGACCTGAGCCCCGCCCAGCGAGGCATCTGGTATGCGCAGCAGCTGGCGCCGGAGAACCCGATGTTCCAGATCGGACAGTTCGTCGAGATCGAGGGACCGCTCGAAGTGCCGGCCCTGGCCGAGGCCGTCGCGCGGGCCGTGGCCGGGACAGATGCCCTCAACATGGCCTTTGGGGAGGACCATGCGGGTCCGTTCCAGTTCCCGCGGCCCAACCCCGCCGGGCTGGAGATCACGGACCTGAGCGGCGCCAAGGATCCGGAGGCGGAAGCCCGGATGCTGATGGACTCGGACCTGGGCCTCGCCCGCGACGTCGTCACGGATGAACTGCTCCACACCGAGCTCATCAAGCTCTCCGACGAGAGGCATTTCTTCTACCAGCGGGTCCACCACCTCATGCTTGACGGCTACTCGGCCGTGCTGGTGCTCCAGCGCGTGGCGGAGCTCTACCACGGGCTGCTGGAGAACCCGGGCAACACAGGAAACGCAGGGAACACAGGGAACACAGACACCCCGGCCTTCGGCGCCCTGGCCGAAATCCTGGCCGCCGAGATCGACTATGCCGGCTCCGACACCGCCAACGCCGACCGGGCGTATTGGGAAGACCAGTTGCGGGACGCCCCGGCTGCGGCAGGACTCGCCGGCCGGCCTGCGGGCCCAGCCAGTTCGCTGGTCCGCGCCGCCAGGACGTTGCCGGACGCGGCCGCCGCCGCCCTCCGGTCCGCCGCCGGCTCCGCGCCGGCACTGGTCCTCACCACGGCCTCGCTGTATCTGCACCGGATCACCGGCGAGCGCGACGTTTCCGTGGCCCTGCCCGTCACCGCACGCCGCGGAAAACTGGCGAAATCCACGCCGTCGATGCTCTCCAACATCGTGCCGATCCGGATGGCCGTCGAGCCCGGCGCCACAGTCCGCGACACCGTCAGCGCCATGGGCGCCACCCTCCGCGGAGCCGTGATCCACCAGCGCGGCCGCTTCGAGGACCTCAACGCCCACAGCGGCTACCGGGGTCCCTCGGTCAACATCCTGCCCGTCCTGGACGACATCAGCTTCGGCCCCGCCCGCGGCACCATGAACATCCTGTCCACCGGCCCCATCGACGACCTCTCCATCATCATCCACGGCCTCGGCGCAGGCGCCGCCGCCGCTGCCGCAGGGCCCGACGCGGCCGCCGGCACAGGACAGCCACGCCCAAAACCCGGACCCAGAGTCCAGTTCGAAGCCAACGCCGCCCTCTACAGCACGAGGCAACTGGAGGAGCACCTGGACCGTTTCGTCCGGCTCCTCACCGATGTGGCCACCCGGCCCGAATCCCTTCTCGCCGCCCTGTCGGTGACCACCGCTGTCGAGGAACGCTCCCTGCTGGCCGCCGGAGACGCCGGAGACACGGCCCTCCCCCGGCACACCATCGTGGAGGAATTCCGGCTCAGCGCCCGGGAGTCCGGCGCCCGGACCGCCGTCGTCGCGCCCGACGGCGAACTTACGTTCGGCGAGCTGGAAACACGTTCGAACCAACTGGCCAGGTTCCTCAGCAGCCACGGAGCGGGGCCCGGGAAGACCGTTGCCGTCCGGCTGGACCGCAGCGTCCTGCTGCCCGTCGCGATCCTGGCGATCCTGAAATCCGGGGCCGCGTACCTGCCGCTGGACCCGGACTACCCCGCGGGCCGGGTCGAGGGCATGCTCGAAGACGCTGCCCCGGTCCGCCTGCTGACGTCCGCCGCGTTCACCGGCGCGGACTCCGGCCATGCCGAGATCGCCACGGATGTCCCGGTCACCGTGCTGGATGCCGCGCTGATGGTGTCCTGCCTGGAAGGCAAAGACGGGTCGGCGCTGGAATGCCCTGCCGGGCAGCAGGATCTGGCGTACGTCATCTTCACCTCCGGCTCCACCGGCCGGCCCAAGGGGGTCGGCGTCGGGCACCTCGCCCTGCTGAACCTTTACACCTCGCACCGGGACAGCATCTTCCGGCCCGCCGAGGACCGGCTTGGACGGAAGCTGAGGGTCGCGCACACCGCCGGACTCTCCTTCGACGCCTCCTGGGACCCCATCCTCTGGCTCATCGCCGGCCACGAACTCCACCTCGTGGACAACCACACCCGCCGCGACCCGGAAGCGCTCAGCAGCTATCTGGCCGGCACGGGCATCGACTCGATCGAAACCACCCCGTCCTTCGCCAAGGTGCTCCTCGCCGGCGGCCTGTTCGACCAGGACACCCACCCGTCCGTGGTGGCCCTGGGCGGCGAGGCCGTGGATCCTCCGCTGTGGAGCGCACTCGCGGAGAAGGACGGTCTGGTGGCCTACAACTTCTACGGGCCCACCGAGACCACGGTCGATTCCCTCACCGCCGTGATGCACCCCGGCACCGAACCGACCCTCGGCGACTCCGTGGCCAACAGCCGCCACTACATCCTGGATTCCGGACTGAACCCGGTCCCCGTCAACGCCATCGGCGAGCTCTACGTCGCCGGCATCAACCTGGCACGCGGCTACCTGGACCAGCCCGGGCTCAGCGCCGAACGCTTCGTCGCCGACCCGTTCGTCCCCGACGGCTCCCGCATGTACCGCACGGGCGACGTCGTCCGGCGCCTTCCGGACGGGACGCTCGAGTTCCGCGGGCGGATGGACGCCCAGGTCAAGATCCGGGGCTTCCGGATCGAGCTCGCCGAAATCGAAGAGGTCCTCCGCGGCCTCGACGGCGTGGAACACGCCGCCGTCGCCGTCACCAAGAACCGCGCCGGCTACGACCAGCTGCTCGGCTACGTCACCGCCGCCGTGCCTGACGGTGCCGGCCCGGGCGCGGCGGAACTGGACACGGCGGAACTGGACACGGCGGAACTGCGTCAGCTCCTCCGCCGGCAGCTGCCCGATTACATGGTGCCCGCCGCCGTGCAGCAGATCCCCGCCATCCCGTTGACCGCCAACGGCAAGCTGGACACGCGCGCGCTGCCCGCCCCGGCGAAGGAGGCCGCCGTCTCCGCACCCCGCACCGAGCGGGAACGGATCGTGGCCGAGGCCTTCCAGGAGGTCCTGGGGCTCGACGCCGTGGCGCTGGACGACGATTTCTTCGACCTCGGCGGCCACTCCCTGCTGGCGACCCGGCTCGTGGCCCTGCTGCGGGACCGGACCGGCGTCGCCCCGGCCCTGCGCACCGTGTTTGAACACGCCACCGTGGCAGCCCTCGCCGAAACGCTCGAGCTGGGAGCCGGCACCGCGAACCCGCTCCAACCCGTGGAACGCCCGGCCGTCATCCCGCTCTCCTTCGCCCAGCGCAGGCTCTGGTTCCTGAACCGCTTCGACCCCGGGTCCGGCGCCTACAACATCCCCGTGGTGCTGGAGCTCAAGGGCGCCCTGGACGTCCCGGCGCTGCATGGTGCCATCAATCAGGTGGCGGGCCGCCACGAATCCCTGCGGACGGTCTTCCCGCTGGTCGACGGCGAACCCGCGCAGCGGATCCTGTCCGAGACACCGGTGGAGCTGCTGGCCGTCCAGTGCACCGCCGAGGCGCTGCCCGGTGCCCTCGCGGCTGAAACCCGGCGCGGTTTCGACGTCACGCAGGAACTGCCGCTGCGCGCCGTCCTGTTCCAGCTGGCCCCGGACCACCATGTGCTGGCGATTACGCTGCACCACATTGCCGCGGACGGCTGGTCCCTGGCCCCGCTCGCGCAGGATCTCTCACGCGCCTACAACGCCCTGACGGCCGGCACAGACACCCCCTTGGCGCCGCTTCCGGTGCAGTACGCCGACTACACGCTGTGGCAGCGCGACGAACTGGGCAGCGAGGAGGATCCGGCGAGCGCCATCTCCCGCCAGCTCGAGTTCTGGACCCGCGAACTGCGCGGAGCCCCCGAAGAGCTGCGGCTGCCGTTCGATTTCACCCGGGGCGCGCAGGGGACCGCCGCACCGGCGTCGTCCGTTCCCCTCACCATCAGCCCGGCAACCGCCGCCCGGCTCAACGCGCTGGCGCGGGAACACAACGCCAGCCTCTTTATGGTCCTTCAGGCGGCGCTCGCGGCCCTGCTCACCAAGTCCGGCGCGGGCGAGGACATCCCGCTCGGCACGCCGGTGGCCGGACGCACGGACACCCAGCTCAACGAGCTGGTGGGCTTCTTCGTCAACACCCTGGTGCTGCGGACGAACACCTCCGGAAACCCCACCGCCGCGGAGCTCGTGGAGAGCGTCAGGTACACCAACCTGCACGCCTACGCCAACCAGGACGCGCCCTTCGAGCGCATCGTCGAGGAGCTCAACCCGGCCCGGTCCCAGCACCGCCACCCGCTTTTCCAGGTCATGCTGACCCTGCAGAACACGGCAGCTGCGGGGCTCTCCATGGACGGTCTCGAAGCCACCGCGGACCTCAGCCAGGAACCGGGCGGCGCCAAGTTCGACCTGCTGCTGGACCTTGCTGAAGAAAGTGTTGAAGAAAGTGTTGAAGACAGTGCTGCTGAAGGCGCTGAAGATGGTGCCGTTGCGAATGACACCGCGTCTGCCGCCGGCATCCGCGGCTCGCTGGCCTACAACCCCGCCCTGTTCACCCGGGCCACCGCCGAGCAGCTCGTGGCCGGTTTCCTGGCCGTGATCGATCAGTTCGCCGCGGATCCCGGGATCACCCTGGACCGGCTCCGGATCCAGTCCCCGGAGCAGCACCGGCACGCCCTGACGCAGAGCCTTCACGCCGGGGTTCCCGCGACGGGCGGGAACGGGGCGGAAACCGTCGTCGACGCCTTCCACGCCACAGTGGCCCGGACCCCCGACGCCTCGGCCCTCATCGACGCCGCCGGGGCGGAAGCCGGCGCCAGCTTCGCCCAACTCCATGGCCGGGTCCAGTCCCTCGCCAAGGGGCTGGTGGCCTCCGGCGTGGAGCCGGGCGACCGGGTCGCCGTGGCCCTGCCGCGCACGGCCGACGTCGTCGCTGCCGCGCTGGCCGTGCTGGCCGCAGGCGCGGTCTACATCCCGGTGGACCTCTCCTACCCGAAGGAGCGGATCCGGATCATCCTCGAGGACGGCGCTCCCGCCGTCGTCATCTCCGGCGTCCCGGCGGCCGGTGCGGACGGCCCCGAGGGTCCGCGGACTCTGGATGTCGACACGCTGCTGGCAGCCGGTACCGGCGTGTCCGACGCCGCCCTGGCGGACCGCCGCCCGGCGGCCGAAGACCTGGCCTACGTGCTCTACACCTCCGGTTCCACCGGGCGCCCCAAGGGCGTGGCCGTGCCGCATGGCGCGCTCGCCAACCTCTACCGGCACCACCACCGCACCCTGTACGCCCCGCGCTTCGGGGCCGCCGGGCCGGACCGAACCGTGTCCGTGGCGCACATCGCAGGCCTCGGGTTTGACGCCGCCTGGGACCCGATGCTGTGGCTGGTCGCCGGAGCGGAGCTCCACATCGTGGCCGACGACGTCCGGAGCGACGCCGAGTCGCTGGCCGGTTACTGCCGCAGCCACGGCATCGACGTGCTGGAAACGACGCCGTCCTATGCCGGGCAGCTGCTGCAGAGCGGCCTGCTCGATGCGGCACGGGAACAGCCGTTGCTCCTGGCCCTCGGCGGCGAGGCCGTGAGCGCCGGGCTGTGGACGCAGCTCGCTCAGGCGCCGGAGGTTTCGGCGCACAACTTCTACGGCCCCACCGAGTTCACCGTGGACTCCGTGACCACCGGGATCAGCGGCGGAACACCCTCCATCGGCCGCGGCATCGCCAACACGGACACGTTCGTCCTGGACCAGTACCTGGCACTTGTACCGTCAGGTGTCCCCGGCGAGCTGTACCTTGCCGGTCCCGGAATGGCCCGCGGCTACGACCGGCGCCCCGCCGAGACGGCCTCACGCTTCGTGGCCAACCCCTTCGCTGCCGACGGCAGCCGGATGTACCGCACCGGCGACCTGGTCCGCCGGTTGCAGGACGGCTCGCTGGAGTTCCTCTCCCGCACGGACGAACAGGTCAAGGTCCGCGGTTTCCGGATCGAACTCGGCGAGATCGAGGCCGCACTGTCCTCCCATCCGCAGGTTGACCGTGCTGTGGCCGTGGCCGACGGCGAACCGGCCCACCGCGTGGTGGCCTACTACACCGGCGACGCCGGGTCCGCGGAACTGCGCGCCCTGGCCGCCGTCACGCTGCCCGACTACATGGTCCCGGCCGTTCTGATGCAACTGCCCGCCATCCCCCTGACGCCCCACGGCAAGCTGGACTACAAGGCCCTTCCGGTTCCGTCCGCGGGCACCGGCGCCGGCCGGGGTACCGCTCCGGCGACCGGGGACGAGCGCACCATGTGCGGGATCTTCGCCGACGTCCTGGGCGTGGACAAGGTCTCGATGGGCGATGACTTCTTTGTCCTGGGCGGGCATTCCCTGCTCGCGGTCTCGATGATGGGCGGCATCCGCGAAGCCTTCGGCACCGAACTGCCGCTGCGCATGCTCTTCGATGCGCCCACTCCCGCCGGACTGCTCGCAGCGGTCCACCGGCAGACGGGCAAGGCAGGTCCTGCCGGGTCCGCGGCGGCCGCGGTTGCGGGGTCCGCGATTTCCGCGGCGGCCCCGGGAACCGACCCGGACGCCGCGGAGCAGGAACCAGCGGCGCAGCCGGCCTCCCTCACGGACTGGCTGGCCGGTGCCGATTCGGGCCGGCCCGCCCGTGTGGACCTCTCCTACGCCCAGTCCCGGATGTGGTTCCTCAACCAGCTGGACCCGGGCTCGGCCGACTACAACATCTCCCTGGCGGTGCGGCTCACCGGCGAGCTCGACGAGCAGGCGCTGGCCGCCGCCGTCGGCGCCCTCTTCCGGCGCCACGAAGTCCTCCGGACCATCTACCCGGAAACCGGCGGGGTGCCGGAACAGCTGGTATTGGATCCGTCCGACGCCGCCCACAGTGCCGGCATGCGCCTGGCCGTCAGCGCCGCCGCGGCCCCGGCCGAGGTTCGTGGCCTGCTGCGGGAGGACGCCGAACGAGGCTTCGATGTCCGCTCCGAGCTTCCGCTGCGGGCACGGCTGATCCCCGTCGAGTCGGCTGACACGCCGGAGTGGGTCCTGCACCTCGTGATGCACCACATCGCGAGCGACGGGGCGTCCCTCGCCCCGCTGGCCCGGGACCTGTCCGCCGCCTACGAGGCCGCCCTGGGCCGGGGGTCGGATGCCAGCGCGGATACCGGCCCGGCGCCGCTGACCCTGCAGTACGCCGACTACGCCAACTGGCAGCGGAAGCAGCTCGACGGGGCGGCGCTCACCACCAAACTGGAGCACTGGCGCAGCACCCTGTCCGGGATCCCGGCCGAACTCATGCTGCCGGCGGACCACCGCAGGCCCCGCGAATCACGCCAGCCTGGCCGGCAGCTGACGTTCCGGCTGGACCCCGCGAGCGTCGCGGCACTCAACGGCCTGGCCTCGGCGTCGAACGCGAGCCTGTTCATGGCGCTGCACGCCGCGCTGGCCGCCTTCCTGCACCGCAGCGGCGCCGGCGACGATCTGGTCATCGGTTCCCCCACGGCCGGCCGGACGGATCCGGCGCTGCGGGAACTGGTCGGTTTCTTCGTGAACACGCTGCCGTTGCGGGTGGACGCCGGCGGTGACCCCAGCCTGCGGACCATGCTCGGCCGGTCGCGGGAAAGCATCCTGGCGGCCTTCGACCATGACGATGTGCCCTTCGAACGGCTGGTCGAAGCCGTGAATCCCGACCGTGAGCTGGGCCGCCACCCGCTGTTCCAGACCATGCTCACCGTGGACAACGACGTGCCGGCTGTCCCGCAGCTGCCCGGCGTCCGCGTGAAGCCCGAGCCGGAGACGGCGTCGGGCGAGGCCAAGTTCGACCTCTCCTTCACCTTCCGGCCCGACGGCGACGGCGGCGGTGGCAGCGACGGCAACAACGGCGCCGGCCTGGCCGGCACGGTCGACTACAACGCGGCGATGTTCGAGGCGGCAACCGCCCAGCGGCTGGCGGACAGCTTCAGCCGGTTCCTTGCACTCGCCGCCGCGTCCCCCGACACCCCCGTTTCCGTGCTCCCCATGCTCGGGGATGAGGAAGCCACCATCTTGATGGCGGCCACGGCCGGAACCCGCTCGGGCACCGCGGTCAGGGCCGCGGCGCCCGACGCGGAGCCCGGCATCCTGGCGGCCCTCGCCGCCACGGTCCGCGCAACCCCGGACAGCACCGCAGTGGTCGCAGCGGACGGGACCCTGAGCTTTGCGGGCCTTGCCGTGTCGGCGTCCCGGATCGCCGCCGCCCTGGCGGGCGCGGGGGTCAGCCGCGGGGAGGTGGTGTCCGTGCTGCTGCCCCGTTCACGGGGAACGGTCGAAAGCCTGGTCGGCGTGCTCGCCGCGGGCGCGGTCTACAACCCGATCGACACCGAATACCCGGACGAGCGGGCGTCGGCCATCATCGAGGACGCCGCCCCGCCGGTGATCCTTACCAGCCGTGCCGTGGCGGCCCGGGTGGAACGGCTCCTCGCGGAGCTGACGGTCCGGCCCCGGCTGCTGGTGCTTGAGGACCTCGCGGCACCGCAGGAGGAAGGCCAGGACAACGGCCGGGAACCGGACGGGGCCGCGGCTGCCGCAGGCCTGGCCGCCGCCGCGCCGGACCCGCGCGAGCTGGCCTATGTGATGTTCACGTCAGGGTCCACCGGCCGGCCGAAGGGCGTCGAGGTCAGCCATGGCGCCCTGGCGGCGCTGCTCGGCTCGCACCGCGACACGGTGCTGGCCGGCGTCGGACACCGGCGCGTCGCCCACACGACGGGCGTCGGCTTCGATGCCTCTTGGGACCCGATCCTCTGGATGGTGGCGGGCCACGAGCTGCACCTGATCGGCGATGAGACCCGCCGCGACTCACGGCAGCTCGCAGCCTATTTCGCGGACCACCGCATCAGCGCATGGGAAACCACCCCCGGCTACCTGCGGCAGCTCCTGACCGAGCCCGGGTTCACCCGGCTGCTCGATGCACACGCCGATGCACAGGCAGCCGACGGCGGGCAGGCCGGCCGCTTCAGCCTGGCCCTCGGCGGGGAAGCATTCGACGCCGGGCTCTGGGACACGGTCGCGGCGCACCCCGGCGTCCAGGCCTGGAACCTCTATGGACCCACCGAAGCCACCGTGGACACCGTCCTGGCCCGCGTCGGCGACACCGGCGAACCCGTGCTGGGCAAGCCCACGGCGGGCACGAGGCTCTACGTCCTGGACAACAGGCTGCAGCACACCCTGCCCGGCGCGGCCGGCGAACTCTACATTGCCGGCAGGCAGCTGGCCCGCGGCTACCGCGGCCGCCCGGAGCTGACGGCCGAGCGGTTCGTCGCGGATCCCTTCGCCGGCGGCGGCGAACGGATGTACCGCACCGGCGACGTGGTCTACCGGCATGCCGACGGCCGGCTGGTTTTCGCGGGACGCAACGATGACCAGCTGAAGATCCGCGGCTTCCGGGTGGAACCCGGCGAGGTGGAGCAGGCCCTGCGCAGCGCCCCCGGCGTCGCCGCCGCTGTCGTCCGCCCTATTGGGGACACCGCGGGGAACGACGGTGGAACACGCCTCATCGGCTATATCGTGCCGGCGGCATCCGGTGAAGAGTCGGCCCCCGGGGCCGGACCCGCTGCCGAAATCGACGCCGCATCCCTCTCCGACACCGTCCGCAACCACGTCCGCGGGCTGCTGCCGGACTACATGGTGCCGGCCGCCGTCGTCGTCATCGCTGAAGTGCCCCTGACCCCGCACGGCAAGGTGGACACGGGGGCGCTGCCGGATCCCGGCAGCGCGGCCCGCAGTTCCGGGCGGGGTCCGCGGACCCCGCGGGAAAAGACAGTGGCAGGGATCTTCGCCGAGGTTCTGTCCCTGGACCGGGCCGGCGTGGACGAATCGTTCTTTGAGCTCGGCGGGCACTCCTTCCTGGCCCAGCCCCTGATCGCCAAGGTCAATGCGGCGCTGGGCACGAACCTGACGGTCCAGTCGCTGTTCCGGGCGCCCACCGTCGAGGCCCTGCTCCGCGAGTCTGCAAAGGGCGCGGAGGAGAGCGCCGCGGACAGCCTGCGGCAGTTGCTGCCGCTGCGGACCACGGGAACAAAACTGCCGCTCTTTGCCGTGCACCCGGCCTCCGGCATCAGCTGGGGCTACTCCTCCATGCTAGGCAAACTGGATCCGCAGCGGCCGCTGATCGGGCTGCAGATGCCCGGGATGGAACCGGGCCGGACCCACCCGGTGGGGGCCGCAACCCTGACCGAACTGGCGGATGACTACATCGCCCAGCTTCGCTCCGTGCAGCCGGAGGGCCCGTACCACCTGATGGGCTGGTCCTTCGGCGGGCACCTGGTCCACCGGCTGGCCACCCGGCTGCAGGAACTCGGCGAGGAAGTGGCGTTCCTGGCCATCCTCGACGCCTTCCCCGGCAGCCAGGAGGACAACGCCGACGTCGGAACCGGCCCGGGGCTGTGGGCCAGCTACCTCGACGCCCAAGGCTACGAACTGCCGGACGAGGACATGGCCGGACTGGACGGGCAGCGCGCCCAGGAAATCCTGCGCGAACACCACAACCCGCTGGGCACCGTTCCGCTGGACTCCGTCAACGCCATGGTGGGGAACTTCCCCGCACTGGCACGGCTGATCCGCGACGAGCAGCCGCAGGTGTTCGACGGCCGGCTGCTGTTCTTCCGGGCCACCAGGGAGGTGCCTGCCGGCACGCCAGGCAGCGATGCCTGGCGGCCGTTCATCACGGGGGCCATCACCGACGTTCCTGTGGAGGACCGGCACTCCCAGATGTTAAGTGACCGGGCTCTCAGCGCAATTATGCCCGCGCTGGCCATCCACCTGGGCGGCGGAGACGAATAGCCAGTGATGCCCCTGCTCCACAAGAGGGGCTTTCCGAAACGCCAGAACCGACAGGAAAGGTCAACGTGACGAATCCATTCGATGACAAGTCCGCAACGTTCTCCGTACTCGTGAATGAGTATCAGCAGCACTCCCTCTGGCCCGCCTTCGCGGCTGTGCCGCAGGGCTGGGTGGCCATGTTTGGACCGGACACCCGTGACGCCTGCCTCGACTACGTGTCCCGGACCTGGACGGACATGGCTCCCCGCAAGGTCGCCGAACTCGCCGCTTCGCAGTGATCCGGGTCGAGAACGTCAGCAAGAGCTTCGGCAGCTTCAAGGCCCTGGACGGGCTCTCCCTGCACGCCGGCGAAGGGACCGTCCTGGGCCTGCTGGGACCGAACGGTTCCGGCAAGACCACCACCGTCAAAGTGCTCACCACCCTGTTGTCCCCGGACAGCGGCGACGCCCGGATCGCCGGCCATTCCGTCCTGGCCGATCCGGACCTGGTGCGGCGGAACCTGGGCCTGTCCGGGCAGTACGCCGCCGTAGACGAGAAGCTCACCGCCTTCGAGAACCTGCACATGGTGGGCCGCCTGTACGGCATGAACCGGCGGACTGCCGCGGCCCGGGCCAACGAACTGCTCGAAAACTTCCGGCTCACCGACGTCGCCGGCAAACGCTCCGGCACCTTTTCCGGCGGCATGCGGCGGCGGCTGGACCTCGCCGGGGCCATCGTTGCCAGGCCCAAAGTGGTGGTCCTGGATGAGCCCACCACCGGGCTTGACCCGCGCGGCCGGCTGGACACCTGGGACGTCGTATCCAGCCTCGTAGCGGACGGCACCACCGTCCTCCTCACCACCCAGTACCTGGAGGAAGCCGACCGGCTGGCCGACCACATCGCCGTCATCAACCACGGCCGCGTCATTGCCGAGGGGACCGCGACGGAACTGAAACAAAGCGCCGGTACCGAACGGATCGACGTCGTAATGCGCGACGCCGCGGACCTCACCGCTGCCGCCGGCGTGCTGGAGAGGGCCGCCGGTCCGGGTTCCCGGGCGGAACCGGACCCGCAGAACCTGCGCGTCTCCATCGCCGCCCCGGAAGGCCACCGGCTGCTGGTCCGGGTCCTGTCCGAACTGGACGCGCGCGCCCTCCCGGTGGACGAGGCCTCGCTGCGCCGCCCCACGCTGGACGACGTGTTCCTGCGACTCACCGGCCACGCCGCGGCGGCCGAGGAACCCGATTCTCCGGAAGTCCAGGCGCCGGAGAAGGTCGGGGTGCCCGCATGAGCGCCATCACCGCAGCCGCCCGGGACAGCTCCGTCATTGCCCGGCGCAACCTCATCAACGTCCTGCGCACTCCCGGTGCGCTGGTCACCGGCATCGTGCAGCCCGTGATGTTCGTGCTGCTGCTGGGCTTCGTCTTCGGCGGCACCCTCGGCGGCGACCAGTACCGTAGCTACCTGATCGGCGGCATCCTGGCGCAGACCCTGACCTTCAACGCCTCGTTCACGGCCGTCTACCTGGCCAAGGACCTCCAGCTCGGGCTGATCGACCGCTTCCGGTCACTGCCGATGTCCCGCGTGGCCGTCATCCTGGGCCGCACCTCCTCCGACCTGTCCACCAGCGTGCTATCCGTCGCCGTGACGCTTCTCTGCGGCCTCGCCATCGGCTGGCGGATCACCACCGGCCCGGTCTCGGCCCTCGCGGCGCTGGCCCTGCTGCTGCTGTTCGCCTTTGCTGTCTCCTGGATCGGGGCGGTCATCGCCCTGACGGCCAGGAGCGTTGAAGTCGCCCAGAGCCTGGGCCTTGTGTGGCTGTTCCCGGTCACCTTCGTCTCGGGCGCCTTCGTGTCCGTCAGCTCCCTGCCCGGCCCGCTCCGCGTGATTGCGGAATGGAATCCGGTGACCGCCGTCGCCACCGCCGCCCGCCAACTCTTCGGGAACGCGGCCCCGGCCGGCTTCGGCACCCCGGGCGGCTGGCCCGCCGACAACGCCATCCTCTATTCGGTGCTGTGCAGCGTCGGCATCATCGCCGTCTTTGCCCCGCTGGCGATCGCGCAGTACCGCCGGATCAGCAAGCGGTGACCGCGCCGGCCCGCCTGGTTGCGGGGATTGAGGCCGCCGGGATTGAGTACGTGGCGGTGCCGTCCGCCGCGGTCCAGGAGGCCGCGGCCCTGGCCGGCCTGGGAGGGTACGGCGGGCTGTTCGGCGGCCTGGGTGCGTACCTGTCGCCACGGGAACGCGATGCCTCGCTCCGGTTCAAACGCCCGGCGGACCGGCTGGACTTCCCGGCGTCCCACGCCCTGTTCCGTCTGCTGGCAGCGCGTCGGCTGGGGCTGCCTGCTGCCGACGCCGCCGGGCTGGACGTCCGGCGGATCTGCGCCGGCTGCGGCGCCACCGACCACGGCAAACCTTCGATCGAGGGCGTCGCATTGAGCATGTCCCGCAGCCACGGAACCGTCATGGCGGCCGCCGCTCCGGCGGGAACCAGCCTTGGCGCGGACATCGAAAGAGTTCCCGCCCAGGTGTTCGCGGGCTTTGACGACTTCGCCCTCACCCCGGAGGAACGGAGCGGGCCCGACGGCGCCGGACTGACCGGCTCCGGACCGGCCGGGCCCGGGCTGACCGATGCCGGACGGATCCGGTTGTGGGTGGCGAAGGAAGCCGCACTGAAGGCAGCGGGTGTTGGCCTGGCCGTGGATCCCTCCGGCGTCCGGCTGGTTCCGACGGGCACCGGAGGCACCCTGCGCACGGAGTGCGCCGGCAATCCCGCAGTCCACGGCCTCCTCGTCACCCGCGTCCCGGCACCGGACGGCTACGCCGCCGCCATCGCCGCCCCCGGGCAGCTGTCCACGCGGGCCGTGTCACTTGCCGAGATATTCGCCACTAAAAGCTAGACCTCAAACGTCAAACGTCTAACCTTTAGGTATGGCCAGCAGCATCGCGGTATCCGCGCTTTCCGAGACAGCACCTGCCGCCGTCGTACGCGCCCCGCGCGGAGTGATCATCGCCGGCGTCGTCGCGATCGTGCTGATCGGCCTCAACCTCCGCGCCGGGATCACCGGCGCCGCGGCGCTCCTGCATGACCTGCAGCAGGTCCTGGGCTACGGGCCGCTGGTCGCCGCCATCATCCCGTCGATCCCCACGCTGTGCTTCGCCGTGGCCGGCGCCGCAACGTCGTGGCTCACCCGGATCCTGGGGCTGGAAAAGGCCATTCTGCTCTCCCTCGCGCTGCTCGCTGCCGGGCTGCTGGTCCGCGGCATTCCGTCCACCGGCATGCTGCTGGCGGGCACCGTCGTCGGGATGTCCGGGCTGGCGATCTGCAACGTGGCGATGCCGTCCTTCATCCGGACCCACTTCGCGCACCGGACGTCGCTGATGACGGCGCTGTACACGGTGACCATGACGACGGGCGCCACCGTGGTGGCCGTGCTGATCGTCCCCGTGGCGCAGCAGCTCGGCTCGCCCTCCGCCGGGGTCGGAGCGATCGGCTTCCTGGCGCTGGGCGCCTGCCTCGGCTTCCTGCCGATCGCCCTGCACGCCCACCGGAACGCGCCCGCCGTCAAGGCCGGCCGGGTATCCCCCTGGCCGCTGCTGCGGACCCGCACCGGCATGCTGATCACTCTCGGCTTCACCGTCCAGGCCCTGCTGGCCTACGCCGTGCTCAGCTGGTTCCCCTACATGCTGGTCACACTGGGCCTGACGGCCGCCGAGGGCGGGCTGATGTTCGGCCTGATGCAGCTGGTCTCCGTCCCGGCAGGCATGGTGCTGGTCGCCATCGGCTCACGCCCCCGGATGCAACGCACGGCGTTCTACCTCGCCACGGTCACGATGGCCGTCGGCGTCCTGGCCCTGCTCGTCCTGCCCGTCTCCTGGGCACCGCTGACGGCGGTCCTGCTGGGCTTCGGGCTCGGCATCTTCCCGCTCGTGATGGTGATGATCAGCCGCAGCGGCCGCACCACCGCCGAAACCACCGCCCTGTCCACGGTCGCGCAGTCCGCCGGCTACCTGCTGGCGACGCTCGGCCCCTTCGGCATGGGCGGCTTGGGCGACGGGGAGGACGCGGCAATGGTCAAAGCCCAGGCGGCGGGCCTCCGCCTTGAGGGCATGAGTGAGCGTGACGGCATCCATGAAGGTTGCTTCATATCTGGGAACAAGCGATGGTTATAGCCATCAGCTAAGCTCCCATTTTTCTGCTAAAATCTGCATAAGGTATTTCTGACGGGTTTGTACCACCGTTGGAGTCCACTCATTTGTATTCAATACCTGTGATGTTAATGCATAAGAGGAAATGCCACGCTTTCCTCCAAAGTAGGCCTCCTTTTTCCTTCTGAAGTCGAAATTCTGAGCCTTTGAGTTTCGTTTTTGGGTTAGTGGTACCAGATTTGCAATTCGGTGCACCCAATAGTTCCGCTGTTGAGCATTAGGCCAGTCATGCAGCCACTCACTTGTAGTGCCTGCACTTTGTGGTAGAACATGCTCTATAGTCAGTAAAGCGGGATCGTAAGTGGCTGCTCCATCTGTGAGAAATGAGTCGAGTCGCAGAATCAGATAATTCCGACGCCGCGCTGTCAATTCATAAATCTCGCTGTCAAGTGCCGCCAACAT
>CALMVY010000196.1 GCA_937873245.1 uncultured Arthrobacter sp. | reverse complement strand
ATCCGCAATTCGCTGAAGTCACTGCTCGGCCGCCACCGCAACAACCGGCTGGTCCGGCGCAAGGGCCGTGTCTACGTCATCAACAAGGTGCAGCGCCGCTTCAAGGCGCGGCAGGGCTGATCGCGGCCGGGAACGCCGCACCGCCAACTGCATTGTGCCGACGGGGGCGCGTTTTGCGGCGCGCCCCGGTTCCGGTACAATGACGGCATGATCGGCTGTTCGCGTCGCCTCCTCGCCCTGCTGGTGGCCTGCACGGTCGGGCTCGCGGCGGCCGCCGCTGCCCAGGGCCTCCCGGACCGCCCGGCGCAGCGCTCCGCCCCGGAGAAGCAGGGCCGCCCGGAAACGCCGCCGGACGCCAAGCCTCCCCGCTCCGACGCCGACCGCGGCCACAACCTCGACTTCCTGTTCAGCGCCC
This sequence comes from uncultured Arthrobacter sp., assembly GCA_937873245.1. Taxonomy (GTDB): domain Bacteria; phylum Actinomycetota; class Actinomycetes; order Actinomycetales; family Micrococcaceae; genus Arthrobacter. The sequence continues at coordinate 20,471 of CALMVY010000196.1, read as the reverse complement.
TGAAGCAGGCGCCCGACGCCACCACCGCCAAGCTCGTCGAGAACCGCATCCAGGCGGTCTGGCTCCAATCCGGCAGCGACACGGCGGACCTGCTGATGAGCCGCGCCAAGACCGCGATCGCCGGCAACGACGTGGACGCGATCAAGCGGGCCACCGACTCGCTGATGTCGGCGAGCCAGACCTTCGCCCCGGAGTTCAGGGCGTTGATCGCCATCTTGGCCGGGGCGGCCGGGCCCGTCATTTCCACCCGTCGGTCCTGCAGGGCTGCGGGGGCGGGGGCAACGGTCCAGTTTCCTTCGCGGATGTCGCGGGTCTCCGGCAGGAAATCGAGCCGGCCGGTGCGGGCCACGTCGTCGCGCTTGGCCGCCCGGGCTTTCAGGAGCTCCCCGCGGGTGGTGGCGAAGCGCTGGTGCAGTTCCTCGATGAAGGCCAGCGCCTCGGGAGTGAGGATCTCCTCGGCGCGGTCAACGGGGCGGTGGGCTGAAACGGTGAGAGCCATGATGGTCCTTCTTCGTCGGTGAATCAGGCGGTGCGTCACTTGGTGCGTCACTTGGTGCTTCAGGCGGCGGGACTGCGGCAGCAGCGATCCCGATCTGCCATGGCGAACACACTAGCGTCCCCCGGCATGATTCCGGCCGCCCGCCGCTTCGCCATCGCGGCGTCCCTAGCAGAAGCCGGCAATTCCGGACCAGGCGGCGTCGGCCGGTACTGCGTCGTCGCGCTGCACGGTCGCCTCGATCAGGCCGTACGGACGGTCGGCGGCGAAGAAGACCTCGTTGGGGTTGTCGAGGCCAAACGGCGAGAGGTCCACCAGGAAGTGGTGCTTGTTGGGCATCGAGAACCTGATTTCGTCGATCTCGCGGTGTGCCTCGAGGACCTTCGCGCCCATGTCGAAGAGGGTCTGCTGCAGGGCATGGGAGTACTTTTCGGTGAAGCCCTCCAGCAGCAGGGCCTTGATGTCCTCGTAGCCCTTGTTGAAATCGAGGGAGCCGAAATCCGTGCCGGTCCGGTAGCGCCAGCGGGCGGAGACCTCGGTGGCGAGGATCCGGTCCGTGGTCTCCGGCAGGGTGGTGTACCGGTCCCGCGGGTAGCCGGCGAACCCGGATTGTGTGGACTTGAGGACGGTGAGGTCCTTGAGGCCGGACAGCAGGTGCCGGTCGGCGCCGTCGCGGACCAGCACGGCGGTCCGCACCTCCTGGCCGTTGCGCACGAAGGAGTGGTCGTGGGGCGCGCCGTGGGCCTGGATACGGTCCCAGCGGTACGACTCGGCCTCCCAGCGGCCACCGGCCACCCAGTCGAAGCTCGACGTGAAGTGCTCTCCGAGCCGGAGCAGGAAGGCTTCCGGGGAGCCGATGCCGTCCCGGGCGAAGGCGTAGATGGTGTTCTTCTGCGTGTCCGTGGCCACCACGTGGCTGTTGTCGCCGTCAAGGTGGGCTGCGGCGAAGTCGCCGCGGAGCTGGGAGGTGACGTTGAGGTCTTCGATCTCGTGGCGCTCCGTGTCGCGGGTGATCTTGACGACGCGGACTTCGGCTTTGCCGTACTGGTTCGGTCCGAGGACGATCCTGCTGTTCATGGTGCGGTTCCCAACTTCCGGTAGGTGGAGCCAAAATCCGACAGAGAAATTCCGTACGCATTTCGCGTCCGTTTCCTTCTCCGCCGGCCCACAAAAAAGAGCCGACGTCAGTTGACGCCAGCTCATTACAACCCTGCCTGCTGCTCCCAGGTTACGTGACGCACGCCACGAAGTAGGTCCAAGGCTAGTGGGGGTGCGGGCGCATCACAAGCATCCCGGAAATTGATGGCGCAACCCCTTTTCCGCTGCTAGTCTCGCTCCTGTCAACGGCGGGCACCCGGGAGCCGGGAGGCTATCTACCAGGCGCAACACCAACTTCACCGCAAACGCTGGAGCCTGGTACCCGACGCCGCGGGCTCATCGCCTTCCGGTACGGTTCCGGCTTCCACAGCAGAGGGAGTCGCATCATGACTGTCATCGCCACGGCCCAGGTGTATCTCGCCAGGTCCATCGAGCTGGCCACCGCCAACGTCATGAACAGTGGCGGGCCCTTCGGCGCCGTCGTTGTCACCGTGGACGGACAAGCGTTCGACGGCGTCAACCGCGTCACCGCCACCAACGATCCCACCGCCCACGCCGAGGTCACTGCCATCCGCCGGGCCTGCGCCGAACTGGGCCGGTTCGAGCTGAAGGGTGCCACGCTCTACACCAGCTGCGAACCGTGCCCCATGTGCCTGGCCTCCGCCCTCTGGGCCCGGGTGGAAGGCGTGGTTTTTGCCGCCGACCGGCACGACGCCGCCTCGGTGGGATTCGACGACGCCGTGTTCTACGAGTACTTCGAGAAAGGCCAGCCCGCCGCCGTGATGCCCGTGCGCAAGCTGGCGCTGGACGGTCCCGAGGCACCGGCCGTGCTGCAGCCCTTCACCACGTGGAACACCTTGAAGACCCGGATCGACTACTGAGACGTGCGGATTCCGCTGCGCTTTCGGACAGGCGCCGCGATTTCGGACAGGCGCTGCGGGGATCCCGGGGCGCGGAAATCCGAAATCGCAGCGGATTTCCGGTGAGCCCGGCCAGGGCGGTCCTTTCCACGGCCCTCGTTTGGAACGACAATGTGCAGACCATCGCCACAGGGGAGGAGGGGATGCAGCAATGTTGGATCTGATGCCCGACGGCGGCCCTCGCCGCGGGTTCTTCGGTTGCAGTGCAGAGGACGCGTTCGCCGTCGGGCTCACCTGCGGGGGCGGGCTGGAGGTCCACATCGAACACCGGGGGATGCCATGGACATGACCACCATCGAGGCCGTGGTCCGCACCGCGGATCCGGCCGACTGGCGGGAGGGGGACGCCTGGCTGGCCGGCGGCACGGTGCTGTTCTCCTACGGCAGCTTCGCGTTCGGCCAGGAACCGCCCAGGCGGCTTCTGGACCTCGGCTCCACCGGCTGGCCGGCCATCACGGTGACCGAATCCGGGATCGAACTGGCGGCCACCTGCACGGTCGCCGAGCTCTATGCGCTGCCCGCCGGCGACTCCGGCCGGACGCACGCGGCGGCCTGGCCCGCGCTGGAGCTGATCCGGCCGTGCTGCGATTCGTTCGTGGCGTCCTTCAAGGTCTGGAACATGTCCACCGTGGGCGGCAACCTCTGCACGTCCCTGCCGGCCGGGCCCATGATCTCGCTGTGCGCGGCCCTCGACGGCGTGGCCACGGTACTCGGCCCGGGCGGCGTCAGCCGCAGCGTCCCGGTGGCGGACTTCGTCACGGGGGACGGGCGCAACGCCCTGGCACCCGGCGAACTGCTCCGCAGCATCCACCTGCCGGCGGCGGCCCTTGCCTCGCGGGTGGCGTTCCGCCGGCTGTCGCTGAGCAACCTGGGACGGTCCGGGGTGCTGCTGATCGGACGGCTCGACGCCGACGGCGGACTGGTCCTCACCGTCACGGCCGCCACCAAACGCCCCGTGCAGCTGCGCTTCTACAACACAGGCAACGGTGCGGCAGCCGCACTGGCGGCGGCGCTCGACGACGCCATCCCGGACGGGCTCTATCACGACGACATCCACGGGCTGCCCGCCTGGCGCAAGGACATGACCTACCGGCTCGCCGAGGAAATCCGCGCCGAGCTGGCAGCGCCGGCGGGCACGTTGCCGGCCCGCGTTTCCGGCGACTTCTGGCCTCCGCCGCGCACGTCGTCGCCGCGCACGTCGTCGCAGCCGGAGGGGGCCTGAGCATGGCTATCGAGATTAACGGCGTCGCAGCGCAGGCCGAACCGCGGCCGGGGCAGTGCCTGCGGACGTTCCTGCGGGAGCAAGGCAACCTCGGCGTGAAGAAAGGCTGCGACGGAGGCGACTGCGGCGCCTGCACCGTCCACGTGGACGGGCTTCCCGTGCACAGCTGCATCTACCCCGCGGTCCGCGCCGAAGGCCGGGCCGTGACCACGGTGGAGGGCCTCGCCGGCACCGGAGCCAACACCGCCGGCGAAACCGGGGCAGCGGGCCTCCATCCGATGCAGCAGCAGTTCATGGAACGGCAGGGCTTCCAGTGCGGCTTCTGCACCGCGGGCATGGTGATGACGGTGGCCACGTTCGACGACGAGCAGAAGGCCAACCTCCCGCGGAACCTCAAAGGGAACCTGTGCCGCTGTACCGGCTATACCGCCATCTCGGACGCCGTTTGTGGGGACGAGGGCCACCCGGATCCCGCCGGGCCGGGATCCGGGATCGCGGGGGAAGGCCAGCCCGGCCCGCGTCCCGGCCAGCTGGGCGACGACGTCCAGGCCCCCGCCAGCCGCGCGGTCGTCACCGGCACTGCCCGCTACACGCTGGACGTCCCGGCGGAGGAACTGCCCGGTCTCCTGCACGTGAAGCTCCTGCGCTCGCCGCACGCCCACGCCCGCGTGCTGTCCATCGATGCCGCGGACGCACTGCGGATTCCCGGTGTGGAGGCGGTTTTCACCCACGAGGACGCGCCCGCGCAGCTGTTTTCCACGGCGCAGCACGAGCTCTACACCGACGACCCGGACGACACCCGGGTGCTGGATGATGTGGTGCGCTTCGTCGGGCAGCGGATCGCCGCCGTCGTCGCCGATACCGTGGCCGCGGCGGAAGCCGGCGTCCGGGCGCTGAAGGTGGAATACCAGGTGCTGGACGCCGTGTTCACCCCGCAGGACGCCATGCGCCCCGGTGCCCCGGCGGTCCATGGGGACAAGGACGCCGCCACGGCCCGCATCGGCCGGCCGGAACGGAACGTCGTGGCCGAGCTGCACTCCGAGCTGGGCGACGTCGCCGCGGCCTTCGCCGCCGCGGACTTCATCCACGAGCAGACCTACCGCACCCAGCGGGTGGCGCACACCGCGCTGGAGACCCACGCCGCCATCGCCTCGATCGACGACGACGGCCGGCTCCAGGTCCGCACGTCCAGCCAGGTACCGTTCCTGGTCCGGCGCACCCTGGGCCGGGTCTTCGGCCTGAACGAGGACCGGATCCGGGTGGTCACGGGACGGGTGGGCGGCGGCTTCGGCGGCAAGCAGGAAGTCCTCACCGAGGACATCGTGGCCCTCGCCGCGCTGAAACTGCGGCGGCCCGTGCAGCTCGAATTCACCCGCACCGAGCAGTTCACGGCAGCCACCACCCGGCACCCGTTCACCATCCACCTCAAGGCCGCCGCCAGCAACGACGGCAAGCTGACGGCCCTGCAGCTGGAGGTCCTGACCAACGCCGGCGCCTACGGCAACCACTCCGTGGGCGTGATGTTCCACGGCTGCGGCGAATCGCTGGGCGTGTACAACTGCGCCAACAAGAAGGTGGACGCGCACGCCGTGTACACCAACACGGTGCCCTCGGGCGCCTTCCGCGGCTACGGGCTGAGCCAGATGATCTTCGCGATCGAGTCCGCCGTCGACGAGCTCGCCGCCGGGATCGGCATGGACCCGATGGAGTTCCGCCGCCGCAACATGGTCCGCGAGGGCGACGACATGCTCTCCACCCACGCCGAACCGGCGGAGGACGTGCTCTACGGCAGCTACGGGCTGGACCAGTGCACGCGGCTGGTGCAGGACGCCCTCGCGCGCGGCCGGGAACGCTACGCGGACGCCGGGCTCGGCGACCTCGGCCCGGAGTGGGTCACCGGGGAGGGCTCGGCGCTGTCCATGATCGACACCGTCCCGCCGCGGGGCCACTTTGCGCATGCCAAAATCCGGGTCCTGCCGGACGGGAGCTACCAGGTGGACGTGGGAACCGCGGAGTTCGGCAACGGCACCACCACCGTGCACGCCCAGCTCGCCGCCACCGCACTGTCCACCACCGCGGGCCGGATCGCCGTCCGGCAATCGGACACTGACCTGGTCGACCACGATTCCGGTGCCTTCGGCTCGGCCGGCACGGTGGTGGCCGGGAAGGCCACCCTCGCCGCGGCCGAGGAACTGGCGGTGCGGATCCGCGCTTTCGCCGCCGGCATCCGGCAGGTCCAGGCCTCGGGGTGTGTGCTGGAGGATGACGCGGTCATCTGCGAGGGAACCCGGGTGCCGCTCGCGGAACTGCACGACGCCGCCGCGGCCGCCGGCGTCGACCTTTCCGGCGAGGGGCGCTGGGGCGGGACCCCGCGGTCCGTGGCGTTCAACGTCCACGGGTTCCGGGTGGCCGTGAACACCGGGACGGGGGAGCTGCGGATCCTGCAGAGCGTCCAGGCCGCCGACGCCGGCGTGGTGGTCAATCCGCGGCAGTGCCGCGGGCAGATCGAAGGCGGCATCGCGCAGGCGCTCGGTGCCGCGCTGTATGAGGAGGTCAGGGTGGACGACGCCGGACGGGTCACCACGGACATCCTGCGGCAGTACCACATCCCGTCCTTCGCGGACGTGCCGCGCAGCGAGGTGTACTTCGCCGACACGAGTGACAAGCTGGGCCCGCTGGGCGCGAAGTCCATGAGCGAGAGCCCGTTCAACCCGGTGGCGCCGGCGCTGGCCAACGCCATCCGCAACGCCACGGGGATCCGGTTCGCGGAGCTGCCGATCGCCCGGGACAAGATCTACCTGGCCATGAAGGAAGCAGGGCTGGTCCCCTCCGCCTAGAGCAACGCGGGGTCAGCTACGGCCCATTGGAGGGGCCTTAAGGGGCCGTAGCTGACCCCGCGTTGCTGTTCCGGCGCCCGCACGTTGAGAGCGCCCACGGCCTATAGTCGGATGATGGAACAGCGAATCTTGGGCAAAACCGGACGGAACGTCTCCATCGTTGGGCTGGGGACCTGGCAGCTTGGCGCGGACTGGGGCAACGTGGACCCCGCGCAGGCGCAGGCCATCCTGGCCGCCTCCGCGGAAGCCGGGGTCACGTTCTTCGACACCGCCGATGTTTATGGCGACGGCCGCAGCGAGCAGGCCATCGGCAAATTCCTGGCGGACAACCCGGGCCTGGACATCACGGTGGCCACCAAGATGGGCCGCCGGGCGGAGCAGCTGCCGGAGAACTACAACCTGGCCAACTTCCGCGAATGGACGGACCGGTCGCGGCGGAACTTGGGCGTGGAGCGGCTGGATCTGGTCCAGCTGCACTGCCCGCCCACCGCCGTGTACAGCAACGCCGAAGTCTATGACGCGCTGGACACCCTGGTGGCCGAGGGCGCCATCCGGAACTATGGCGTCAGCGTGGAGCGGACCGACGAAGCCCTCGAAGCGATGCGGCACGAAGGCACGGCCACGGTGCAGATCATCCTCAACGCCTTCCGGCTCAAGCCCCTCGACGAGGTGCTGCCCGCGGCGGAGGCCGCCGGCGTCGGGATCATCGCTCGCGTGCCGCTCGCCTCGGGGCTGCTCTCCGGTAAGTACACCGCGGACACGTCGTTCGCGGCGGACGACCACCGGAACTTCAACCGCACCGGATCGGCGTTCGACGTCGGCGAGACCTTCTCCGGAGTGGACTTCGAACAGGGCCTCAAAGCGGTGGCCGAGTTCGAGGAACTGGTGCCCGACGGCGTCAGCACCGCCCAGGCGGCCATCGCCTGGATCGCGGCGCAGGACGGCGTCAGCACGGTGATCCCCGGTGCGCGCACCGTGGACCAGGCCCGCTCCAACGCCGAAGCGGCGGCGGCCAGCGGGATTGACTCAACGTTCGACGTCGGCGTCCACGAAATCTACGACCGCTACTTCCGCGCATCGATCCACCCGCGCTGGTAGCAGTCCGCGTTGCCGTTACCGGGCCACTATTCCGGCGGGTACCACAAGCGGCGGCCGTCCACGCGGGCGAAAGAAGTCAGGGTGTGGGGTTTAGCAGACTTTTCCGTCATGATGTCCAGCACTTCGACATTCCGAACCACGAGCGCGTCTCCGATCAGCGAGCGGTGGCAGCGCCACGGGACGGCTTCCGCGCACATGATCGCCAAATTGTTGGTTCGCCCGCGTTCCAAGAGCTGGTCGATGGCCTTGGAAAATTCCTCGGTCTGCATGTAGTCGGCGTAGCCCCGGAAAGAGGCGTTTCGCCAGGCGCCGTTGGGGCTGTCGTTCCGGGAGTGCCGGAGGCCACCGAGGGACTCCATCCGCCGGTAAGTGATCCCGCTGGCCCGCACGCTCGCTGCCAGCGGGTCCGCATTGAACTGCGGATTGTGCCGCGACTTCGGGACGGTGCGCACGTCGACCAGCTTCTTGATGCCGTGGGCCTTCAGGATGCCGATGAATTCGTCGATCGGGTGGGTGGAGTGCCCCACGGTGAAGATGGTCGTGTCCGCCATGCCCCCTATGCTAAGGCGCCCCTGGGCCCTGCGCCGGGCTAGCAGGGTCACGGATAGTCTGATTGTTCTACGAACTGCGAGACCTGCGGACTGCGAAGGGAAGGGGCCGAATGACGTCATCCGCCATCGACGGCTTTGTGGACCGGCTCGCGGCCGTGGCAACGGGGCCGGCGCGCAACAACTCGTGCAACAACTTCTTTGACCATTCCGTGCCGGGAAATGCGCAGCGCCGGCGGAACCTGGCGATCTACCTCCAGGAAATGCTGGACCGGCGCCCGAAGGTGCTGCTGGTGGGGGAGGCCCCCGGCTTCCGCGGCATGAGGATCACCGGCGTTCCCTTCACCAACCGCACGATGTTCGAGGGTCCTGCCAACGGGTTCGGACTGTTCGGGCCGGACAAGGGCTACGTGCTGCCGGCAGAGGCTGCGGGCGTTGCGGCGGAGCCGACGGCCACGGTGATGTGGGAGGTGCTGGCCGAGCTGGACTTCCTGCCCCTGCTCTGGAGTGCCTGCCCCTGGCATACCCATCTCCCTGGGCAGCCGCTGTCCAACCGCACGCCCAATGCCTCCGAGGCAGCATTGGGAACCCCGTTCTGGCAGGCGTTGACGGAACTCTTTCCCGTCGAAACGGTGGTGGCCGTCGGGAATGTGGCGCACCGCAGCCTGCGGCTAAGCGGCCTGGACGTGCCGAAAATCCGGCACCCCGCGCATGGCGGCCGGTCCGGATTCAAGCTCGGACTGCAGAAGTTGCTGGCCGCCGGCATGGAGCAGTAGGCCCGCGGTGGCCTGCCGCGACCGGGTCAGAGCCGGGCGCCTGTTTCGTCAGCAAGGGTTCGCAGGAGCTGGTCCTGGAAGGTGTGGTCATTGACGGCGCGGTGTGGCTGCTGCCTTTGCCGGTGGTACCAGTACCCGCCGCTCGTGAGCGCCTGGGGCTGATCACTTGCCGCGAGCCAGGCCTGGGTTTGGTGTCCCAGTTCCAGATCGTCGGGCGCGCCGGGTCCGCCCATCTTGGTGGGTACCCAGCCGGGGTCCACGGCGTTGCTGAGCAGCTCCGGATGCAGCCGGGCCAGCTCGGCCGCGAGCGTGGTGAGGAACAGTTTGCTGTCTGCGTACGATCCGGGCGTCTTGCCCTGCCAATCGACTCCGGCCAGCGAGGGCTGCCCGCCGAAATGCGAGCCGCTGCTCAAATACACATGCCGCCGCGGCCCCTCGAGAAGGGCCGTGAGGAGGTAGGGCGCGACGACGTTGGCCGGCATGACCGCCCGTCCGCGCCAGACGCCGGCGTTGTGGATCACCGCGTCGAGCGGGTCCCGGCCGTTCAGCTCGACGGCGATGCGCCGAACGGCATCGCGGTCAGTGAAGTCGCCCACCACGATGTCCGCACCGCGGTCCACGAGGGCGGCGAGGCTGGCCGCGCGGTCCTGGTTGCGGGCATGCACGACGACGGCGTGGCCGCCCGACAGCAGGGAATCCGCCGCGGCCCGTCCAAGGCCGTCCGCGGAACCTGTGACAAGGATTCTCATAATTCCTGGTTCTCCTTACGTTGCGCGGTGGCCTGTGGCTGGGCCGGGTCGAGGAGGTTCAGCTGGTCGGGGGAGTCGAGGTCCTCGCCGCCGGAGAGGTCGCTGCAGTCCACTAGGTCTACCAGCTCCGGATGGGCCTGCAGGAAGTAGCGTGCCCCGGCGTCGCCTGTTGCCGTATGTGCGGCTTCAGCGCGGAGGCTGGCATCCAGGAGCAGCGGATGTCCCCGCTGCAGCGTTCCTTCCGGGCCGCGGTAGCCTGCCGCGGTCACCCTGCCGGGCCGGTGGGCTGCCAGCAGCCGGGCGACGGTCTCCGGGGTCAGGCCCGGTTGGTCCACCAGCGCCATTAGCACGTGGTCCTCCGGGGCCGCCGCGGCGACTCCGAGCCGGAAGGAGCTGCCCATTCCCGTGGCCCAGTCGGGGTTGTCGATGACCCGGTGCCGGCTGAGGTCGGTGCCGGCGCGGACCGTTGCCGCGTCCGCGCCGAGCACCGCCACCACTTCCCGGCAGCCGCCCGCGAGCAGGACGTCGGCCAGCACTTCCACGAGGGTGCGGCCGCGGAACGGGAGCAGCGCCTTGGGCCCGAGGCCCAGCCGTGTCCCGGCGCCGGCGGCGAGCAGCACCGCCGTCGTCGATCCCGCCGTTGATCCCGCCGTCGTGAGCCGTTCCGATGAGTCAGCCATGGTCCCAGCCTATGCATCCAGTTGGCAGTTGACGGCAGTCCCGAAGCGGAACATTGCCGTCAAGTGCGCACTCGGTGGGTTCTGCGGTCTCTCCCGCAACATCTGAATTCGGCGGGCTCAGCTGCCCCGGTAGGTGGAGTACGCGAACGGGCTGAGCAGGAGCGGCACATGGTAGTGGGCCTCCGACCCCACCACGCCGAAGGTGAGGACCACTTCGGGGAAGAACGTGGCGGTGCCGGTGGCGGCGAAGTACTTACCCGTGTCGAAGGCCAGGCGGTACGTTCCCGTCGGCAGCCGGTCCGGCCCCAGTTGCTTGATGCGGCCGTCCGCGTCGGTGGCGGCCTCGGCGACCTGGACCCAGCGGCCGCCGTCGAGCCTGTTCAGGGTGACCGGAACGTTCGCAGCCGGCTTGCCGGAGCTGGTGTCGAGTACGTGGGTGGTGACGTGGGACATGCTCATTTTCCCATCAGCCCTTCGAGTCGGAGCACGGCGATTTCCCGCAGCTGCTGGCCAATTATTGCTTGTTCTTGCTCGGGCGTGTGGGAGAGCCTGGTGTTGAGGGCGGCCAGGATCTCCCCGCGGCTGCGGCCGGCCGCCCGGATCAGGAACACCCGCCCGAACTTCTCCTCGTAGGCCCGGTTGCCGGCCGCCAGGGCGTCTGCGACGGATTCGCCGGCCTCGCCGAGTCCGGCCTGCTCCGACTGGGACAGCCTGGCCTCAGTGCTGTTGCCCGGCGCCCGCTCGCCGATCCGCGGGTGGTGGGCGAGGGCCGCCTCGATCTCCGCCGGAGTGAACGGGTTGGCTGCGCGGCGGCCAGCCTCAAGCAGCGCCGCGAGAGTGGGGTAGGGCCGCGCGCCGGCGAGTTCATCGATCCAGCGCGGGATGTCCAGGCAGGGGCGCAGGGCGTCGGCGGCCCCGGTGCGGCTGGCCGAATTGAACTCTTCAAGGTGCATGAGGCCTCGTGATCTGTTGCTGGATCCACGGTGTAGGGCCCACGTTAGTCTGGGAGAGGATTCAATCCACGGACGAAAGGCAGTGTCATGAGTGATCCCAACGATCCGACCACCGATCCGACCACCGATCCGGCCGGCCTTCGCGGGCCGGGCGACCCGGACGCCGTCGAAGCCCGCCAGCCGCACGCCGAACCCGGCCAGGCCCGCAATATCCGTGAGGAACAGCAGACCCAGGCCGCGGGAACGGTGCCGGCCGCCTACGTCGGGTCCGGTGACTCGGACGCGGAGGTCAAGCCGGAAGACGCGGCCGCGGACACCGGCATGTGGGACGACGAGACCTAACCTCGCTGCGGTGGCGGTGGGTACCGGCGTTCACCCACGCGGTCCCGGCTCCGGCCCACCCCGCCCTGCGGTCCGGGGGCACTTTGCCGCGGTCCGACGTCGAAATGGACCGCGGCGGCCCGGCGTTTCGTGTCAAAGTGCCCCCGGACGGCAAGGGATGCGCCCGGCCTGGCCCCCGCCTTGGGTGTCGCGGCCAGGACCTCCGGGCAAAACCCGGGCAAAAGGGGAGCCAGAGGACTCGTCCCCTGGCTCTCTGTGCACGGCGGCGCGGGCCGCTGGATGATCACTAGTGGATCCTGGCCACGTCGCTCTTTTCCCAGCGGGTCCAGTCGGACCAATGATCGCTGTTGCCGCTGCGGACGCGGAAGGAAACGAGTTGGTAGACCTCCTCGCTGCCTGGGCCGTTCCGCACGTGGTCGTAACTGTGAATCCTCACGGCGTCGTCACGGCGATCGAAGGACCTCCAGAACGTGGACCACCCCAGGAGATCGTCATGCCTGCCGGGGTCGTCTTCAAAGCGCAGCTGGCGGATCTGCACCGTCTTGTCGCCCGTGGCAGTCCACGTAGATCCGGAAGTCCACTGTGGTTTTGCCTTTGTCTCTGCTGTCCTGCTTGGTGGGCTTCAGAGGATCCACGGTGCAGCCGCGTTCGGAGGTTGCTGCGGTGGCCGGGCCGGCCACCGCGACGGGGCCCCCGATGAGCCCCAGGGTGACGGCCGGGATCAGCGCGATCCTGGCCACCAGGGGGCGGGATTTTCTTGGTGAATTGATGATGGACATTGTCTTGGTTCTTCTGCGAGATGCGAATTTATAGCTCTGGTCGGGGTCTGCCCGCCCTGGTCGCACCTCGGTTACACCGCAACAAGGGCGGCGGCATTCCACTCCAGTTTCGATTGGCCGCCCGTTCTCTGCGGGGGCTCACGCCGCTCTGCCGTCCGGGGGCACTTTGCCGGGGTCCGGCGTCGAAATGCACGACGGCGGCCCGGCGTTTCGTGTCGAAGTGCCCCCGGACGGACGGCGGCCAGTCCCCCGACCGGCCAGCGCAGGGCCCTACTTGCCCAGGAACCCCAGCAGCGCCTCGTTGACCTCGGCGGCGTGGGTCCAGAGCATGCCGTGCGGGGCGCCCTCGATCTCCACGTACTCGGCGCTCGGCAGGGCCTTGGCGAACCGCCGGCCCGTGACGTCGATCGGCAGGATGTTGTCCGCGGTGCCGTGGACGATCAGCGCGGGGACGTCGATCTTGGGGATGTCGGCGCGGAAATCGGTGAGCCAGGTGGGCTGTGCGGCCGCCGACGCGGTGGGCCCGCCCGACGTCGCGAGGTTCCAGCCGGCCCGCATGACTTCCTCGCTGAGCCGGGGCGTGCCCAAGAAGGTGTCGCTGTTGTAGAAGTTCTTGAAGAACTCGGTGAAGAAGGCGTAGCGGTCGGCAGTGACAGCCTCCATCAGGCCGTCGAACACGGACTGCGGGACGCCGCCGGGGTTGTCGTCGGCCTGCAGGATGTAGGGCTCCAGCGAGCCCAGGAACACAGCCTTCGCCACCCGGGCCGACCCGTACGTGCCGAGGTACCGGCCCACCTCGCCGGTGCCCATCGAGAAGCCCACCAGCACGGCGTCGTTCAGGTCCAGGGTGGTGAGCAGGGTGTTGAGGTCCGCCGCGAAGGTGTCGTAGTCGTAGCCGTCGGTGGGTTTGCTGGACTGGCCGAAGCCGCGGCGGTCGTAGGTGATGACCCGGTAGCCGGCGGCCAGCAGCGCCGTCGTCTGCTTCTCCCAGGAGGATCCGTCCAGGGGGTAGCCGTGGATCAGGACCACCGGCTGGCCGCTTCCGTGGTCTTCGTAGTAGAGCTCGATGTCGGTGCTGTTCTCGGTTCCAACCTTGATGTAAGCCATATCAGCGGTCCTCTCGGTACGGTTCGGAAGTCAGTTCGTGCAGGAGCGGCGCAGCGCTGGTGCCACTGTACGGAACCAACGCCGGCAGGCAGCCGGCTGTTCCCGCGGGACGCATTTTGGCGACGCATACCCCTGGGGGTATAGTAATCATCACGGACCTACGAACAAGGAGAACCAGATGTGCCGACAGGTTGCATGCAAGAAGTGCGGTAAGACCACTTGGGCCGGCTGCGGCCAGCACGTTGACCAGGTCATGCGGGGCGTCAAGAGCGCCGACCGCTGCAAGGGTCACGAGGGTGAAGTCAGCACCAAGACCGGCTTCTTCGCCAAGCTCTTCGGCCGCTAACCCCGGTTCTCCAGCTGGAACAGAGCCCCCGTTGCACTCGGTGCAGCGGGGGCTCTGCGCGTTAACCGGTCAAGGGCCCGCCTACTCCCGCAGCGCCCTCGCCACCACGTCCGTCAACCCGTGGATCATGGCCAGTCGTGCCTCGCTCTCGCCGTCCTCGCCCCAGGTGTAGATGGCCAGCGCGTAGGACCGCTCGCCGGAGCTCAGCAGTGCCGCGTCGTGGACGTAGCCCCCCAGCTCGCCGTACTTGTGCTGCACCGTGATGTCCGGGCCGACGGCGGCGGGGATGAGCCGTTCGTTGTTGGTCTGCTGCATGTAGCCGAGCAGCTCCTGGGTGTGCTCCGCGTTGATGAGTTTGCCGGTGGAGAGCTGTTTGAGTACCTCCGCCATCTCGGCCGGGGTCAGCAGGTTCTGTTCCGGGTCGTAGCTGATCCCGATGGACGCGGCGTATTCGATCAGCTTCGGGTAGCCGATGTCCTGCATCAGCAACAGCCAGGCGTCGTTGCTGCTGGCGTTGACCATCGCCTTGAGCTGGAACGCGGCGTCGAAGCTGCCCATCGGCACGTCCAGGGACTTCTCGCCGATCTCCACCAGGTGGTAGTAGGCGGCGGCCGTGATGATCTTGGCGGTACTGGCCGCCACGAACTCGGTCCCGTCGCCGTAGCTGCGCGGCTCCCCGCCGCGCGTGTCCGCGAGGACAACGCCCACCCGGTAGCCGGGGTTCTCGGCGAGGATCCGCTTGATCTCGGTGTCGACGTCGACGGCGGCCCGCGGGGCCGGCGGCGCCGCAGCGGCCGCCGCCACGGGCTGCCCCTCCCACTGGCTCTGCAGGCTGGCGAGGAAGTCCGTCCGGGGCGCCGGACCGGTGCGGACGACGGCGGCCGTCACCATGCCCAGCAGCACCAGGACCGTGGCCGCCCAGACCAGAAGAAGCTTCCCGCGGGCATTGAGGGACGTGCCGGCCGGACGGGATGATCCCGAGGTGTTCATGGTGCAGGACCTTCCGGGTCAGTAAGGGGGAGGGGTTTCCTGCAATGTATGCCCGGCCGGGGGGCATGTCCAAAAGACGCGCGGCGCGGCGCGAAGGTGAGGGCAAACTCCCAGCTGGGTCTACCGCGGACGCATGCGTTCCCCCGTCGATTGCTCCGTAACTGCCCTTATGGGGCTCCAAAAGGGCAGTTATGGAGCAGTCGATGAGTCCAGCCGCACTAGGCTGGCAGCTATGCCGAGCCAAATAACTGTGAGCCTGCCGGACCCGACCCTGCGCGAGTACCTTGCGCCCCACCCGGACGTCACCGTCCTCGAGTGGGACCTGACCGGGGAACCGCCCCTGCCGCGGATCGACATCGTGGTCCAGCCCTATATGGGCAGCACGGAGATCCTCCGCAGCCTCGAAGGGGTGGACACCGGGCTCGTGCAGAGCCAGTCGATCGGGTACGACGGCGTCGCGGACTCACTGCCGCCGGGCCGGGTGTTCGCCAACGCCGCCGGCGTCCACGAAACCTCCACCGCCGAACTGACCCTTGCCCTGGTCCTGGCCAGCCAGCGCGAGTTCCCGCGGCTGCTGCAGAACCAGCAGGAGGGCCGCTGGGAGACCCGGCCCACCGCCAGCCTCGCGGACCGGCGGGTGCTGATCGTCGGCTACGGCGGTGTGGGCAAGGCGATCGAGGACCGGCTCCTGCCGTTCGAAACCACGGTGACAAAGGTGGCCAGCAAGGCGCGGGACGACGAACGCGGCCACGTCCACGGCATCGACGAGCTGCACACGCTGCTGCCGGAACACGACATCGTGATTGTCGGGGTGCCGCTCAGCGATTCCACCCGCCACCTCATCGACGACGCCTTCCTCGCGGCCATGCCCGACGGCGCCCTGCTGGTCAACGTGGCCCGCGGCCCGGTCGCGGACACCGACGCCCTGGTGAAGCACACCGGCTCCGGCCGGATCCGCGCCGCCCTGGACGTCACCGACCCCGAGCCCCTGCCGCAGGACCACCCGCTGTGGCGGACCCCCGGCGTCATCATCAGCCCGCACGTGGGCGGGGCCAGCTCGGCCATGCGTCCAAGGATGGGGAAACTCCTGCAGCGGCAGATCGATCTGATGCTGGCGGGCGAGCCGCCGGTGAACGTGGTGCTGGGCGGCTGAGCGCCGGACAGCTGCCACCGGTGCCGGGCAACGGCTGCCCGCCACCATATAATTCGTATATGCCAATTACCCGCCTTGACCGAGGCAACCTCGTCCAGCCGTCCGCCGTCGAGCAGCTTGGAAGCGGGCTGTGAGCGGCGGTCTCGTCGCCCTGCTGGACGACATCGCAGCCCTGGCCCGGATAGCGGCCGCCTCGGTGGACGACGTCGCGGCCGGAGCGGCCAAGGCGGGCGCCAAGGCCGCCGGCGTCGTCATTGACGACGCCGCCGTCACCCCGCAGTACGTGTCCGGGGCGGACCCGTCCCGCGAACTGCCGATGATCAAGAAGATCTTCTGGGGCTCGCTCCGGAACAAGCTGCTGATCATCCTGCCGGCGCTGCTGCTCATCAGCGCCTTCATCCCCTGGGTGATTCCGTTCATCCTCATGCTGGGTGGCACCTACCTCTGCTACGAGGGTGCCGAGAAGGTCTGGCACAAGCTCCGCGGCCACCACGTGGCCGAAGAGGACACGCCGGCGGTCGACCGGGGTCCGGAAGCGGAGGCCAAGGTCACCAAGGGCGCTATCACCACCGACTTCATCCTCTCCTGCGAGATCATGGTCATCGCGATGAACGAGATCTCCGCCGAGTCCATATGGGCCCGGGCGGCCATCCTGGTGGTTGTGGCGCTCGCGATCACGGTGGCCGTCTACGGCGCCGTCGCCCTCATCGTCAAGATGGACGACATCGGCCTGCACCTGACCAAAAAGGACTCCGCGGGCTCCAAGCGCTTCGGTGAACTGCTCGTCAAGGGGATGCCCGCCGTGCTGACCACGATCACCGTGATCGGGACGGTCGCCATGCTGTGGGTGGGTGGCCACATCATGCTGCAGGGCTCCTACGACCTCGGCTGGCACCTGCCGTATGACCTGGTCCACGTCCTCGAGGCACCGTTCGCCGGGCTCCCGGTGTTCGGCGGCTTCCTGGCCTGGCTCGTGAACACCCTGTGCTCGGCCGTTCTCGGTCTCGCCTGGGGAATGGTGGTCATGGCCATCCTGAATCCGCTGCTCAAAGTGCTGCCGTTCGGCAAGAAGAAGACCGGGCACGAAGAGGGCGGCGTCCGCGCCGCCGTCGACGGCCACCAGCCGGCAAAGCACGACGGCCACCAGCCGGCAAAGCACGACGCCGATCCCGCCTCCTAGCCCGGACCCACCGGCCAACCTAGCTGCGCCACGATGCCCTGCTCCAGAGTGGCCGCCATGATCGAGGCGACATTCGGCGGCCGAGGTCAGCCTTGCGAAGTCTCGCTGGGTGGACCCTCATCTTTGCCTGCGGGCTTCTGCATCCCGAGGATGAGGAAGGTGATGCCCATCGTGAAGAACGCAATCCAGGCCGTGGTGCCCAGAAATATCATTGCGACCCCAACGGCAAGGGAAACGATCCCGATCGGCAGGAATGCCGTGCTCCCGCTTCTCTTCGCTCGGCCGTTCAACTCCGACGCGGGCTTTCCTTCATCGTTCATCTGGCCGAGGCTACGTCGGTGAACGGAGCCTCGCAAGCGCTCCCGCGAATGAGCGGTTCAGAACGGGTCCTCACCAGCCGGAAGTGCCCGGGCCGCCCTTGAACGGACCGACGATGTTCGGGGTGATCCAGCCGCCGTAGAAGTCACCCTCCTGCGAGGCCACCGGCTGGCCGTCGACTTCGCAGGAGTCCATGTGCCGCGGGTAGAGGGCCACCCGGGTACTGAGCGCCTCGAAACCCCGGGTGGGCTCCGGGTAGGTCCACGCTCCGCGGGGAACGACGACGCCGCCGGCAACGACGTCGAAGTAGTGCGCCTCCCCCTTGAACTCGCAGAAGCTGGTGCCCTCGACCGGGACGAGCACGCCGGCAGGGAATGCGTCCAGCGGCAGGTAGTAGACCGGGGGATGGCTCGTTTCCAGGACGCGCACGGCATCGGTGGTGTCGGCAATCACCTGCCCGCCCAGCCGCACGATAACCCGTTCCGATCGCGGCTCGACCCTGGGCGGCCGAGGGTAGTCCCACACCGATTCCTGACCGGCCGCGGGTTTGACGGGACGGGGACGCCGGAGGAAGCCGGAAAAACCGAGATCAGGAGTCATCTCCCCATGGTGCCATCTTCAATGGAGGGTGGTGCCTCGTCCGAGGGGGCACCAAGGCCGGTGTCTGAGAGAGATGAACGGTTCAAGGGCGCCGCCGTTTTGGGCACGCCACCGGGACGCAAGAAGGGACGGGCCTAAGCCCGTCCCTGCCTGGCGGAAGTTGCTGGGCAGGCGTTAGGCGCCGTCCCGGCAATGGTCGTTCCCGTTAAGACAGCTCGGCACAGAGGTCCCGCTGTGTTCCGGAAGCGCTGATCAGCGTAGTGAAGCCGGTGTCCAGGTCAAAGGTGTAGACGATGACCCCCGTGTACTGGATTGCTGACGGCTCATCTACGCCCGGAACGTTGGACACATCGTTTGAGAACAGGATCAGGCCGTTGCTTCCCCTCGACGTGATGGTCACGACGTTGTCAGCGTCGGGGGCCGACGTGTGCTCCGACGTTCCATTGGTTTCGAAGGTCACGGATATCCCGGTGTCCTCGTTCGTGTAAGTCAGGAGGTAACCCCTGCCCGAGATGATCTGACTGCCGTTGGCGAATGTCTTGATGCGCGCTTTGGCGCCGGTCCCGGCAACCCCCAGCGCAAAATCGCAGCCCTCTCCGGCAGGGACCACCACGTCCGGGGGAAAGTCCGGCCGGGGCGGCGGAGGTGCGGCGACAGCTGCCGACGATCCGGCGAGCAGCGCGGCGGTAAGCAGGGCAGAGGGGGCAAATCTTTTCATAAGTATCTCCGGTGTTCGGCGGGCCGTCTGGGCCCCAGATAAATAAGGCAGAGGTGCGCAGATGGATGCGCTTTTTGGATGCGTTACCCGTGTGCTTCTTCACGGCGGCGAGGGGTTCCCCGGCTTCGTCCGGCTTTCTCGACAGCTTGAGATCCTCAATGGTCCGGCGAATGGAGGAGCCGTTATCTCAGTCACATGCTTATCTCAGAGACCTTGTGAATACCTTTGGGGCGTAGAGCCTCACACGCACGCTTCACGAGGGTGGCGGAGTTGCTCGAATAGGAGATGACCCGGTTCGGCGCGCCGACACGTTGCCGCTGCACGTCGACTTTTTCGACTTGCTTGGCGGCTTCCGGCCATTCGCCCTCAGAGGAAGCCGGTCCGCTCCAAGTCTCCGGACGTAAACTGACGTTCGAATCACCGGGCGCAAATCAGCGCGTGAAGCAGCGTGAAGTGGAGTACGGATGCTCTGGAGACTGCTCGTTGAATACCTGGCACCGCAACGCTGGCTGCTGCTCGCCGTCGTCGTCTTCCAGCTGGCGCAGTCCATCGCCTCGCTGTACCTGCCCACCCTGAACGCGGACATCATCGACCAGGGCGTGGCGAAGGGGGACACGGAGTACATCCTGCGCACCGGCGCCGTGATGCTGCTGGTGACCCTGCTGCAGATCGCCTGCGCCATCGCGGCCGTGTACTTCGGGGCGAAGGCGGCGATGGCGATGGGCCGGGACGTGCGCGGGGCGGTCTTCAGCCGGGTGGCGGCGTTCTCCGAGCAGGAGGTCACCCGTTTCGGCGCGCCGAGCCTCATCACCCGCTCCACCAACGACGTCCAGCAGGTCCAGCAGCTGGTGCTGGTCTCCGCCACCCTGATGGTGGCCGCGCCCATGCTGAGCATCGGCGGCGTCATCATGGCCATGCGGCAGGACCTGCAGCTGTCCTGGCTGATCGCGGTCAGCGTCCCCGTGCTGCTGGGGGCGGTGGGGCTGATCATCACCCGGATGGTGCCGCTGTTCCGGCTCATGCAGACCCGGATCGACACCGTGAACCGGGTGCTCCGCGAGCAGCTCACCGGCATCCGCGTGGTCCGCGCGTTCGTCCGCGAGGACGTGGAGACCGCCCGCTTCGCCCGGGCCAACGAGGACGTTACGGACACCGCCCTGCGCGCCGGCCGGCTGATGGCGCTCGCGTTCCCCACCGTGATGCTGGTGCTGAACGTCTCGTCCGTGGCCGTGATCTGGTTCGGCGCGTTCCGGATCCAGGACGGCTCCATGCAGGTGGGCACCATGATCGCGTTCCTGAGCTACCTCATGCAGATCCTGATGTCCGTCATGATGGCCACGTTCATGGCGATCATGATCCCGCGCGCGGCGGTCTCCGCGGACCGGATCGGCGAGGTGCTCGGCACCGAATCCAGCGTCCGGCCGCCGGAGCACCCGCTGGATTTCTCCGGCCGCACCGGCCGCGGCGAGCTGGAGATGCGCGACGTCGGGTTCGCCTACCCGCGTGCCGAGCAGCCGGTCCTCGCCGGGATCAGCTTCACCGCCCGCGCGGGGCAGACGACG
>CALMVY010000195.1 GCA_937873245.1 uncultured Arthrobacter sp. | reverse complement strand
TAATCAGCGCGATCGGCATTGCGCGAGAGGCAAGAACGCACCTGCACGAAATCTGCAAAAGACTCCTGAAACCGTGCAGACGACGATCCAGGCTTCTGCACAGGAGCCATTCAGACTCTGTGATGCCACCATTCACGGAGGATCTTCTGGACATGACCAGCCTGCCTTCGACATCGACGACGGACATCCAACCGATCGGGCGTTCCGCGCTGCCGGTCCAACTCACAATGGCCTTGCTGCTCGCAGCACTCGCCGATTGGCTCTTCTACGGCCAGCGGCTCGGGTTTTCGCTGGCCATCGTTGTGATCATCGCCCGTGGCATTGGGAGCCAGGTGAGCACGCTAACCGATCTCGTCAAACAGATCGAACTTGGTAACGTAGAGGCGCGTGCCGAAGTGCTTTCCCAGGATGAATTGGGGGCGCTCGCGCTGTCTTTCAATACGACTCTCGACAACACGAGCGGTCTCTTGCAATCCCGTGAGGAACGTGACGCCATTCAACGTTCGATTATGCGCTTGTTGGAGGAAGTCAGTACGGTAGCCGAAGGCGACCTGACGCGCCAGGCCGCTGTGACGGAAGACATCACAGGTGCCATCGCCGATTCCTTCAATTTTATGATTGCCGAGTTGCGCCGCATCATCGGCGACGCCGGTTTCCTCCGCGGAACCACCGTCAGTCCCGAGGAGTTGGAAGCCCAGCGTGCGGCCCGGGAGCTCCTGGGACCGCAGTAGCCGTGTCCGTTCGCCACATGTGGCCGCTTCGCCCGGTGGCATAGCGGCCATATGTGGCGAATCGTGCGTCGAACGGGCCGCGGTAGGCCCGTCGCGGCGTCGTTGTTCGTGCCGAGGACATGCTCATTCTTCGCGGCCACGAGCGGGCATGAGGCCACTATGCCCAGCCCTTGCCTAGGCCGGAGGGCATGTCCAGTGGTCCGGGTGGCCAGGCAACCAGGCGAGTGCGCATCCGGTGGACATGCTCATTTTTCGCGGCAACGAACGGACACATGGGGATTATGCCCTGCCCAGGCTTCTGCCGGGCCGGAGGGCATGTCCAGTGGTCCGGGTGGCCAGGCAGCCACCAGGCGGGTTCGCACCCGGTGGACATGCTCATTCTTCGCGGCAACGAGCGGACATATGGGGATTATGCCCAGGCTTCCGCCGGGCCGGAGGGCATGTCCGGTGGCGGAGGACCCGCAGGCCCAGTAGGGGTGCCCCGAACCAGCCGAGCCAACCCCGAACCAGTCGAGCCAACCCGAACCAGCCGGACCAGCCGAGCCAACGGCGAACCAGCCGAGCCAACCCCGAACCACACCCCGTTAACCCACTCTTCGCCCGGCCGCCACCCTGCCCACCCCGGGCCGCAAGCCGGCCCACGCAGGGTGGAGGGGTGAGGATCGCAATTGTCGCCGAGTCATTCCTGCCGCTGATGAACGGGGTAACCCACTCGATCCTGCGGGTCCTGGAGCATCTGCAGGAGCGCGGGGACGAGGTGCTGGTGATCGCGCCGTCCACGCAGGACACGGGAGCGCCCAACGAGGTCTACGGGGCGCATGTCCACCGGCTGCCCTCGGTTCCGCTGGCGGGCTACGCGAACGTACGGGTGGCGATGGGCGGTGTGTACCGGGTCAAGCGAATCCTTGCCGAGTATGCACCGGACGTGGTCCACCTGGCGTCGCCGTTCGTGCTCGGCTGGCGCGCGGCGCAGGCCGCACACCAGCTGGGGATCCCCACCATCGCCATCTACCAGACCGAGGTCCCGGGCTACGCCGGGCAATACGGCGTGCCCTTCCTGGAGAACTGGGCCTGGAACCGGGTGGAGAACATCCACCTGCTCGCCTCCCGGACCCTTGTCCCCTCCAGCTTCGCGCTCAACCAGCTCCGCGGCCGCGGCATTCCGCGGGTCGAGATGTGGCGCCGCGGCGTGGACACCCAACGGTTCTCCCCGGACAAGCGCGACGCCGGATGGCGGGGCACCGTCGCCCCGGCCGGCGAGCGCATCATCGGCTACGTGGGCCGGCTCGCGGTGGAAAAGCAGGTGCAGGACCTCGCCGTGCTGGCCGATGTCCCCGGCACCCGGCTGGTGGTTGTGGGCGACGGGCCCCAGCGGCAGGCCCTTGAGGACGCTTTGCCGGACGCGGTCTTCACCGGTTTCCTCGGCGGCGATGAACTGGCCCGCGCCGTGGCATCCTTCGATCTTTTTGTGCACCCCGGCGAGTTCGAGACCTTCTGCCAGACCATCCAGGAGGCGATGGCCTCGGGCGTGCCGGTGGTCGCGACGGGCCGCGGCGGCCCGCTGGACCTCGTCGAAAACTCCCGCACCGGCTGGCTGTACGAGCCGGGCGACCTCGCCGCGCTGCGGTCCCGCGTGGCGGACCTGATGGGCGACGACGCCAAGCGCCGCGCGTTCGCAGCGGCAGCCCACGCTTCGGTCCAGGGGCGGACGTGGTCCGCGCTCGGCGCCGAGCTGGTCCAGCACTACGAAGCGGTCCTCGCCGCCCGTATCCCCCGCACAAGCCGCACTACCAGCCCAACCCCGCAAGGAGCTGCCCTGTGAAAATTTCCGTGATCGGCTGCGGGTACCTCGGAGCCGTGCACGCGGCCACCCTCGCATCGATGGGCCACACCGTGGTGGGGATCGACGTCGACGCCGCCAAGGTGGAGCAGCTCGGCCGGGGCGCGGCGCCGTTCTTCGAGCCCGGGCTGGACGAGCTCCTGCGCGACGGCGTCACCACCGGCCGGCTCGGTTTCTCCACTGACTTTGGAGACGCGGCCGGCGCCGAGCTGCACTTCCTGTGTGTGGGCACGCCGCAGTCCAAGACGTCCGACGGCGCCGACCTCAGCTACGTTGTCGCCGCCACGGAGGCGCTGCTCCCCCATCTGGCCGCAGGCTCGGCGGTGGTGGGCAAGTCCACGGTTCCGGTGGGAACGGTGGACATGCTCCGCGGTGTGTTGTCCCCGCGACCGGACGTGCGCCTGGGCTGGAACCCCGAATTCCTGCGCCAGGGCACCGCGGTCAAGGACTCGCTGGTCCCGGACCGCCTGGTCTACGGCGTCCCCGAGGGCACCGGCAGCAGCGCAGCGATCACCGCAGCCCTCGACGCCGTCTACGCACCCCTGCTGGCCGCCGGGATTCCGCGGCTGGTCTGCAACTTCGCCACGGCGGAACTGATCAAGTCGGCGTCGAACGCGTACCTTGCCACGAAGCTCAGTTTCATCAACGCCATGGCCGAGCTCTGCGACGCAACCGGCGCCGACGTGAAACAGCTGGGCGCGGCCATGGGCCTTGATCCGCGCATCGGCGGCCGGTACCTCCACGCCGGCGTGGGGTTCGGCGGCGGCTGCCTGCCCAAGGACATCCGCTCGCTCCGGGTCCAGGCCGCCGGCCTGGGCGTGGATTCGGTGGACCGGTGGATGGAGGTGGTCGATTCCATCAACCGGGACCAGCGTTCCCGCACGGTCGGGCTGGCCGGGGAACTGTGCGGCGGCCAGCTCGGCGGCCAGCGCCTGTTCGGCGTGCTCGA
>CALMVY010000194.1 GCA_937873245.1 uncultured Arthrobacter sp. | reverse complement strand
AAGCCGTCGAACGAGACGGTGAGTCCTTCGATGTACAGCGCAAATTCTTTCTTGGCGGGGCTCATGGGGGTCTCCTCATCGATCAGGACGAGCGGACGATCGGCACGACTTCGTCGACGTGCGGCTTGATGCCGGGCGTCCCGGCCGCGGCCGGAGTTTTCTTGGCGCCTGTCGCGGCCGCGCGGCGCTCGGCCCGTTTGTTTTTATGTGCCTGCCACCACGGCACAAGCTTGTCGGTCCAGAGCCCCGCGAGGCCGTTGGGGAACAGCATCACCACGGCGACACCGACCAGGACAGCGTAGATGGCCAGCGTGTGCAGGCTGCCCCGCCAGTCGCGGCCCCGCTGCTGACGGGCCAGGGCTGCCGTGCTGGCCAGCCGTGCCGGGGCCGTCATCGGGCGTCCACCTCGTAGTGGACCCAGCGTCGAGAGACGCGGAAGTTGATGAACGTGAGCAGGCCTGCCGCAAGGATCGGGCTGGTCAGGCTCTCCATGTCATAGGCCAGCCGGGACAGTGAGAGGGCCCGGGTGTAGTCCTTCTCCTGGGGGAGGATGGCCGGGATCAGGGACTGGAACGCCGGGGTGAACGTCGCGGACGCGCTCTGCAGCAGGAAGATCACTACGTAGATCTGCCACACGTCGGTCATGAACGGCAGGCACAGGGCCATCGCGGCACGGATCAGGTCGGCCCCGACCAGGACCCGTTTCTTCGGCCACCGCGCTACGAAGGCATTGATCACCGGCGCCAGGCCCACGTAGGCCAGCATCTTGATCGTCAGCGCGGTGCCGAGCACCGCGCCGGCGTTGCTGCCGGCCAGGTCGTAGGCCAGCAGCCCGAGCGCGACGGTGAGCAGCCCGGTGCCGATCAGTGCCACGATCTGGGCGGCGAACAGCCGCCGGTAGGTCACATCTCGCAGAACCGACAACATCAGCCAAACCCCTCAGGTGCATACGTGCATGTCTATGCACACATCTTAGATGATTGCTGGTCGATCCTTTACCGGACACCGGCCGGCAGGAGTACCACGCCGGGCAACGGCCGGCACCGAGGCCACCGGCAGCTAAGCTGCGAGGTCGCGGCGCCGCCAGCCGGCATAGCCGAGCGCCGAGAGAGCCGCTGCGGCCACGACCAGGGCCGCCAGCGCCGGGACACCCCCGGAATCCACCGGGAGCAACGGGGAATGCCGGAACGGGGAAAGGTCCATGAGCCATTCGGGGGCGTTCCAGAGCACCCCGAATTCGCCCAGGGCCACCAGCGCGAGCAGCAGACCCCAGACCGCCCCGGCCAGCCGGGGTGCCCAGCCAAACACCGCCAGCGCCGCGCTGGTCACCACCCATGCCGCCGGGACCTGTGCCACGGCGGCCACGGTGCTGCGGCCCACCAGCGCGGGATCGTCGACGGCAACGGCGGCGCCGGCGCCGATCGACACGCCCGCCAGCAGCAGCAGCACGGCGACCCCGGCCAATGCGAACACGAAGTGGCTGCTCGCCCAGCGGATGCGGGTGGTGGCCGTGCCCAGCAGGGCCTCGGTGTGGCCTGCGGACTCCTCGCTGCGCAGATGGTTGGCCGCGGACACGCCGAAGGCGGCCGCCAGCACCCCCATGATGCTGATCTCCGCAGCGAGGAAGGCGTCGGTCAGTGCCTCCCGGCCGCCCAGCAGCTTGATCAGGTCCTGGGCGTTCGGTGAGTTCAGCAGTTCCCCCACATTGCTGACCAGGGACCCGATCACCACGCCGAACAGGAGGAACGCCACGGCCCAGGCCAGCAACACGCGGTACTGCAGCCGCACCGCCAGGTCCCAGACGCCGGAGAGCGAACCGGCGGACGGGCCGGGGCGCTCCGCGCGGAGGCCGGCGCCGAGGTCGCGCCCGGCCCGGAGCGCAAAAGCGGCCGGGACAAGCACGAGGCACAGCGCGACGGGGAGCGCAAGCACCCACCAGCGGTCCCCGGCGAATGCCCGGATCTGCTGGTTCCAGCCGATGGGCGACAGCCAGGAGAGCACCGAGGGGCCCGGCTCGGCCAGGTCCCCCACTGCTCTCAGCGCATAGGTGACGGCGACGAAACCGATGCTGATCCCGGTGGCGGCCCGGGCACTGGCCGTCAGCTGGGCAGCCAGCCCCGCCACGGCACTGAACGCCATCCCCGTCGCAGCCCAGCCCAGGCCGAACGCGAGGGAACCTGCGGCCGGCAGCCCGCCGGCGGCCAGCGCGGCTGCCGCGAACAGCCCGAGCACCACGTTGGCGCCGAGGCTGATGGTGAGCGCGGACGCCAGCGGAGCGTCGCGGCCCAGCCTTCCGCCGCCGAGCAGCTCCAGGCGTCCGCTCTCCTCGTCGCCGCGGGTGTGCCGGATGGCGAGGATCACCATGAGGACGGCGAGGATGGCCGTCATGAACGCCGTGTATTTGATCAGGGAGAGGGCGCCGATGGAGGTGGGGTCGTAGATCCGCCCGAACAGGGCCACCATCGAGGCGGTCGCATTCAGGGCGGTGGCGGCCTCCACCCGGCTCGCCATGTCCGGGTACAGCTCGGCCCCGGCCAGCGCCGTCGAGTAGGTGACCAGGGCGAAGCCCGCAATCCAGAACGGCAGCAGCCAGCGGTCCCGGCGCAGTCCGAGCCGGATCAGGACGCCCGTTCCGGCCAGGGTCTCAGGCATCGCCGGACCGCCGGGGGACGGAGGCCACGCTGCGGGCCCCGGTGCCAGGACGCGCACCGGGGTCGACGCTGTTTCCGGAGCCGTAGTGGCGCAGGAACAGGTCTTCCAGGGTCGGCGGCTGGCTGGTGAGAGCGTGCAGGCCCGCGGACGTCAGTGCGTGCAGGAACGGTCCCAGACCGCCAGGCTCAACCTGGGCGCTGATCCGGTGGTCCGCCACCACGACGTCGTGGACGCCGACCAGGAGGTCAAGCCCGGGAGGCACCGCGGCGACGTCGGCGGTGACCGACGTGCGGGTCAGGTGCCGCAGCTGCTCCAGCGGGCCGGTCTCCACGACGCGCCCGGCGCGGATGATGCTGACCCGGTCGGAGAGCGCCTCGGCCTCGCTGAGGATATGGCTGCTCAGCACCACCGTGCGCCCCTCTGAGCGCAGTTCGCGGACACAGCCGCGGAACGCATCCTCCATAAGAGGGTCCAGCCCGCTGGTCGGCTCGTCCAGCAGGAACAGCTCGGCGTCAGTGGCCAGGGCCGCGACGAGCGCCACTTTCTGCCGGTTTCCCTTGGAGTACGTGCGGGCCTTCTTGCTGGGGTCCAGCTCAAATAATGCCAGGAACCGTTCCCGGCGGGCGCGGTCCTGGCCGCCCTGCAGCCGGCCGAGAAGGTCGATCACCTCACCACCGGTCAGGTTGGGCCACAGGGCCACGTCCCCGGGGACGTACGCCAGCCTGCGGTGCAGCGTTGCCACATCGCGCCAGGGGTCCAGCCCCAGCACCCTGATCGAGCCCGCGTTGGAACGCAAGAGGCCCAGCAGGAGCCGCAAAGTGGTGGACTTGCCGGATCCGTTGGGACCCAGGAAGCCGTGCACCTCCCCGGCAGCCACCTCGAAATCAAGTCCGTCCAGGGCCGTCACGGTCCCGAAACGCTTCACGACACCGGTCATTTCCACGACACTGCTCATACCCAACAAGCTACGCCGGATTAACGGGCAGGGACCCCTGCGTAAAGTCCCGTTCTTGGCGCAGGTTGCCGCGGTTAGCGGGGGATCCCAGGGCTGTGATTGAGTTGGTCCATGCCATCTCGCTGGTCCGGCCGGGACACCCAGACGCTTTCCGCCGCGGCGATGAGTGCCCTGCTGCTGGCCAGCGCCGGGAAACACTTCAAGGACCCCGGTTTCTTCAACCCGGTGGTGCCGGACTTCCTCTGCCGCGACGACTCCGGAGAGCAGCCCAACACCCCGGCCGCCGTGCTGTCCCGGGAGGAATGGGTGGCGCTCAGCGGCCTGCTGGAGGGGGCCGCCGCCGTCGGACTCCTGATCCCGGCGACCCGGCGCGCCGCGGCCGGCTGCGTCACGGCCATGTTCACCCTCTTCCTGGCCGGGCACGTCGACGCCCTGCGCAAGGCTTACGGCCCGGACGGGACACCCCGCCAGCGGCGCGCACACTCCCTGCGCCTGCCGCTGCAGGCTCCGCTCATTGCCTGGGCCTGGAGCCTGACAAAACCTGTGCTGCGGAAACCGGTCCGGCCGTGAAACTCCTGCAGTCCCCGGCGGTGCGCGTCGGGCTGTCCATCAGCGTCGCCACCGGGCTCTATGGCGTGTCCTTCGGCGCCCTGTCCGTCACCTCCGGACTCGACTTCTGGCAGACCATGGCCCTCAGCCTGCTGCTGTTCAGCGGCGGTTCGCAGTTCGCTTTCATCGGGGTGGTGGCCGGCGGCGGTTCCGGCGTCGCGGCGATGGGGGCGGCGACGTTGCTGGGCATGCGCAACGGAATCTACGGCATGCAGATCAACGCCCTGCTGCAGCCGCGCGGGTGGCTGCGGTTCGCCGCCGCCCACGTCACCATTGACGAATCCACCGCCACGAGCACCGGGCAGACGGACCCGCTTGAGCAGAAGCGCGGTTTCTGGACCGCGGGCTTGGGCATCTTCGTGCTCTGGAACCTGTTTACCGCCGTGGGCGCACTGGCCGGAGCGGCCCTCGGGGACCCCAAGCAATGGGGCTTGGACGGCGCCGCAGTGGCGGCGTTCCTGGGCCTGCTCTGGCCCCGGCTGAAAGGCCGCGAACCGGTGGCGATCGCCGTCGTCTGCGCCCTGGCCACCGTGTTGGCCGTCCCGTTCGTACCCGCGGGGGTGCCCATCCTGGTGGCGGCCGTGGTGGCGGCGGCCATTGGCTGGTTCAGCCATGGCCGCCGTGACGAAGGCCTGGAGCCTGATGTCGACCCCTATGCCGAACACCCGCAGCCACACCCGCGTCCACACCCGCGTCCCTCAGGGGATGCCGCATGACCCTGTGGATGTGGCTGCTGCTTTCCTGCGTGTTGGCGTATGCCTGGAAACTCCTGGGTTATCTGGTCCCGGCCAGTGTGCTCCGCGACCCCCGGATGTCGAGGATCGCCGGCACCATGACCATTGGCCTGCTGGCGTCCCTGACGATCGTGAACACTGTGGCCTCGGGCCAGACACTGGCGCTGGATGCGCGCCTGGGGGCGCTGGCCGCTGCCGGCATCGCCCTCGTGTTCCGGGCGCCGTTCCTGGTGGTCGTCATCGCCGGCGCCGGGGCGGCAGCGGGACTCCGGCTGCTCGGCTGGAGCTAGCCGGTCCACAACGGTCTTTAGTCCCTACTTGGCGCAGGGGCCCCGTGAAAGCATTCGGATATGAGCGACAAAGACGATCCGGAGGCTGCCGAGCCCGGCAAAGGCCAGCATCCCAAACCGCACGAGCCGTTCGTTCCGCCCGGAGCCGAGTCCACCAGGGAACTGCGCGATGTGTCGCGCCGGCGCCGCGAAGCCGAAGAAAAACTTCAGCACCACCTGCAGGAGGCCAAAGAAAAGCCCGCGGAGGATTGATGCCCGGAACGCGGCTCGCGGAGCGCCTGCAGGATCTGTTGCTCGAAAATGACGTGCTGGAGGATTTCCTCCGCCAACTCTCCGCCTGTGCCGCCGAGTTTGCCGCGGCTGAAACCGGCCGGATGGTGCTGTGCTCGGTGCGGTTGGCCCGGCGGCGCCGGCCGGTGGCCCTGGCCGCCAGCAACCCCGAAGCCCTGGTGCTGGACAGCTTGCAGGACGGCCTCGCGGAGGGCCCGGGGCTGGAGACCCGGAAGACAAGGCAGGCCGTGCTGGTGCCGGACACGACGATGGATCCGAGATGGCGGCGCTACCAGCGCGCAGTTGCCCAGCGTGGGTACCGCAGCGTTCTCGCCGTGCCGCTGCTGGAAGACCGGGAAGCGGCAGCCACCCTGACCTTCTTTTCGACGTCGCCCGATGCGTTCGACGACGGCGCCTTGGCAGCCTGTGAATCGCTCGCCGTCCGAGCCGCCAACGTGTTGAGGCTGGCCGTCCGGTTCGAATCCGCCCAAGGCTTGAACC
>CALMVY010000193.1 GCA_937873245.1 uncultured Arthrobacter sp. | reverse complement strand
CGATCTCACCCGTGCCGTCCTGGACCGCGACGAGCGAGACGTAGTTGCTGGCGCGGGCGTCACTGGCCCCGGAAGCGCCGGCCTTCTCGCCGTCCTGCAGCACGTCAAGGGTGAGCCGCTCCGGGTTGTGGACGGACGCGTCGAAATAGGTGGCGGTGTACTTGATGCCGGGGTGCAGGCGGGGCAGTTCGGCCAGGGCACGCTTGCGGCCGCGGAACTGGTGCCGCGGGACGGTGCCGCCGTCGCGGGAGAAGAAGTCGTACAGGCTCAGGCCGACTTTGATCAGGAAAGCCCCGCGCTCCTTGGGCGCGCCCTGCTGCTTGTGGGTCAGGAAACGCAGCGGAGCGGCGAGGACCCCGGAGAACGTGCTGAAGATGGGGATGGTTGTCTGCAGCGGCTTCACGTAGTGGGGTGCGATGCGCAGCAGCCGGTTGCGTTCAACGACCGACTCCTGGACGAGGCGGAACTCGCCGTTCTCGAGGTAGCGGATGCCGCCGTGGATCATGTGCGAGGAGGCCCCGCTGGCACCCTGGCAGTAGTCGCCGCGCTCCACGAGGGCGACGTCCACACCCTGCAGGGCCAGATCCCGGAACGTGCCCACCCCGTTGATGCCGCCGCCGATGATCAGCACCTGGGCGTGGGGCCGCGTCCGCAGCTTCTGCACCGATGCTCGCTCGCCGGCCGATGCCTGGTTGCGGGCTGAATCCTTCTGTCCCAAGAACTGCTCCTTTGGGTCTTGTCCTGTGCAGCGCGCCCCGTGGCGCGGCGCCGTTCAACACTATTCTTTGGAGTAATGGAAAATGGAGTCAAGCACTATGCACAAACGTGCAGAACGGAAATGGGATGACGCCCTCACGCCACTCCGACGCCCTCCGCGCGGCCCAGTTGTATTACCTGCAGGACCTGACCATGGACGCCATCGCGCGCGAGCTCCGGACGTCCCGGTCCACCGTTTCGCGGCTGCTCTCCTCGGCCCGGGAATCCGGGCTCGTCCAGATCCAGATCCGCAGTCCGCTGGACACCGGACCGGAGCTGGCGAGCATGATCCGCGCCGAATACAAGGTCGATGTGCACGTTGTTCCGGTCGTTGACACGCTGAATGAGGCGGAAACACTGGACCGCGTGGCCATGCAGGCCGCCCGCACCATCGGCCCGCTGGTCGATTCCAATGCGATTATCGGCGTCGCGTGGGGTTCCACCCTCAGCGCCGTCAGCCGGCACCTGACCCGGAAGATCACCCATGACAGCGTGATCGTCCAGCTCAACGGCGCGGGCAACATGCAGACCACCGGCATCACCTACGCCTCCGACATCATGCGGCGCTTCGGCAGCGCCTACGGGGCGCGCGTGGAACAGTTCCCGGTGCCTGCCTTCTTCGACCACGCCGCGACCAAAAAGGCCATGTGGAATGAGCGCAGTGTGCAGCGGATCCTCGAACTTCAGGCCCGCATGAGCATCGCGATTTTCGGCGTGGGATCGGTCGACGCCGACTATCCCAGCCACGTCTACGCCGGCGGCTACCTCGATGAGGAGGACCTGTCCGTCCTGGCCAACTCCGACGTGGTGGGCGACGTGGCTACGGTGTTCTTCCGCGCCAACGGCTCCTCCGATGGCATCACCCTCAACGAACGCTCCACCGGCCCGGACCTCGCGCAGCTGCGCCAGGTCCGCCGGAGGATCTGTGTGGTGTCGGGGGCCTCCAAGATCAACGGCCTCCGCGGCGCCCTCGCCGCGGGCCTGGCCACCGACCTGATCCTCGACGAGGCCAGTGCCCGGAGGCTGGTCAGCTTCGACGGTCTGGTGTGACTCGCCCTGCCGCGCCCGGCCTGCCGTGGGGAGTAGCGGCGGCGGAGTCGGTAAAGTCGATGTTATGAAACCCTCGCCCCGGCTCAGCCTCAACAACGGCGTCCTGATCGACCAGTTGGGGTTTGGACTCTACAAGGTGCCTGCCGCGGACGCCGCCGGACTCGTGACGATGGCACTCGAGGCCGGCTACCGGCATTTTGATACCGCCGCCATGTACGGCAACGAGACGGGCGTCGGCCGGGGCATCGGTTCGCTCTCCGGCTTCTCGAGCCGGGACGACGCGCGCGGCGGTTCCGGCGAGTCCTCTCCCCCGCTCTCCCGCGAGGACCTCTTCGTCACTACCAAGCTCTGGAACGATGACCAGGGCTATGACGCCACGCTGCGCGCCTTCGACACCTCCATGGCCAATCTCGGCCTGGAATACGTGGATCTGTACTTGATCCACTGGCCCTGTGCGCAGCGGGGGCTGTATCCCGAGAGCTACCGCGCGATGGAAACCCTGTACAGGGAGGGCAAGGCGCGGGCTATCGGGGTCTCGAATTTCCAGCCGGCCCATCTGCAGCGCCTGCTGCAGACCGCGGAAGTCGTTCCGGCTGTCAACCAGATCGAACTGCACCCGTGGCTGCAGCAGGAGGAACTGCGAACGCTGCACCGCGAGCTCGGGATCACCACGGAGGCGTGGAGCCCGCTGGGCCGCGGCCAGGTCCTGCAGGATCCGGTGGTGCTGGATCTCGCGGCCGCGCACGGCATGACCGCGGCGCAGATCATCCTCCGCTGGCATGTCCAGCTCGGCCATGTCGCCATCCCGAAGGCGAGCTCCCACGCCCGGATCGGCGAAAATCTGGACGTCTTCGGCTTCAGCCTCGACGACTCGGCCATGGCAGCCTTGGCCGGTCTGGAACGTGGCTTCCGCACCGGTTCCCACCCGGACTCCGTCAATTAGGACCTATCGAATGGAACAAGTGGACACCGAGTCCTCCCCCAGCACGCCCCTGTTCAGCGCCGGGCTTGAGGCCCGCACCCGTGCCGCCGGGGTGGTCCTGGACGGCACCAGTGTCGCGTACTGGAGCTACGAACCGGTTCACGTAACGCCGGAGACGCGGACCATCCTGGTCATCCACGGCTTCCGCGGCGACCACCATGGACTGCTCCGGGTCGCCGACCAGCTCCCCGAGATGCGGCTCATCATGCCGGACCTCCCCGGCTTCGGCAGCTCTGACGCCTTCGCGGCCGCCGAGCACAGCGTCGAGAGCTATGGCCGGTTCATTGCGGACTTCATGGCGGCCCTGGGGCTGGGCGCCGACACGGTCCTGCTGGGGCACTCCTTCGGCTCGATTGTCGCCAGCCACTACGTGGCAGCCCACCCCGGCACGGTCTCGGAGCTGATCCTGGTCAATCCGATCGCCGCTCCCGCCCTCGAAGGGCCCAAGGGCCTCATGACCAAACTCGCCGTCCTGTACTACGAGGCCGCCGCCCGTCTCCCCCACCGGCTGGGACAGGGCCTGCTGCGCAGCCAGCTGATCGTCCGGGTGATGAGCGAGACGATGGCGAAAACCAAGGACAAGCAGCTGCGTCGGTTTGTGCATGCCCAGCACAGCGCGTATTTCTCCGCGTTCGCGGACCGGGAGAGCCTGCTCGAGGCGTTCAAGGCCTCGGTCGGCGGCAACGTGGCCGAAGTGGCTGGCAGCCTTACCCTTCCCGTGCTGCTGATCGCCGGGGAACAGGACGAGATCGCCACGCTGCCTGACCAGCACACGCTGCTGGCCCTGCTGCCGGATGCGCACCTAGACGTCATCCCGGGCGTCGGCCACCTGATCCACTACGAAACCCCGGAACCCGCCGCGGGCTTCATCCGACGCTTCCTGAAGGACCACTCCGCGTGAAAATCCTCATCGATGCCCGTTTTACCCGGCTGGACCACCACGACGGCATCAGCCGCTACGGCGCCAGCCTGATCGCGGCCACGGCCAGGATCGCCGACGTCTCCATGCTGATCAGCGATGTCCGCCAGCTGCCCATGCTGCCGGATGTGCCATACACCCTGATCAACAGCCCGCTGTCCCCGGCCGAGCTGTTTGTCGCCGGGAAGGTCAACAAGCTCGGCGCCGACGTTGTGGTGTGTCCCATGCAGACCATGGGCAGCTGGGGCCGGAAGTACGCCCTGGTGCTCACCCTGCACGACCTGATCTATTACGAACACCCGGCACCTCCCGGCTTCCTGCCGGCCCCGGTCCGAGTGCTCTGGCGGCTGTACCACAAGGCGTTCTGGCCGCAGCGGCTCCTGCTGAACCGGGCCGACGTCGTCGCCACAATCAGCTCCACGACCGCCGCACTCATCTCGAAGTACCGGCTGACGCGGCGTCCTGTCCGGATTGTCGGCAACGCCCCGCAGCACGGCCACACGCCGCGGGACCCCGGGGCGGGGGCGGACAAAACGCTGCTGTACATGGGTTCGTTCATGCCGTACAAGAACGTGGAGACCATGATCAGGGGCATGGCGGACCTCCCGGACATGAGCCTGCACCTGCTCAGCCGGATCACGCCGGAGCGCCGGGCGGAGCTCGAAGCCCTGGCGCCGGCGGGCGCGGACATCGTCTTCCACAACGGAGTGACCGACGCCGAGTACGAGGCCATGCTGGGACGCACCACGGCCCTGATCAGCCTGTCCAAAGCGGAAGGCTACGGATTGCCCCTCGTTGAAGCCATGTCCCACGGCACCCCCGTGATCGCCAGCGACATTCCGATCTTCCGGGAGGTGGGCGGCGACGCCGTCAGCTACGTTCACCCGGATTCACCGGCGGAGTTCGCTGCGGCGGTCCGAAAACTTGAGGAGCCGGACCTGTGGAAGGCCCGTTCCCGCCGCTCGGTGGAGCGCGCCGCGGACTTCAGCTGGGACGAGTCCGCCCGCCGGCTGCTGGAGGTCGCCGAGGAGGCCGTGGCGCTGCGCGCCGGCAGCTCCGGGCGCCCGAAACAGCCCACCCGGAGGTAACCGGCCCGCAGCCCGTAGTCTGCCACTCCACGCAGCGCCCTGGCCGGCCGGGAACCCTTAGAGCACGTCCACGCCGTCGAGCCGGAGCTGCACGGGGTCGTCGGTGCGTTTGGCGGCCGCGGCGACTTTGACCGCCCTCAGCACCCGTGTGACTGCTGCGGCCTGGCCGTACGGGATGAAGAGCAGCGTCCTGACGTCCTCAGTGGCCGCCCCCGCGGCTTTCCCTTGGGCTCCACTCTGGCCTGCAGCACCGGCGATCACCAGCGGCGCCGGGCCCGCGGTCCGCAGCACGATCCCCTGCGCGCCCAGCTGCTGCTCGACGGCCTGGCCGAAGTGCCCGACGGCGGACCGGCCGCCGGTGATGGAGGCAACGCGGACGGCCGGGGGCAGCTGCAGTTCCCGGCGCAGTGACAGTTCCCGCTGGGCGTAGCCCGCGGGGTCCCAGCGCAGCAGGGCGCCGACTCCAGCCGCGTCGTCGGCCGTGATGACCACCAGGCCGCCATCGCCCGCCGGGCGGACCAGGGCGGCGGCGTTGAACCAGCGCCGGACGGCGTCCTCCCCCGCCCGCAGGTTTTCGCGCCGCAGCAGCGAATCGCCGTCGAGCAGCAGTGCCGCCGCGTAACCGCCGGCGGCGACCGGTTCCGCGCCGACGGTGGCCACCACCAGGGCCTTCGAGTCCGGAACCGTGGCCAGCACCCGGTCCCCGGACGAGGTGATCACCGGTTTCCCCGGGAAGGCGCGGCCCAATTCCTCGGCGGTGCGCAGGGCACCTGTGGCACCGCGCCGGAGCCGGACCCCGTTGCACGTGCCGCAACGCCAGGCAGGGGCCGGCGTCGAACACCAGCGGCACTGCGGCACGGCCGAGCTCCCGCTCGCCCCGGCGATGGCCAGCGGCCCGCTGCAGGCGGTACAACGCGCCGGTTCACGGCAGTTTTCGCAGGCCAGCGACGGCGCGTAGCCCGCCCGTGCCACCTGAACCAGGACCGGGCCGCGTTCCAGTCCGTCCTTCGCGGCACGCCAGGCGGCGCCGGGCAGCCGGGCGATCCTGGCCAGCGGATCGTGTTCGAGTTCGTAGCTGTCGGCGGTGTTCAGCACCCGCGGAACGGTCCGGCGGACGGCCGTGCGGTCCGCCTCCACCGGACGCGCCCACCCTGTCTCGACGAGGCGTTGTGTCTCGGTGCTCCGGGTGTGCCCGACGAGCAGGCAGGCGGCGCC
>CALMVY010000192.1 GCA_937873245.1 uncultured Arthrobacter sp. | reverse complement strand
CGCCCTCAAGACCCTTTCCGGGCATCTGGAATCGATGCGCGCGGCGCATGAAAAGCACGATGTGGCCGGATTCGTGGCCGCGGACCTGGCGTTCCACGACCTCATCCTGCGCGCCGCGGAGAATGTTTTTGTGGCCGTCCTGTTCGCGCCGCTGCACCGCGTGCTGGAGAAGCGGCGGACCCAGACATCCGAGGTGCGCGAGATCCAGGCGCACGCGATCGGCCATCACCAGAAGATCGTGGATGCGCTGGCAACACGCGACCCGCACCAGGCGCGGGACGCGATGGACGCGCACATGCAGCAGACGCTGGATGACCTCAAGACCTTCGTCCTGGCAGACCGGACGGCCTGACTGACAGTCCTAGCTGACGGGCGCCCGATGGCGCCCGGCCGGGGGCGAGGCTCAGGCGAGCGAGAGGAAGAGCTTTTCGAGTTCGGCCCGGTCCAGGCTGGGGTCCTCCTGCTGCATGCACTGCTGCAGGCCCGTGGCGATGATCGAGAATCCGGCCCTGTCCAGGGCGCTGGATACAGCGGCCAGCTGGGTGACGACGCTCTTGCAGTCGCGGCCCTCTTCGATCATCCGGGTGACGGCGGCGAGCTGCCCCTGGGCGCGGCGAAGCCGGTTGATAACGGGCTTCATGTCGGCGGGATCGAGTTCCATTTGTTCCTCCGGGATCATCAGGGTTCCATCCATGATATACCCCCCTGTGTATT
The DNA here is from genome assembly GCA_937873245.1 of uncultured Arthrobacter sp. Lineage (GTDB taxonomy): Bacteria > Actinomycetota > Actinomycetes > Actinomycetales > Micrococcaceae > Arthrobacter. The sequence continues at coordinate 3,279 of CALMVY010000192.1, read as the reverse complement.
ACAGATACCCCGCAGGGTATGATATTGCCCACCTGCCGTCACAATTCGGCCGACGCGCCGGCTCAGGCGTGCGCGGCGAGGCGAGTCCGGCTAGGGACCTAAGGACCTAGTGGAGCATGAATTTTCGGCGTATTGCTGGGAGTGTGAACGCCGCCGGTTTCCTGGATCCTGGCGCCGGCCTGGCCGGCGGACGGGGTCCCGCGCCGGGGCAGGGCCGGAGGCCAGGCGCTGCATGGAACAGGAACGCGGGGCTGTGGAGCCGGTATGTCGCCATGGGGGATTCGTTTACGGCGGGCCTCGGGGACCCGGAACCGCTGAGTCCGGGCGGCATGAGGGGCTGGGCGGACCGTATCGCCGAGGAACTCAGCGAGGGCAGGGCGGACTTCCGCTACGCCAACCTCGCCGTCAACGGCCTCGTCCTGCGTGAAATCCTGGACCGGCAGCTTGGACCCGCGATCGCGCTGAAACCGGACCTGGTCACCCTCTCGGCCGGCGGAAACGACCTTGTCTTCCACCGGAGGGATCCTGACCGGCTGGCTGCCGCCCTCGACGCTGCAGTGGGCATGCTCAGTGCCACCGGGGCCACCATTGTGCTGTTCACCGGTCCGGACTGGGGCGACACACCGCTGCTGGGCCATAACCGGGGCAGGGTCGCCGTCTTCAACGAGAACATCCGGACCATCGCCGCGCGCCATCACGGAGTGATCGCCGATCTTTGGGCCCTGCGGCAGCTCTCGGACCCGCGGATGTGGGACCCCGACCGCCTGCATTTCTCGCCGCTCGGGCACCACACCATCGCGGCCATGGTGCTGGAATCCCTCGACGTCCCGCACACGCTGAGGCCGCTGGAACCCAAGCCCATGCCCGCTGCGAGCTGGCGGGACAGCAAAGCCGGCGACCTCGCCTGGTTCACCAACTACCTGCTCCCCTGGATGGTCAGCCGCGTCCGGAAACGCTCCGACGCCCCGCCGCGGATACCGAAACGTCCCGAGCCGGGGCCGGTCTACGGATCCTGATGCGCTGCATTCTGGGGCGCTGCCTCCTGCCCCTAGTCCCGCCGCGATCTGTCGGCTAATCTGCAGGAACGGCCCACCGCCGGGTATCGATGGCGATCACGAGGAGCGAAGTTGTCTAATCACACTTACAGCATTTCTGAAATTGTCGGGACGTCGAACGAAGGCGTCGATGCGGCCGTCCGCAACGGCATCGCAGAGGCGGCCAAGACCCTGCGGAACCTGGACTGGTTTGAAGTCAAGGAAATCCGCGGACACCTGGAAAACGGCGCGGTGGCCGACTGGCAAGTCACCATCAAGCTCGGGTTCCGGCTGGAACGTTAATCTCCGACGCCGGCCCGCACGTCCCGCCCTCGTAGGACCACCGCGTGCAGTACACGCAGCTGGGCCGCTCCGGCCTGAAAGTCTCCCGGCTCTGCCTCGGAACCATGAACTTCGGCCCGCACACCGAGGAGGCGGATGCCCGCTCCATCATGGACTCGGCACTGGATTCGGGCATTAATTTCTTCGACACCGCAAACGTCTACGGCGGCACCGGCCACCGGGGCCGGACCGAGGAAATCCTCGGCCGCTGGTTCGCCACCGGCGGCCAGCGCCGGGAACGGACCGTGCTGGCGACCAAGCTTTACGGCACGATGGCGGACCGGCCCAACGAGTCACGCCTGTCCGCGCTGAACATCCGGCGCGCCCTCGACGCGAGCCTCAAGCGGCTGCAGACGGACTACATCGACCTCTACCAGTTCCACCACGTGGACCGGAACACCCCGTGGGACGAAATCTGGCAGGCGATCGACGTCGCGGTCCAGCAGGGCAAGATTCTCTATGCGGGCAGCAGCAACTTCGCCGGCTGGCACATCACCCAGGCGCAGGAGGCCGCCTCGCGCCGCCACACCTACGGCCTGGTCAGCGAGCAGTCCATCTACAACCTGCTGACCCGCAACGTCGAACTGGAAGTCATTCCGGCCGCACAGCATTACGGGCTCGGGCTGATCCCCTGGTCGCCGTTGCAGGGCGGGCTGCTGGGCGGCGTGCTGAAGGCGGGGCGCGACGGCGTGCGCCGCACCGAGGGCCGCTCCCTCGAAAACCTCAAGAAGCATCAGGACCAGATCCGCCACTACGAGGACTTCACCCAGGAACTGGGGCGGGAACCGGGGGAGGTCGCCCTGGCCTGGCTGCTGCACCAGCCTGCTGTGACCGCGCCGGTTGTGGGACCCCGCACCCAGGACCAGCTCGACGCCGCCCTCCGCGCCCTGGACCTGGCGCTCGAACCCAGCGCGCTGCAGCGGCTCGATGACATATTTCCCGGATACCGGACAGCACCGGAGGACTACGCGTGGTGACGGCCGGACGTATCGAGGTGGCCGGCGGCCGGCCACGGAGGAGGCGAGCAAAAACCAGCCACAAACGGCGCGGAAGACCCCCGCGACAGCCGCCGCGAGGAGAAATTCCGGCCTGCCGAATGGCTCTTTGATAATAAGCATGATTAGTATTGGGGAAGAAGGATGAAGCGCACCCGGCAACCCGGGTGCCTCCTCACTGAAGAAGAAGGAACGATAAAAATGGGTTTTTTCGCATTTCTGATTCTGGGCCTCATCGCCGGCGCAATCGCTAAGGCAATCCTCCCGGGCAAGCAGGGCGGTGGCATTTTCATCACGCTGCTGCTCGGCGTGGTCGGCGCCATTCTTGGCGGCTGGATTGGCGGACTGCTGTTCGGCACGGGCATCAACGAGTTCTTCTCGCTGTCGACCTGGCTCCTGGCCATCGGCGGTGCGATCATCGTCCTGCTCGTTTACGGCATGATCACCAAGCGTTCGGCCCGCTAAAGCCAACGCGACCGGAAACCGGTCCCGGGATTTTTCCCGGGGCCGGTTTTTTGGCACACAGCCCAACCAGCTTTCTACCGAGCACCATCGAAAAACATCGAGGAACAGGAGTACAGCATGAAAGGCAAACTTCTTTTCGGAGCGGGAATCGCAGCAGGCTACGTTCTCGGGTCGCGGTCCGGACGGGCCGCCTACGAGAAGCTCAAGGCACGGGCGGCAGCCCTCTGGGAAAGCCAGCCGGTGCAGGACAAGGTGGCCGCGGCTACCGAGGCGGTGAAGGAAAAGGCCCCCGAGGTGTCCGAACAGCTCGGTGAAGCCGCGCGGCGGGCCGGGACGGTCATCGGTTCCGCGGTCCACCGCGAAGCCTCCCCCGCGGGCAAGGCCAACGACGACGGCGGCGCGGCTCCCGACTGCGGCATCCCCGCGCACAGTACGCATCCGGA
>CALMVY010000191.1 GCA_937873245.1 uncultured Arthrobacter sp. | reverse complement strand
CCTGCTCGTAGACGGTTCCGTAGTCGGAACGGCGAAACGCCGGTTCAAGCTGCGACTTAACCGCCTTTCCGGGTTAGCAGTCACACCTGCTACGAACCGAATAGGCTGGCTCTCATGGCTCGAGTTCTCATCACCGGCATGTCAGGGGCAGGAAAAACAACGGTCCTGCAAGAGTTGTCCCGGCGAGGCTACCGAACGATCGACACGGACTACGACGACTGGGTGCTCCCTGACGGCACTTGGGATGGACCACGCATGTCGGCACTTCTCGCGTCCGATATGTCCCTGGTTGTCTCGGGAACTGTCGAGAATCAAAGACGTTTCTACGACCGTTTCACTGCTGTTATTCTCTTGAGCGCACCGGTGGAAGTCCTGATTGATCGAGTCTCGGCTCGTACGAACAATCCATATGGCAATTCGGAGGATGACCAGTCCGCGATCCGCCAGTATGTTCTCGACGTTGAACCGCTGCTCCGAAGCGGCGCAACGCTCGAACTCGACGGGCGTCGACCGGTCCCAGAACTTGCGGATGAGGTTGAACGTCTCGTAATCGGGCGGCCGATCGCGCCTGATGCCCGGTGCACGATAGCCGACAGCAGCTAACCCCGATCAGTTAGTGGACGATTCTCATCTCGTGCGAGGTCTGATTGAGTCGCCGTCCGCCGTCGGGAACGACCGTCACAATGTCCTCGATCCGTACGCCGAACCTGCCCGGCAGGTAGATTCCGGGTTCGATCGAGAAGCACATGCCGGGGTGGAGGATCTGGGTTTCGCCCTCCACCATGTACGGCGGCTCGTGAGTCGTCAGTCCGATTCCGTGCCCGACGCGGTGAATGAAGTACTCGCCGTAGCCGGCTTCAGTGATCACCGCCCGGGACACGCGGTCGATCTCCTGGCACTCGACGCCTGGCCGCACGGCCTCGAACCCGGCCTGCTGTGCGCGTCTGACGACGTCGTGAACCTCGCGCTCCTCCGCGGTGGGTTCGCCGACGTGCACGGTCCGGGTCGTGTCTGATCCGTAGCCGTGTTTGAGGCCGCCGAAGTCGAGCACCACCATGTCTCCGTCCTCGATGATCCGCGGGCCGATCCCGTGGTGCGGGTTGGCTCCGTTCGGACCCGAACCGACCACGGTGAAGTCCACCTGCGAATGACCGAATTGGCGAAGCAGGTCGGCAAGGTCAGAGCCGACGTCGGCCTCGCTGCGCCCGGCGAACCGCACGGTGACGATCTCCTCGTACGCCTGGTCTGTGGCCGCGCCGGCCGCCGCCAGCCGCTCGATCTCGTCGTCATCCTTGATCGCCCGAAGCATCGGCAGCGCGGTCGTCATCGAGACGTAGGACGACTTGGGCAGCCGATCCTGCAGGCCGAGGAGGTGCATGGCCCAGGCCGAGTCGGAGACCGCATAACGTCCGGTGCCGGCCATCAGCGCCGCAGATTCCGTGTAGGGGTCGCTTCCGTCGGTCCAGTCGGTGATCCGCAGCATCGAGGCGCCGGCGGCCGCTTCCGCGTCGGGCCTCTCGAGCCTCGGAACGATCATGGCGGGCTCCGCGTCCTGGGCGGCCATGGGCTGCTCGCCGCAACCGCCCGGCGAAGTCATCGGCGGTGAACGGGGCCGGCTCGGAAAGGCTGCCCGCCGGGGTCCGACGCCGAGGGTGCTGTTCGCGGGGGGCTCCGCATGGCACGATTACGGAACATGCAAGAACCGGGCGGAAACGGATGCCCGGCAGATCCACCGAGCCAGCTGAGGAATCCGCCATCAAAAGAGAACTGAAATCCGCCGCGGACGCGGCGGAAGACATCACCAATTCCCGTGCGCTGGAGCTCGTGGCCCGTGCCGGATTCGCGGTGAGCGGCATCCTGCACTTTCTCATCGGCGTGGTCGCGATCCGGCTCGCCATGGGCGGGGAGGGCAAGGCCGATGTCAGCGGAGCGGTCCAGCAGCTCGGCAACCAGCCGGCCGGTCCGTTGCTGCTGTGGAGTTCCTTCGTAGCGTGCGTGGCCCTCGCCATCTGGCAGACCAGTGACGCCATCTTTGATTTCGAGCACCTGCCCGCCAAGAAGAAGCTGGGCAAAAAGCTCAAAGCCGCACTCCAGGCCGTCGTCTATGCCGGCCTTGCCATCACGTTCTTCTCCTTCGCCAACGGCGCCGGTTCTGACCAGAGCAGCTCCACGAGCGATCTCACCGCGTCCGTGCTGCAAGCCCCCGGCGGCTTCGCTCTTTTGCTCGCCGTCGGCGCGGCCGTGGCGGTCACCGGGATTGTGTACGCCATCCGGGGCTTCCGCCAGTCCTTCGCCAAACACCTCCGCCTCCCGGCCTCGGAAAAGGCGAGGACGGCGGTGACGGTCCTGGGGGTCGTGGGCTACGTGGCCAAGGGAATCGCCCTGCTGCTGGTAGGGCTGCTGGGCATCATGGCCACCGTCAGGGCGCACCCCGAGGAATCAACGGGGATCGATGGCGGGTTGAAAGCCCTCCGCGACCAGCCCTTCGGTGTGTACATCCTGGCCGCCGTCGGCGTCGGCCTGATCTGCTACGGCATCTTCATGATGGTGCGGGCGAAACTCGCCAAGATGTAGCGCCCGACGGCGGCGCCCGGCAGGGCGCGCGGCCGCCGCTAACCGCGGGGCACGGCGATAACGGCCATCGTCTGCTGCTGCCCGTTCCGCATCTCGACGCTGGCGATATTGGTCAGCTGCACGGGCGTGGCACCGGTGATCCTGACCCTGCCACTCGGCGTGGCCGTCCACGCGCAGGCGCGCTCTTCGCCGCCGTCGCTGTCCTTCACCCAGAGTGACAGGGTGCCGTCCACCGGCAGGCTCCGGCCGTCGACCGCGAGCTCGGTGCCCCAGGTCTTCTTGACCATGCCCACCGTGAACTGCAGCCCGTCGCTGGCCTGGACGGAGTAGCTGGCGTCCGGCTTCGGCGGCGGGTTGACCAGCGGCGCGGCAAGGATCCCGAGGGCAAGGCACGCCGCCGCCGCAGCGGCCAGGGCGGCGGTCCACCGGAGCCGCACCTTCCGGCGCCGCACGGCCAGCTCGTCGAGCAGCCGCCGCGGCACGGCAGCCGGCGCGGGAACCGACGGCGCCGGTTCCCGCCCGGCCGCCGTGCCGAGGGCGACGGCGTCGGGCACTGGGAGCGCGTCCAGCAGCGCCGGGAGGCTGGCCAGGTCGTCCAGCTCCTGCCGGCAGTCCGTGCAACGGGCCATGTGCTGCTCAAAGGCGGCGGTCTCGTCAGGCGCCAGGCCGCCCAGCAGGTAGGCGCCGAGCAGCTGGTGTGGATCGGCGGCACTCACCGTTGCACCCCCATCTCGTCAAGGATCGTCCGGAGGGCCCGCACGGCGTAAAACGCCCGGGACTTCACTGTTCCACTGGGAATATTCAAACTGACCGATGCCTCCTGGACGGTATAGCGGCGGTAATGGAGTGCCACCAGGACGTCCCGGTGCTCCGTGCTGAGCCGCAGCAGCGCCTCTTCCATCAGGACACGGTTGAGGAGTTCGTCGACGCGTTCCTCGCCGCCGGCCGGATCGGCAAGCTCACGGTCCGTCGTCTCGCGGGGCCGGCGCTGGGCCTTGCGGTAGTTGTCGATCATGATGTTGCGGGCGGTCCGGAACAGGTAGCTGCGCAGGCTTCCGGTGATGTGCGGAGCCTGCTGCCAGACGCGCAGCACGGTCTCCTGCACGACGTCGTCCGCCAGTTGCGGATCCCGGCAGGCGCTGAGGACGAAGCGCCGGAGCGCCGCTCCGTGGTCGCGGTAGATCGCAGCCACCACGTCTTCGTCCAGCGGCATGACCGCCCTCCTGGTTCTGCGGTTCCGCGCCCTTCGGATCCTTCGCTTCTGCCCCTACGACGTGGAGACGGCCGGAAAAGTTCACGCGCGCTGGTTCCGGGGCGCACTCCGGGGCTGCTGTGAACCATTCTGACCCCGGTGCCGTCGTAACAGTTAGCGCCGGCCGGACCAGTTGGCCGGTTCGAGTCACGGAGCATTCGAGTCAAGGAGCAGCAGATGAAGAAGCACCTCAGCATCGGCCTGTCCGCTTTCGCCCTCGCCGCACTACTCTCCGGCTGCGGCGGCACCAGCGGAACCGCCACATCCCCGACGGCGGCGGCGCCAACCAGCGCGGCGGCACCTTCGACGTCGGGCCCCGCCTCGACGTCGGCACCGGCCGCAGCCACAGCGGACCTTAAGGTCGCGGATTCCACCGCCGGCCAGATCGTCGTCGACGGCAAGGGCATGAGCGTCTACTACTACACGAAGGACGTCAAGGATTCCGGGACCAGCACCTGCACCGGCGGCTGCCTCGACGCGTGGCCCCCGGTCCTCGCCACAGCCGACACCCCAACGGTCGACGGCGTCACCGGCACCGTGGGCACCATTGCCACCCCCGATGGCAAGAAGCAGCTGACCATCAACGGGATGCCCGTGTACTACTACGCCAAGGACCTGGCCGCCGGGGACATCACGGGCCAGGGTGTCGGCGGCGTCTGGTATCTCGTGGCCCCGTCGGGTGACATGATCACCGCCGCCGCCGGCTACTAGCGAAGGGCGGCGGCGGCCAGCGGGCTCAGCCGTTGGCGTCCTCGAACTCGACGGCGGCCAGGATCTCCTTGGTCTCCGGGTGGATCATGACCGCTTCCTGCTCATCGTCCAGCATGAGGAACTCGCCCTGGTCCGTGGTGAAATGCCAGGCCAGGGCGGTCTGCCCGTTGTGCTCATAGTTGGGGTTGCCCATGGTGATCTTCACGAGCGTGTGCCCGGCCACCTCGCACAGCTCGCGGATGATCATCTCGAATTCGGGGGTGTCCAGCAGTTCATCGTCGGCGGCCTCGGCCTGGCGTTCCGCGAGGTTGGGGATCCGGGCCACGCGCTCGGTGATGTGGCGGTCGAGCTCGTCGTCGTCCAGGACGAGGAGGTCTGCCTGGCTCCGGAGCCAGGCGGCGTTGAGCGCGACGATGTCTTCGGTTTCCAGCAGGGTTTCGAAGTCGCCGTCGAGCTCTTCCAGGAGACGGACGGCGTCCGGGACACCGCCGTCGGCGCCGGCGTCCAGGTCCGTATCCCCGTCAAGGTACGCGTCCGCTTCCTCCTCGGAGAGGGAGTCGAAGGCAGCCACGCTGCGGTTGAAGAGGTCAAGGTGTGCGGCGGCCCCCATTCCTTCCAGCCCTGCCCGGACGTAGGCGTCGATGGCCGGGCGCTCGGGCGCGGAGAAGACGTACTGGGCGAACCCGCCGGCCAGGCACTGCGTCAGGTAGAAATCCACGTAGTAGCTGCCCAGCGCGGTCGGCGCGATTTCCTCGATGTCCAGCAGCTCCGCGTACATCAGGTTGACCACGTCCACGTTCGCGTCGACGACGTCCGCGTCGCTGCCGTTGATGCTCTCCCGCGGCAGGACCGTCGCGTATCCGGTGGCTGGAAGGGTGATGGAAAGGCCGTTGCTCATGGAAGATCCTCACTGCTGAAGGCGGGTGCCGCTCCGAACCCTTCCAACGTATGTTGCACCGCCGGCGCTGCGGTTGAGCCGGAGCTGAACGTCCGGCGAAGTTTGGGTGACCCACGACGGCGAGGACAACGCAAGCCGGTTATCCACCTGGCCAGCCCCTGAGTTCGAGGGGGCCCGCCCGGCTCGCTAAGATGGATCAGATGACCAACTGCTGAAAGTAGTGCGCACATGCCATCCCATCCGGACGAGAGTGCGGCACTGGCAATACAGACTCCCGCGATCAACGACCGCTCCCTCGCGGCCGGGCTTGCCTACGCCATGGGGAGCCGCGTTTCCGGGATTTCCTTTGACGCCGCCACCGGACTCATGCTCGGCAAGGTGCGGGGCGGCGCACCTGTGCCGTATTCGACGACGGCGAAGCTGGTCCGGAAGGCGGGCGGCTGGAGCTGCACCGTGGGGGTCTGCAGCTGCCCGGTCCGGAAGGACTGCAAGCATGTGGCCGCCCTGCTGTTCTCCGCCGAGGACAACCCGGCGATCCGTGTCCAGCTGCTCGCGCCCGCCGATGTGAGCAGGCTGTCGCGGCAGGTCCCGGTGTTGGATATCCCGGACTGGGAACAGGCCCTCAGCCCGCTGATCGCCCAGCCGGGGATCACCCAGTCCACCAACGGCATCCCGCTGGCACTCCAGTTTGAGATCGAAGAACCCGCCCCGCACTTCTCCTACACCGGCCGCCGTGATCCGCTGCGCAGCGTCCGGCAGCTGAAGGCCCGTCCCGTCATCATGGGCGCCAAGGGCAAATGGATCCGCGGCGATGTCTCGTGGAACACCCTGAGCTACCTGAGCTACCGGCGCGAATGCAACGAGGCCCACGTCGAGTGGATGCAGGAATTCCTCGCCGCGCACACCGCCCAGGCCAACCGCCAGCATGCCGGGACCGGGCTCTGGCTGGGCATGAACACCTACGCCGGCAAGAACCTGTGGAGCCTGCTGGCCCAGGCCCGGAAGGTCGGCGTCGCGCTGGTCCACAGCCGGGGTTCGGAACCCGTGCGGCTCGTTGAGCAGCCGGCCGCCGTCGGGCTCAACCTGACCCGGTACGGGACCGCGCCGGTCCCGGCCGAGGGAACCGGCGCCGTCCTGCCGGCCGCCGGCGGCGACGACGGCGGGCTGTCGCTCGCCCCCACCATCACGGTTGAGGGAGCGGTAGTCGACCCCGCATCCGTCGGGACCATCGGACGCCCGGCCCACGGCATCTTCTTGACCTCCAGGGCGGACGCCCTGCCCGGTGTCGCACCGGCGGATTCCGTCATCACACTCGCCCCGCTGGAGAGCGGGCTCAGCGAGGAGCTCCTGACCTTCGTCACGGCCGGAACCACGCTGCACATTCCGGCCCGGGACGAGGGCCGGTTCCTGACCGGTTTCTACCCCAAACTCAAGCAGAGCGCCCGGGTCACGGCCTCCGACGAGTCCGTGGAACTGCCCCAGCTGGCCGTTCCCACCCTGTCGCTGCTGGCGAACTACGGCGCCGACCACCGGGTCCGGCTGCACTGGGAGTGGCACTACAAGTCAGGCAAGCTCGTCACGGCCCAGCCGCTGTGGCGCCACCCCGGCGATCACGGCTACCGGGACGACCCTGCCGAGGCCCGGATTCTCGAAGCGGTCGGGCAGCCGTGGGACGTGGTGCCCGCCCTTGGCGAGTCGGCCACCGGCGGCTGGGGAACACCGCGGCTGGCGGCTTCGGCGGAACTCAGCGGCCTCGACACCCTGGCCTTCACCGAGGAGCTGCTCCCCCGGCTCCGCGAGGTCCCCGGCGTTTCCGTGGACACGGCCGGCGAGATCGCTGACTACCGGGAGGCCGAAGAGGCGCCGGTCGTGTCAATCTCCACCAAGGCCACCGAGCAGCGGGACTGGTTCGACCTGGGCATCCAGATTTCCCTGGAGGGCCAGCCGGTGTCCTTCGCGGCCGTTTTCTCAGCCCTGGCGGCCGGCCAGACCAAGATGCTGCTCCCCAGCGGTGCCTATTTCTCCCTGGACCTGCCCGAACTGCATCAGCTCCGGGCCCTGATTGAAGAGGCCCGGGAACTCCAGGACAACAAGGACGCGCCGCTGCAGATCAGCCGGTTCCAGGCCGGACTCTGGGACGAACTGGCCCAGCTCGGCATCGTGGACCAGCAGGCCGCGGCCTGGCGCGAGGCGGTCGGCGGCCTGCTGGAAGGCGGCGTGAGGGGCCTGCCGTTGCCGGCGACGCTGAACGCCGAGCTGCGCCCGTACCAGCTGGAGGGGTTCAACTGGCTCAGTTTTCTCTACCGCCACGGCCTGGGCGGGGTGCTGGCCGATGACATGGGCCTGGGCAAGACCGTGCAGGCGCTGGCGCTGATCTGTGCCGCCAAGGACACGGCCGTGGGGCCGGAAGCAGCGTCCGACGGCGGCGCTGCCGCCCCGGACGCGGGGCCCGGCGCAGCGCCCGGCGCTCCAGGCGGCGCAGCGCCCGGCGCTGCCCCGTTCTTGGTCGTTGCCCCCACAAGTGTCGTGGGCAACTGGGAGGCCGAGACCGCACGGTTCGCCCCCGGCCTCACGGTGCGGGCCATCGGCGAGACGTTTGCCAAGAGCGGTTCGAACCCGGCAGAGGCGATGGCCGGTGCGGACATCGTCATCACCTCCTACGCCCTGTTCCGGATCGACTACGAGGCCTATGCCTCCAAGGAATGGGCCGGGCTGGTCCTGGACGAGGCCCAGTTCGTCAAGAACCACCAGTCCAAGGCCTACCAGTGCGCCCGGAAGCTTCCAGCGGTGTTCAAACTGGCCATCACCGGCACCCCGCTGGAGAACAACCTGATGGAGTTCTGGGCACTCACCTCGATTGTCGCCCCGGGGCTCTTCTCCAGCCCGAAGCGGTTCGCCGAGTATTACCAGAAGCCGGTCGAAAAGAACGGCGACAAGGCGCAGCTGGACAAGCTCCGGCGTCGGGTCCGTCCGCTGATGATGCGGCGCACCAAGGAGCAGGTCATCCACGACCTGCCGCCGAAGCAGGAGCAGATCCTCGAGGTGGTGCTGAACCCGCGGCACCAGAAGGTCTACCAGACGCACCTGCAGCGGGAACGCCAGAAGATCCTGGGCCTGATCGACGACGTCAACAAGAACCGCTTCACCATCTTCCAGTCCCTCACGCTGCTGCGGCAGCTCAGCCTGGACCCCTCGCTGATCGATCCCTCGCTTTCCGGGGTGCGCTCCAGCAAGCTCGATGTGCTGTTCGAGCAGCTGGAGGACCTCGTGGCGGAAGGGCACCGCGCCCTCATTTTCAGCCAGTTCACCGGATTCCTGGGCAAGGTCCGCGAGCGGCTCATCGAGGAGAACATCGAGTTCTGCTACCTGGACGGCGGCACCCGCAACCGCACCGACGTCGTCAATGAGTTCAAGAACGGCGCCGCCCCGGTGTTCCTCATCAGCCTCAAGGCCGGCGGGTTCGGCCTGAACCTGACGGAGGCGGACTACGTGTTCCTGCTGGACCCGTGGTGGAACCCTGCCTCGGAGGCGCAGGCCGTGGACCGCACGCACCGGATCGGGCAGGCCCGGAACGTCATGGTCTACCGGCTGGTCGCCAAGGACACCATCGAGGAAAAGGTCATGGCGCTCAAGGCCCGGAAGTCCCAGCTGTTCGCCGACGTCATGTCGGGCGACGCACTGTCCGGCGGAGCGCTCACCGCGGAGGACCTGGCCGGCCTGTTCACCGACTGACGCGGTTCAGCCGCCGGCCTGCGCGTGGAGCCTGGTCCGGGCGTCACCGAACCTTCGGCACGGGCCCCGTGCCGAAGCTTAGCCCGCGTGGTCCTGGAGTTCGGGGGCGCGGTTGCTTGCCTGCAGCAGGGGTCCGAAGAACGCGGCGAGCTCCGCCGTCGCCGTCAGGGGAAGGACGGTGGCCACGTACTGGTCCGGGCGCACCACCACCACCGCGCCGCCACGGTCGATGCCGCGCAGCTCGAAAATGTCCGCCGCCGGATCGGTGCCGTAGACCTTCTCAAGGTAGGTGAGCTTGAACGGCCCCACCTCCGGCTTGAAGACCGACGGTACGGCGCCGATGGCCACGCTGGTGTGGTCCTGCTGGTAGATCACCTTCACGTCGAACCACGCGTCACTGTCCGCGCTTTCGGGAGTGGCGGCCAGCGGTGAGTCCGGAGCGGTGGCCAGCCACGCGGCAAGATCCGTGGTCGGCGACGGGGTGCCGGCCGCCGCCCCGTCCGCGAAGACGTAGATGCGCCAGCGGCCGTCCGCCGTGGCCTGGTGGCCGAGCTGGACCGGGTTGGTGTCGGAGACCCGCACCACCGGCGCGGATTTGAAGCGCTTGCCGACAGGGAAACCGGTGGCCAGGTTCTGGTGCGTCGCCTCGGCGACGACCATCGACGGCGAGTACTCGGTCATAAAGCCCGCGGGGAACTCGGCGGTGCGCACGTAGAAGTCCTCGAGCTCGGAGGGGTTCTCGAACTCCTCGGGCTTCTTGGCCATAAGCGTCGACCACGCCTTGTCGAAGTCGATGAGGTTCTTCGCGACGACCTGCCGCTCGGCCGAGTAGGTGGAGAGCAGGCTCTCCGGGCTGCGGCCTTCCAGCACGTGGCCGAGCTTCCAGCCGATGTTGAAGCCGTCCTGCATGGAGACGTTCATGCCCTGGCCGGCCTTGGCGCTGTGCGTGTGGCAGGCGTCGCCGGTGATGAAAACGCGCGGTGTGCGGGTGCCCAGCTCCGCCGGGAGGACGTCGTCGAACCTGTCGGTGAGGCGGTGGCCCACCTCGTAGACGCTGTGCCAGGCCACGTTGCGCACGTC
>CALMVY010000190.1 GCA_937873245.1 uncultured Arthrobacter sp. | reverse complement strand
TGGGTAATTCCCTCGCTGGTGGGCCCCTTCGCCGCCGGCATCGTGGCGCAAATGCTCAGCTGGCACTGGGTGTTCCTCGGCGTGGTGGGCCTGGTGGTGCCGGCCCTGCTGATGATCGTGCCCGCCCTGCACGGGCTGCGCGGAACACCCCGCGGCGGACCACGGGACGGAACATCCGACGGCGGACCAAGGGAGGGTGAAACACGGGAGGGCGCCGCACCGGGGGACATGTCCACCCCTGCCACCCGCAAGTCCACGCGCCACGGCAGGCTGGCCTGGGCTGCCCTCGCGGCGCTCGCCGTGCTTGGCCTGAACCTCTCCGCCAGGCTCCCGGTGGCCGGCGGAGTCGTGGCCGTCGCCGCCGTCGTCGTGGCCCTTATCGCCGTCCGCCCGCTGGTGCCGCGGGGAACCCTGACAGCCCGCCGGGGCCTGCCCAGCGTCATCCTTACGCGCGGCCTGGCCTCCGCAGCGTTCTTCGGCGCCGAGGTCTACCTCCCCTATCTGCTGGTGGAGCAGTATTCCTTCTCACCCACCTTCGCCGGGCTGGCGCTCACGGGCGGCGCCGTCTCCTGGGCCGCCGGCTCCGCGGTGCAGGGCAGGCTCGGCGCGCGCCTGGACCACCGCCGCGCGGTTCGAATTGGCGCGGCCATGGTCCTCGGCGCCGTCGTCCTCGTGCTCGTGACCACGCTCCTGGGCTGGCCGCCCGCCGTCGCGATTGCCGCGTGGGTGGTCGCGGGAGGCGGCATGGGCCTGATGTATGCGCGGCTGAGCGTCATGACCCTGGCCCTGTCCAACAGGGGCAACGAGGGCTTTAACAGCTCGGCGATGTCCATTTCCGATTCGCTCGGCGGGGCGCTGTCGCTTGCCACCACGGGCATCATTTTTGCCGCGTTCCCGACGGCGGCGGCGTCTTTCGGGGGCGTCTTCGCCCTGACGGCGTTGATCGGCGTCGCCGCCGTCGTGGTCGCCCCGCGGGTGGCCGGGCGGGGGTAGGGCCGGCACAGCCCGCCGCTGCGCGCCCCGGCGGTGTGGCGCCGTGAAGTGCGGGTGTTAAAGCAACGGGAGCTCCGGCCGGTGGATCCGGCCGGAGCTCCTCGCCCGGGTGCCCTTCAGGGGCTTGGGAGGCGGGTGTTGCCTAGCGCGCTGCGGGGACGGACTCGGCGTCGCGGATGGCCTTCCATTCCGCAATCCGGGCCTGCTGCAGCGGCGTCTGGCGGTTGAAGTACCAGGCCGCGCCCAGCATCAGGAACCAGAGCGGCGCCACCAGCAGGGCGAGCCGGGTGTCGTCGGCCTGCCCCAGTGCCACCAGCATGAAGCCGAAGAAGCCGAGCACCACGTACGGCATGAAGCCGGAGCCGGGCATCTTGAACTTCGAGGCCGCGTGCAGCTCGGGACGGCGGCGGCGGAACACGATGTAGCTGATGAGGATCATGGACCAGACGAACATGGTGAGCACGGAGGCCACCGAGGTGACCACGGTGAACGCGCCGATCACGGAGTCGCCCGAGTAGAGCAGGATAAGCACGGCCAGCAGGAAGATGCAGGAGATCAGGAGCGCGTTCTGCGGGACCTTGCGGATGCTCAGCTTGCCGAAGGCCTTCGGGGCGTTGCCGTCCTGGGCCAGGCCGTAGACCATGCGCGAGGTGGAGTAGATGCCGGAGTTGGCGCTGGAGGCCGCGGACGTGAGCACCACCAGATTGATGACCACCGCGGCGATGCCCAGTCCGGCCAGGGTGAACATGCCGATGAAGGGGCTGCTGGCGGCATCGATGGTGCGCCACGGGTTGACCGCCATGATGACCACCAGGGCGCCGACGTAGAACAGCAGGACGCGGATGGGGATGGAGTTGATGGCGCGCGGCAGGTTCTTCTCGGGGTCCTTGGTTTCAGCTGCCGCGGTGCCCACCAGTTCGATGCCGGCGAAGGCGAAGATGGCGATCTGGAAGCCAAGGATGAAGCCGAACATGCCGTGCGGGAACATGCCGCCGTCGTTCCACATGTTGGCCAGGTTGGCCACTGCGCCGTTGGGGGAGGTGAAGTTCGTGGCGATCATGACGATGCCGGTGCCGATCAGCGCCAGGATAGCCACCACCTTGATGATGGCGAACCAGAATTCGGCTTCGCCAAAGGCCTTGACCGTGGGGAGGTTCAGCAGGATCAGCACAACGGGAGTGATCAGGGCCGGGATCCACAGGGGAGTGCCGGGCGCGAGCTTGTCCACGTACCCGGCGATCGCGACGATGTCGGCCACGCCGGTCACCACCCAGAAGAACCAGTAGGACCAGCCCGTGAAGAAGCCCGCCCAGGGGCCCAGCAGGTCGCCGGCGAAGTCGCTGAAGGACTTGTAGTTCAGGTTGGAGAGCAGGATCTCGCCCATGGCCCGCATGACGAAGAACAGCATGAAGCCGATGATCATGTAGACGAAGATGACGGACGGGCCGGCCAGTGAAATGGTTTTGCCGGAGCCCATGAACAGTCCGGTGCCGATAGCGCCGCCGATGGCCAGCAGCTGGATGTGGCGGTTGCCCAGGGCGCGGGCGAGGTGAGGTTCCCTGCCGTGGCTGCTGGGGGATTCCGGGGCGGTACTCGGGACAGCCGTGGTGGTGCGTTCAGACATTAGGCTTCTTCCTTGTTACAGGCGGGCCACGGGCGGAGGGCATTCCACCGGAGGCCCGCACGGATCCATCGAAGGTGTGATGGAGGTAACACTTTGTCGTGTGGTTCAAGCGTAGGGGCGGGATGTCAGCAGGTCCGCGGCGCATCCGCCCGCCGGCCGGGCGCCGTCGTGCTTCCCGCGGCGAGGTCCGCGGGGGTCGCGGAGGACGCCTCGGCCGGGCGGCAAAAATGCCGGCGACGCCGCGAATCCGGGAATTTTCGACGCGGGCGTCAGCCCGCCGCCGCCGGCTTGGCGGGCCCTGACGGGCGGGCCCACGCCGCGCCCCCATGTTCGACAACTGTCGACCAACCTGGCCTCGGTTGTCGTCCCGTGTCCCAAGTCATATCTAAAGCTGCCGGCGCCCGGAAAACGCGCGGCCGCCGGCGGATGGGACACTTCCAGGGCGGCGCTCAGCGGGCAGCTAGGCGGGTGGCGCGCAGCACGGCGTCCGTCAGCGCGGCAGCCTCGCCGTCGGGTCCGGTGGCGCTGCGGTGCCGGGTATCCACGACGTCGAGCCGCCACTCGGGTGACTCAAGGCCCAGTTCGCGGGCCAGCTGCTCCGCCGTATAGAACCGCTCCGGCCCGTGATCATGGTGCTGCCCCCACGGCGGCAGCCCGTCCGGGTGGTGGCCCACAATCAGCAGCGTGCCGCCGGTCCGCACCGCGGCGGCGGCCAGCTGCAGTGCCTGCTGCCAGGGCATCACGGTGGAATGCAGGAACTGCGCTGTGACCAGGTCGAAGAGCTCTCCGGGCACCCAGGCGGCGAGGTCCTGCCGCACCCACGTGATGTTCCCGCCCTGGCCGCGTTCCTGCGCGTGCGCCTCGGCCCGCTCCAGCGCGACGGCGGAGACGTCGACGGCGGTGACCTTCCAGCCGCGGCTGGCGAGCCAGATGGCGTCCGCGCCCTCGCCGCAGCCCAGGTCAAGGGCCGTCCCGGGCGGAAGCGGCGCGGCCTCGGCGATCAGTTGCGGATTCGGCTCGCCGCTCCAGATCCTGGCCCGGCTGCGGTACATCTCGTCCCACACCTGGGCGGCGCTGACGTCGCTGTCGTGCTCAGGGTGATCATGCTTGGCCATGGTTCTCCTCGCAGGTCTGTCGTGTCGGGTTCGGGGCGTTCCCACATCATGGCAGGGGAAGGCCGCCCGCGAAACCGGCGACAAGGGCGACACAAGAAAATCACCACGCGGAAACGCCGTCGAAACCTTTCTGGTGGAGGCTGGAGCCGGACAGCGGAACGACACTGGGGTGAATCCGGATCCGGGGAAGGGGCAGGCCATGACTGCAGAGGTATCGCGGCAGGTTCAATCGTGTGGGGAGTTGTCGGTGGGGGACCGGATCGAGGCGTGGCACAACGGAAAACTCTTCCACCGGGGCGAGGTGATCCGGACCGTGGCAGCCACGGACCTGTTCTGGATTCTGGATGAACGGACCGGAACCCGGCGGCTGATCGACGCCGAAGCCCTGGTCATTCTGCGGGTGGCGGCTCCGGCCGCCGGGCGTGGCACCGCCGCGACGTTCGGCACCGCGGCCGGGAGTCAGCCGTCCGTGCTGCCGCCGGCGAGGGCCGTGACGCCCGCTGTGCCGGCGTCGCACGTCCCGCTGTTCCAGGCCCCCGCACTGGTGCCCTGAGCGGGCGGAAACGGCCCTGGCCTCGCCGGATGATAGACTGAGGGAACTTGATGTGCAGTGATGCCCACTTTGGTCTTGAATGATCGGTCCGGTTCATCAACCGGTTCCCCTGCTGGATTCCCTCCGGAATCCGTCCACAGGGAGTGGGATTTTTTCATGTGAGAGGCACATCCTGCGTCGATGAACGCGTTCTATTTGGTCCCGGCCGCCACTGCCGCAAGGTTGGTAGCAGCCCGGTTGATCACCTGACTTTTCTTCGGCGAACCCTTGGGCCAACCGGCACCGGGGGCCGATATCCGTATGGATACCGCCTGAAAGACCTTTGAAACCTATGACTACTTTTGCTGCCCTCGGCACGCCCAAGGCCCTCGCCGACACCCTCACCGCCCAGGGGATCACGGAACCGTTCCCCATCCAGGTCAAGACCCTCCCGGACACCTTGGCCGGACGCGACGTCCTGGGCCGCGGCCGCACCGGCTCCGGCAAGACCATCGCCTTCGCCATCCCGCTTGTAGCACGACTCGCTGAGCGGGAAGCCAAGCACTTCCGCAAGCCCGGCCGCCCCATGGGCCTGGTCCTCGCGCCGACCCGTGAACTGGCCACCCAGATCAACGCCACCATCGAGCCGATGGCCAAGGCCATGGGCCTGAACACCACCGTGATCTACGGCGGCATCTCCCAGGCCCGCCAGGAAAAGGCGCTGCGCGCCGGCGTCGACATCGTCATCGCCTGCCCGGGCCGCCTTGAGGACCTGATCCGCCAGCGCATCCTGACCCTCGAAGGCGTCGAGATCACCGTGCTGGACGAGGCCGACCACATGGCCGACCTCGGCTTCCTCCCCGTGGTCAAGAAGCTCATGGACATGACCCCCAGCCAGGGCCAGCGCCTGCTCTTCTCCGCCACCCTGGACAACGGCGTGGACAAAATCGTCCAGCGATACCTGTCCAACCCGCTGACCCACGCCGTGGATGAGTCACAGGCCGCGGTGACCACCATGGAACACCACGTCCTCGTCGTCAACGACCAGACCGTCAAGAAGCAGCTGATCGTCGAGCTCGCCTCGGGTGCCGGCCGCCGCGTGCTCTTCCTGCGCACCAAGCACCACGCCCGCAAGCTTGCCAAGACCCTGACCGACGCCGGCATCCCCGCCGTCGACCTTCACGGCAACCTCTCGCAGAACGCCCGCGACCGCAACCTGGCCGAGTTCTCCTCGGGTGAGGTCCGCGTCCTGGTCGCCACCGACGTCGCCGCCCGCGGCGTCCACGTCGACGACGTCGAGCTGGTCATCCACGTGGATCCGCCCACGGAGCACAAGGCATACCTGCACCGCTCGGGCCGCACCGCCCGCGCCGGCTCCGACGGCACCGTGGTCACGCTGACCCTGCCGGAGCAGCAGTCCGACGTCAAGAAGCTCATGAAGGCTGCCGGCGTCGAGGTCAACTTCGAGCGTGTCACCGCCAACTCGCCGCTGGTCGCCGAACTGGTCGGCGAAATGGCCGACAAGATCGACCCGCGCACCCGCGCCGCACTGCTGGCTGCCAAGTCCAACCAGGGCGGCGGCACCTCCACCGGAGCCAACGCCGAGCACAAGCGCGCCCGCCGCACCACCCAGGCTGCACCCACCGCGGGTGGCCGGGGCGGCCGTGGCGGACGCGGACGCGTCGGTGCAGAGGCTCCCCGCACCGATCTGCCCCGCGCCGAGCGCCGCGCCGTTGCCTACGAAGGCCAGGCTGCTGCGCGCAACGCCGCAGAGCGTGTCATTGAGCGGAACGAGGACCGGATGGATGCCGAGCGCGCCGAGCGCCGCAGCGCACGCGCCCGCTCGACGTCGTACGGCACCCACCGCAACGATGTTCCGGCTGCAGGCGGCCGCGCGTCGGCCGGCCGCGGTTCCGACGGCCGCGCAGCAGAAGGACGCAGCGACGCCCGGGGCGCTTCGGCTCCCCGCAGCGGTGGCCCCCGCAGCGGTGCACCCCGTACGGGTGGCGCAACCGGCGGCCAGCGCGGCGGACGGCCGGCAACGGGCCAGCGTGCAGCTGCCGGCGCCAAGACCGGCAACGCGGCTGTCTGGTCCTCCAACACCGGTGGCACCTCGGGCGGATCCTACGCAGGCGGCGGCAACGGCCGCTCCGGCGAAGGCCGTCCGGCACGCAGCGGCGGACCCCGCCGCGCGTCAGCCCCGGCGTCGAACGAACGCCGCAGCCGCTAATCCCCAACCGCTCCCTAACCTCGCAAGCTCGGTCAGGGAACCCGGCGGTCGTGGCCCCAGCTTAACCACCATCGAGTGCTCCGTAACTGCCGTTTAGAGGGTTCATAACGGCAGTTGTGGAGCACTCGATGGGGTTTACCAGCCGCGGGCGCGCCACTCCTCCAGGTGCGGGCGTTCCGTACCCAGGGTGGTGGGCTTGCCGTGGCCGGGGTGCACCACCGTGTCGTCCGGGTACACGTCGAACAGCCGCTCGCTGACATCGCTGATCAGCTGCGCGAACCGGTCGGGATCCTGCTGCGTGTTGCCCACGCCGCCGGGGAACAGCGAGCCGCCGGAGAAGACGTGCGCCGGGCCTTCCGGGTCCTGCTACACCAGCGCGATCGACCCCGGGGTGTCGCCGCGCACGCGCACTCCCGTCACGTCGAAGCCGTCGAAGTTGCCGACGTCCCCGTGATCCAGCAGTACATCCACCGGCACCGGCAGCTCGGGGGCGTCGTCCGTCCCGGCCGCCGTCTTCACACCGGTGGCTTCCACCAGGCCCGGCAGCGCACGGACGTGGTCCCAGTGCTGGTGGGTGGTGGCAACCAGTGCCAGCTTCGGCGGCGCGGAGGTATCCGCGGCGGCGTCGGCCAGCAGCCCCTGGATGGCGGCCAGATCATCGGCCGCATCGATCAGGAGTTGCGCACCGGACGCTTTGCTGGTGAGCAGATACACGTTGTTGTCCATCTCGCTGACCGAAATCCGGCGGATGGTGATGTCACGCAATGAGTGAATGAGCGAGTCCATGGGCTTCAGTCTACGAAAGACGCTATTCACGGCCCTCGGACACCCAGTTGGGGTCCGCGGAGCGGGAGCCGACGACGGCGTCCGCGGCGGCGTCGAGCTTCTCCAGTTGCGCCGCGGTGAAATCGAGCGTCAATGCCAGTGCTCCCTGGTTTTCGTCGATCCGGCCCGCTTTGCGGGTGCCGGGGATGGGGACCACGGGCAGTCCCAGCTTCCGGCCCTGCGCGAGCAGCCAGGCCAGCGCCACCTGGGCGGGAGTTGCGGCCTGACCGGCGACGGTGAGCTCGGCAGCGACTGCCTGCACGGCGGCCACCACCCCCTGGTTGGCGTCCAGGGCTGCTTCGGCGAAGCGGGGGATGTTGCGGCGGAAGTCGTTGCTGCCCAGTGACGCCGCGTCGACGGTGCCGGTGAGGAATCCCCGGCCCAGCGGCGAGTAGGGCACAAAACCCACGCCGAGTTCGGCCGCCGCGGGAACAACGCTGCCTTCCACGTCGCGGCTCCAGATGGACCATTCGCTCTGGACCGCGGCGATCGGGTGGACGCTGCTGGCTTCACGCAGCTCCTCGGCCGTCACTTCGGACAGGCCAAGGTGCCGCACCTTGCCGGCCTGCACAAGCCCCGCCATGGCCTCCACGGTTTCCACTATCGGAACGCGGAGGTCACGGCGGTGCATGTAGTACAGGTCGATGGTGTCGGTGCCCAGCCGGCGCAGGCTGCGGTCCACGGCCTGCCGCACATAGTCGGCGTCGCCCCGGATGTCGGAGTAGCCGGTGGACGGGGTGCCCACCAGGCCGAACTTGGTGGCCAGCTGCACCTCGCCGCGGCGTTCCTTGAGGAGCCTGGCGATCAGTTCCTCGTTGCTGCCGCCGCCGTAGATGTCCGCCGTGTCGATGAAGCTGACGCCGGCGTCCACCGCGTGGTGCAGGGTCCGCAGGGCCTCGGCCGGATCCACGTCCCCGTACACCGGGGTCAGGGCCATACCGCCGAACCCCAGCGGACTCACCGTCAAACCGTCGCCGAGCCGGACTTTCGCTGCATTCATGGGGTCTCCATTCGCTGTTTTTAGCCCCAACCCCGGTCCGCTCCGGGGTATTCCAACGTTCCTGCCCAGTTGCTTGCCGCGAGCGGGCCGCAGCCACGGCGTGTCGCCCGGGATGACCCCTCCGGGCGCGGACTAACTGGGCGGGAGCGCCGGGACGCCTAGGATTTCCCGGCCGGCAGCAGCTTCAGGCCCGCCGCGCAGCCCACAATGCCCGCGATGAACAGCAGTTTGAGCGGGCTGGCCGGTTCGACGCCGGTCGCCATCGCCCAGCCGACCGTCAGCGCCGCGCCGATCCCCACCCAGACGGCGTAGGCCGTGCCGAGCGGAATGCTTTTCACGGCCAGGCCCAGCCCCGCCATGCTGAGGGTCGCGGTCAGCGCGAACACGAGGGTGGGCAGCGGCCGGGTGAAGCCGTCGGAGAGGCCCAGGGCCGTGGCCCAGACCGCCTCCAGCACGGCGGAGGCGAGCAGGATGAGCCAGGCCAGTGTGGTGGCCGGTGCTTTGTTTGTCATTTCTCCAGTGCGGTTCGCGGCCATGGTTACGCCACCAGCTTCAGGCCGGCCACGCACGCGACGATCCCGCCGAGCAGCAGGATCCGCGCCGCCGTCGCGGGTTCCACTTTGCTGACCATGGCGTAGGCGGAGGTCAGCACGACGCCGACGCCCACCCAGACGGCGTAGGCGGTTCCGGTCGGGATGGACTGCATGGCGATGGCCAGCCCGCCGGTGCTGGCGAGCACGGAGACGAGGAAGAGTGCGGCCGGTGCAATCCGGCGGCGCCCCGTGGCCTGCGCTGTCCGGTGCAGGGCTGCGGCCCAGACGGCTTCCAACGAGCCCGAAAGAATGAGAATTAACCACGACATGACTGCTCCTGTGGCCAGTCTTGTCGCGTGCCGGGTACTGATCCGTCGTCCGGAGGCCCAAGAAGGGGCCTTCATTCCAGCTTAGCAACGCCCCGGCGGAGAGGCGAACACCATCGATTGCTCCGCAGATGCCCTTATGAACCCTCAAAACGGCAGTTGGGCCCACGCCGGCAGGGTTCCCTGGCCGAGCTTGCGAGGCGAGGGGGCCGGTGGGGAGCAGCCGATGGCAGGTCAGGGCGCCGTGGCACTATCCCAGATCCGGAACCTCCGGCCTACGGGGTAAACGCTGCAGCCCTCCCCGGCGGCGGCGAGGTCCCCGGCGGCGATGTCCGGGGCTGCCGAGACGATGGCGCGGCCGTCGGAGTTCACCAGGGTGGCCCGTTCGCCGATCCGGCGCAGGCCTGGCATGGCGCCGCGCTCCAGCCGCTGCACGGTGACGTCCATCCCCACAATTCCCACCACCGGACCGTCCGGGCGGCAGAACACCGGGTGCGTGAAGGTCAGGACGTATTCGTCGGTGCACATGAAGTCCACGTATGGCCCGGTCACGTGGGCTTGTCCGGTTTCCACCGGGACGCGGAACCACTCGGACTTGACGTAGCGGCTGATGGAGTTGGGGCTGAAGTTGGCGAGGGCATCCACATGCTCCATCTCCTCACCCTGCCACCAGGCGATGTAGCTTCGTTCGGGCCCCAGCAGCCCGGCGTTCGCGAGGAAGCCGGCGCCGGCAGCGTAGCCTCGTGGCCGTCGTCCTGATCGTGGTCTCGATTGTGCCGATCTGGCTCGCGCAGCGCCTGTCCCAGGACTCGGTGGGCATCGGCGGCACGCGCGTGAAGGCTGCGGAGGGCTAATCCGCGACGCGGTCGATCGACACAACGGCCAGGAAGCCGCGGCCCAGGATCTCGGGTGTGTCGGTGTCGGAACCCACGACGGCGTCATAGCGGGCGAGCGTCGTCCGCCCGGCCGCGGTTCCAGCCGCGCCGGCGGCGCTTCCGGCCGGTTCGACGTCGGCCGTGTTGGCTGTGCCGGCGCCGGCTGTACCGGGGGCGACTGTCGCCTGGCCCTGCAGCAGGATTCCCAGCTGGCCTTCGAACACGGGATGCGCCCGCTTCTTGGAGAGCTCGATGATGGAGGTGTAGCCCTTGAAGGCGCCGGTGCGGGTGATGACGTTGAGGTCCCGGATGTCGCCCGTCGGCAGCGCCCCGGACGCAGCGGCGGCGCCGGCGAACCGGAACGGGCGGTATTTCTCTAGCGGGTGCTCGGCGCCGTCGACGTTCAGCAGCAGGAGTTCGCCTTCCACGACGGTGAGGACGCGGTCCATGCCGGGGAACGCCGAGAAGTCGCCCGCCTTGGAGACGTCGGCGATGCTCACCCGCCAGTCCCAGCCGCCGGCTTCTGCCCCCGGCCCGGAAGGTGCGCCCGCAGGATGGCTGGCCACCTCGCGGGTCACCCCGCCGCCGTTGCGCCAGGGTTGGGCTTTCAGCTCGGCATAGCGGATGATCTCCATCCCTCAACCCTATCCGCCGGCCACCAGCGCCGAGGTCAGACTTCGCGCCCATGTTCCGGACGAACATGGGCGCCAAATCTCACCTCGGGGCCGGTGGCGCGCGCGGGCGTGCCGGTGTCCTTGCTAACGTCGGAGGCAGGAATCACTTGAGAAGGAGCCGGATGTTCGTCAAGGTATGCGGGCTCAGCACCCCTGAGTCGGTCCGGACCGCCGCGGAGGCCGGCGCGGACGCCGTCGGCTTCGTCCTGACCCGCAGCCCCCGCGAAGTGACGTTGGCCAAGGCACGGGAACTCCTGGCCCACGTCCCGGCCGGGCTCCCCGCCGTCGGCGTCTTCCGGCACGAAGCCGCGGCGGACGCCGTCGCGCTGGCCCGCGACGCAGGGCTGGACTGGGTCCAGCTCCACGGCGACCGCACCCCGGAAGACGTGCGCACCCTGCACGACGCCGGACTCAAACTCATCCGGGCCGTCACCATGTCCGCCGCGCCGGAGGCGTTCGAGGACTGGGGCGAGGACCTGCTCCTGATCGACGCCGCGGTACCCGGGTCCGGCGAGGCCTGGGACTACTCCTCGGTCCGCGCCAAGGGGCTGGCGGGGCGCAAGTGGCTGCTGGCCGGCGGGCTCGATCCCGCCAACGTCGCCGACGCCGCCTCGCAGGCTGGCGCGTGGGGGGGGGACGTCTCCT
>CALMVY010000189.1 GCA_937873245.1 uncultured Arthrobacter sp. | reverse complement strand
CGATCAGGACCAGCCCGGTGACCACCATGGTGACCTGCCTGCCCTGCGCGGTCTTGCGCGGGACACCCCGGAGCGGGAACAGCAACTGCCGGCCCAGAGTGTAGACCGTGACGGCCGCTGTGAAGACCAACCCGGGAATGGTCAGTGCCGTCCCCAGCATGAAGGGCAGCGTCCCGATGCCAATCAGCAATGCCAGGAACGCCTCATAAAGCTGGACCGGATGCCTGCGGCGGCCCAGTCGGCGGTCGGAGGACCACAGTGCCCATCGTGAGGCGGTCGGCCGGCCCGCGCAACAGCCTGTGAAAAAGCAGCCGGGGCGCCCCACCGCCATTCCGAAGAAGAGCCCGGCCGCTGTGGCATCGAGGATCCGT
The DNA here is from genome assembly GCA_937873245.1 of uncultured Arthrobacter sp. Classification (GTDB taxonomy): domain Bacteria; phylum Actinomycetota; class Actinomycetes; order Actinomycetales; family Micrococcaceae; genus Arthrobacter. The sequence continues at coordinate 1,926 of CALMVY010000189.1, read as the reverse complement.
CCCGTCGGCATGCCGAAGATCAGCGAACCGCTGATGACGGTCCCCAGCGCCCCGGCGATGAAGCCCTGGATACAGGCCCCTGCCTGAAGAAAATTTGTCAGCGGCTGGCGTTTCAGCGCCAGCCACCAAAGCCGGGCGCCCACCCCTCCCACGGCGTTGGCCACGATGGTCAGCCAGAGGGGCCCGGTGGGGTCGATGCCCTGCCTGCTCAGGAACACGGACTGAAGCACCACGGCCAGGATGGCACCCAGAGCTACCAGGATCGGCCACGAGGCGACATAGACCCCCGGTCCCTGGGCGAGGGCGGCAAACCGGGTGTGAACCCTCGAGGAGACCGGGACCGCTCCTGGAAGTACCCTGCGGGAAGCGGGCGATCGTGCAGGCGCCGCAGGGCTGACAGGCACCGAGGTGACGTTCCAGGTTCCCGCGCCGACCCCGGTCACGCGGGAGGTGACAGCGATCCTGCCCGTTCCGGGCGCGATGGAATCCACGTCTTCGTACGACTCGAACTGTTCGGAAGGCGTCCCGGGGTCGTCGGCCGCCCTGATACCGGAGAAGCGTACTGACACTTTTGTCGCGCCTTCCCACCCGTCGGTGTCGATCCAGTGCGTCGCTGCCAGCCCCTGTGGGTCCAGGCTGTCGAATAATCCGCGGTGCTCCTTGCCGGCGACGGGATCCTGCGCTGGATCCGAGCCCGGGGGAGGACCGTCCGGAGGCAGGGAGGGCGGATCTGTCGGAACCAGGGAGGACACAGGGTCCGCGCGCAGGCCCGGGCGGGGCCCGGCTTTCGGCTGGGAGCGTGGAATGCCGGAATCGGCGGGGCTGTCCACGTTCTGCCGTGGGCCGGTGGGCATGCTTTGCTTGGCCGCGACCGCTGCGACTATGTCGATCCCGCCGTGAAGGCCGGCAACGGGGCCCGGTTGCGGGCGGGGATTGTTCGTGGTGGCCTCGGACGGCCTCTTCGATACCGGCCTGCGCCGTTTCTTGGTCATGATGAAAAACCTGTCCTGTGGGAATGGTCCGCGATGTGCACGGTGAAGGGCTCCGGAAGGGGCGGATGCGCCTGCGGCAGACGGGCAGGCCGAAACTCGTCGGAAGATGAGGGCGACCAGCGCCGGGCCGGAATAAACGTGTCGGCCAGGGCAGGGCAAGGAAACCGTCGGCGGGCAGCAAGGCCACGGCAGGACGGTGCCTGCATACAGCGGGTTCTTTATGTCCGGCTGATCGAAAGTTGCGTCAGAGACAGAGCGCTTGGGGCGCGGGCGCGGATAGCCTGCCCAGCCTCGGAGAAGGTGCCCGGAGCTGGCATCTCGCCAGAGAGCGGCGGTGCATCAGCCAGCTGCACAGATTGTGTCTGCTCCCGGGCGCTGGCAGGGACGGGCGTGTCACTCGCGCAGAAGGGAACCGAAACGGGCGCGGCTGGATTCTGGATTGCCGAGGCGGGGCAGGAGCCATTCGAGGCTTGCGCCGGCTCCGCTTCCTGCATGCCGTCAAGAGGGCCTGCGGCCAAGGCCGGCTCGGCCGGGAAGACAGTGCCGGAGGGTGAAAAGTTTGTGGCACACACAAAAGACAGGGCCAGTGCGATCAGGATGAGCAGCGCTGGGGCTGCCGGGACCGGCCCCTGTCCTGCACGCCGTCGCCTGGAGGGACCGGCCCGACGGGCAGCCATCACTGCCGGCCCGCCCATACGGTTACCGCCGCCCGGTCCGCAGGATCAACAGGCGGGAGAGGGCCAGTAGCGGGGCATTGAGCGGAAGGGGGCAGACCGGCAGAGCCCCGGCGCTTACAACCGGGCATGAAGTTTTCCTTGCGGTGTTGGGTCCGGCGCCGGCGGGGCTACTTGGGGTCCGGCTGGGCCGATTGCGTGCGCAGGGCCGCGATCTCGGCCGCGATCTCGGCTTTTAGGCGCGCGGCTTCTTCGGTGCC
>CALMVY010000188.1 GCA_937873245.1 uncultured Arthrobacter sp. | reverse complement strand
ACCGGGGGCGCGACACCAGACGCCAGCGGCGGAGCCCCCGCCCCGACGAGACAATGCCAAAACGCCGATACCCAGCTATGCCGCCCATCTGGTGCTGAGGGACTTTCTCGCAACCACCGCTCCGCGACAAGAGTTCCGCCAATTCCACGAAGACGATCCCGCAGAGGTAGCCTCGGCAGCTTTCGTACGCCATGGAACCGAGACCATCCAGACACCCTGGGGGCCGCGAGATGCCCTAAAGATCGCCCTCGAGGTCGACGGGCGCGAAGGGAACACGTTCTGGTGTGTGTGATCGACTATCTGTAGGCCGTTTCAGCCGATAAATCCGGCCGAGTTGGTGGCTGGTTTCCTGCCAAAAGAGCGCTAAGAATCAGGCCGGGCATTTCCCCTCCAAATCATGGATTCGTGGAGTGCGCAGAGATTGAGATCACCCGGGCCCGGGTGGTTCCCAGTGTGTTGGGAACAGGGGCCCGCCACCCCCAGATAGGTTCCTTACGGCGCTGCCATTGCGAAGCGTGTGCGCCGGAAGGGCTGGAAAGCAGATGACGGTACCCATGTCCGTTCAAGAAAATATCAGAAGACTCGATTCCCAGGGAATCCCGGGGCGTGAGATCGCCCGCACGCTGGGCATCAGCCGTGATTCGGTGGCCAAGTACGCCGACCAGCAGGACTTCTCCCCGGCACCGCCGGCACCGCTGGCGCGGCCCGGGGCCTCGGTGTTGACCGGGTTCGATCACATCATTGAGCAGTGGCTGGGCGAAGATCAGCGCCGGCCGCGCAAGCAGCGGCATACGGCCAAGCGCATCTTCGACCGTCTCGTGGCCGAGCATGGTTTCACCGGCACCTATTCACCGGTCCAACGGCACGTGAAGAAATGGGCGGCCCGGAACCGGCAGGCCGGAGAGGGCTTCACCGAACTGGTCTGGCCAGCCGGCACCGCGCAGGTTGACTTCGGGCAGGCCGAGGCGATCATCGCCGGGATCCGGCAGGTCCTGCACATCCTGGTGGTCACCTTCCCGTTCTCGAACATGCGCTTCGTGCAGGGGTACCGGGGCGAGACCGCCGAATGCGTCTGCCACGGGCTGCGCAGGGTGTTCGAACACATCGGGGCCGCACCGAGGCACCTGGTCTTTGACAACGCCACCGGCATCGGACGCCGGGTCGGCACCAAGGTCGTGGAGACGAAACTGTTCGGCGCGTTCAAGCTCCACTACCGCTCCGAATCCCGCTACTGCAACCCGTATTCGGGACACGAGAAAGGCAACGTCGAAAACGCGGTCGGGTTCCTGCGGCGCAACCTCATGGTCCCCGAACCGGAAGCCGCCACTCTGGCCGGGCTCAACGATGTTTTGCTGGGCCGGTGCGATGCGTTCTCCAGCACCACGCACTACCGCAAGGGCCTGCCCCTGGGTGAGCTGTTCATCCAGGACGTCGCGGCGTCCCTGGCGTTGCCCGGGGTCGGGTTCGACCCGGTGCGCTACGAGTCCCGCAAGGCTGATAAGACCGGGAACCTGCTCATTGACGGGAATACCTACGCCGCCGGGCCCGCCTTCCACGGGCGGATGCTCACCGTCGGGCTGCGTCACGACGTCATCGAGATCCTCGACGAGCACTCCGAGCCGATACGATCCTTCCCGCGGGCCTTCGGACGGCAGACCGAGACGATCTTCGAGCCGGCATCCCTGCTGCCGCTGCTGGTGACCAAGCCCGGCGCGTGGGGCCATTCCCCACTGCGGGCCCTGGTCACCGACCCGGTCCGCGACTGGCTCGATGCCGCGGCGCCCACCGACCGGCGCCGGCTGCTCAACGCGGTGGATGCCGCGTCCGGATCCGCCGGCTTCGACGCCGCAGTCCAGGCTGCCGACACGCTGATCCTGCGCGGGGACACCCCGGACATGGCCGCATTGGGGATGCTCGCCCGCCGGCTCGCCCACGGCACCGAACCGGCCGCCGCCAACGTGGATCTGAGCGTCTATGACACCTTCACCACCCTGAACACGAGCACGGGAGAAGTCGCATGAATCCGATCACCGTCCAGGACATCCTCGAAGCGGGTCGGCACGCGGCCCTGACCGGGAGCGTGTTGACCGAATGGGCAGAGAAAGGCACCCCGAAACAACGTGAATACCTCCACGGGGTCCTGTTGGCCGAGCACGAATCCCGGCAGGAATCACGGCGCCAGCGGCTGCTGAAATCCGCCAGGTTGCCAGCCCTGAAAACACTCACCGGATTCGACTACACCAGTGTCAGGTTCCCCGAAGACTACGGCCGCGAGTCCCTCGAATCCCTTGAGTTCATCAACCGGGCCCAGGACCTGGTCCTCTACGGGGACGTCGGCACCGGCAAAACCCACATGGCCACCGCCCTGGTCGCAGCCGCCTGCCGGCAGGGCCTCCCGGCCCGCTTCTTCACTACCTCCGCCCTGGTCATGATGCTGCGCCGCGCCAAGGACGAGGACCGGCTGGATAAGGAGCTCGCTTCCCTGGCCAAAAACCAGCTCCTGGCGATTGATGAACTGGGATATTTGCCGATCGACACCGAAGGCGCCAGGCTCCTGTTCCAAGTCATCGCGGACGGCTACGAAAAACGCAGCCTCATCATCACAACCAACCTCGAGTTCTCCCGCTGGGGAACCGTGTTCGGGGACGACAACATGGCCGCGGCCGTCATCGACCGGCTGGTGCACCACGGACGGCTCCTGCAGTTCCGCGGGGAGTCCTACAGAGTCAAAAACGCCCTGATGAAATAGGCCCAACGCCGCAATGGCAGGAAACCCAGCCCACGTGGCCTGATTCTTAGCGCCGAAATGGCCGACTTAAAGTTGACGAAACACAGGCCAGACGGCCCTCTTCTGGTTCGCGCATTAATCATGCACGAACTGGGCCATGTCGTTGGGCTTGACCACGTCGATGATGCAAACCAGCTGATAAACGCGGAAAACACCGGGATCACAGAGTTTGCAGACGGTGACCGCGCCGGTTTGGCTGTGCTGGGCGGCGGGGCGTGCGTCCCTGAACTTTGACTAGACTCGCCTGAATCTTCTCAGCTTGTGAGAAACCTGCGGAGTCGCTTATCAACTAGAGAGGTTTGTATCGCT
>CALMVY010000187.1 GCA_937873245.1 uncultured Arthrobacter sp. | reverse complement strand
GCAGCCACCGAGCCGGAGATCGTCGACCTCATCGCCGTGCTGCAGAAGATGGGAGCGATCATCAGCGTCCAGACGGACCGCACCATCCGGATCGAGGGCGTCCCGGACCTCGGCGGCTACAACCACCGCGCCCTGTCTGACCGCAACGAGTCCGCTTCCTGGGCCTCCGCGGCACTGGTCACGCGCGGCGACATCTTCGTCGAGGGCGCCACGCAGCGCGACATGATGACCTTCCTGAACACCTACCGGAAAGTCGGCGGCGGGATGGACATCGGCGACGACGGCATCCGTTTCTATCACAAGGGCGGCAAGCTCAACCCGCTGGTCCTCGAGACGGACGTGCACCCCGGCTTCATGACCGACTGGCAGCAGCCCCTTATCGTTGCCCTGACGCAGGCTGAGGGCGTGTCGATCGTCCACGAAACGGTCTACGAAAACCGCTTCGGCTTCACCGACGCCCTCATCCGGATGGGCGCCAACATCCAGGTCCACCGCGAATGCCTCGGCAGCGTGCCGTGCCGGTTCGGCCAGCGCAACTTCCTGCATTCAGCCGTGATCTCCGGCCCCACCCAGCTGACCGGCACGGATATCGACGTGCCGGATCTGCGCGGCGGGTTCAGCCACCTGATCGCCGCACTGGCCGCCAACGGCACCTCAAGGGTCACCGGGATCGACATCATCAACCGCGGCTACGAGCGCTTCACGGAAAAGCTCGCGGGCCTGGGCGCCGATTTCGACATCACCACAGCCGAGTAGCGGGGACCACGTGAAGGAAACGGCCAAGAGCCACATCACTTTTGTCGTTGTTGCCGGGATCGTCCGGCCGGTCATGAACGTCCTGATGCGGAAGCAGTGGCTCGGCCTGGAGAAGCTTCCCCCCGGCGGCTTCATCGCAGCACCCAACCACTGCACCGAAATCGACCCCTTGGTTGTGGCGCACATGCTCTACAACCAGAACCGGATGCCGCGCTTCCTGGCCAAGGCCGGACTGTTCAAGGTGCCCGTGCTGGGATTCGTGCTGCGCGCCACCAAGCAAATCCCGGTGGAACGCTCGTCGGCGGGCGCCAACCGCTCGCTGCAGATTGCCAAGGAAGTGGTGGACGAAGGCGGCGCCATCATCATCTACCCCGAGGGCACGCTGACCCGTGATCCCGAGCTGTGGCCAATGAAGGGCCACACCGGTGCCGCCCGGATGGCGCTTGAGAGCGGTATCCCCGTGGTGCCGATAGCGCACTGGGGAGCCCACGAACTCCTGCCCCGCTACGCCAAACGGATGTACCTCTTTCCCCGGAAGACCTCGCGCCTGGTGGTCGGCGATCCCGTGGACCTCAGCGCGTTCGCCGGACGCCCACTGGACAAAGCCACCCTCACCGAGGCCACCAACGTGATCATGGAGGCCATCACCGAGCTCCTGGCCACGCTCCGCGGCGGACAGCCTCCGCTGGTCCGCTGGGACCCGGCGGCCCACAACCAGTCCACGCATGGCCGCTTCACCGACCAGGGCGGCAAAACCGGCGGTTCTGCCGGCGGCGCCACGGGCGGGACGCCCGACGCGGGATCCGCCGACGCCGGGACAGCCACCGGCGCGGACGGCGCCAAATGACGGCGGACTTCGGCGGGACGGGCTCCGCCACGTCGGTGGCCGTCCTCGGGGCAGGATCCTGGGGGACCACCTTCGCGAAGATCCTCGCCGACGCCGCCACGGCCTCCGGTGTCGAGCGCGACATCCGGCTCTGGGGCCGGCGGGGCGAAGTTGTCGACCAGATCAACCTCAAGCACCGGAACGAGCAGTACCTCAAGGACATCGCCCTTCCGCCCAGTATCACCGCCTCGACCGACGTCGCCGAAGTCCTTGCCGGCGCCCAGCTGGTGGTTCTGGCCGTTCCGGCCCAGACCTTGAGGCCGCAGCTGCGCGAATGGAAGCACCTCGTGGAGCCCGGATCCCTGGTGGTTTCCCTGATGAAGGGACTCGAGCTGCACTCCGACGCCCGGATGAGCGAAGTCATCTCCGAGGAGCTCGGCGTTCCCGCCAGCCGGATCGCCGTGGTCTCCGGACCCAACCTGGCCATGGAAATCGCCCGGGAGGAGCCCACCGCCTCCGTCGTGGCCTGCTCCGACCCGATCGCGGCCGGCTGGATCGCGCGCAGCTGCACCGCCCCATACTTCCGCCCGTACACAACGGGCGACGTCGTCGGCGTCGAGATCGGCGGGATCGTCAAGAACATCATCGCGCTGGCCGTCGGCATCTGTGAAGGCAAGCGGATGGGTGACAACACGAAGGCCTCCGTCATCACGCGGGGTCTCGCGGAGACCTCGCGGCTCTCGCTCGCCCTGGGCGGGGAAGTGCAGACGATGGCCGGGCTGGCCGGCCTTGGCGACCTCGTGGCGACCTGTTCCTCGCCGCTGTCCCGGAACCACACCGCCGGACGGCTGCTGGGCAAGGGCCTGACCCTGAACCAAGTTACGGCGGAAATGACGCAGACGGCCGAGGGGATCAAGTCCGCCCAGGCCGTCCATGAGCTGGCCGGTAAGCTAAGCGTCGAAATGCCCATCACCGCGGCGGTGGTCGCCGTGCTGGCCGGAAAGCTGTCCGTCGACGAACTGGGGCCGCTGCTGCTGTCCCGGGACCTGAAACCTGAAGGCGATTACTGAGCGTGTCTGAAGAAAACGTGAACACAGAAGGCCACACCGCCCGGCCCCGCGTGGCGGTGCTGTTTGGCGGCCGTTCCAGCGAACACGCGGTCAGCTGCGTGACGGCGGCCGGGGTCCTCGGCGCCATCGACCAGACGAAGTACGAGGTCATCCCGATCGGGATCGCCAAGACCGGCCAGTGGGTGCTGGCTTCCGGCGACACGCATGACTGGTCGCTCTCGGCATCATCCCTGCCCGAGGTCGCGTCCTCGGCCCAGACCGTGGCGCTGACCGAAATCGGCGGCGAACACCAGCTGATCGTGGCCTCCCCGAACGAGGTCCCGCAGGAACTCGGCGCCGTCGACGTCGTGTTCCCGCTTTTGCACGGCCCGTTTGGCGAGGACGGCACCATCCAGGGCTTCCTGGAACTGTCCGACACCCGCTATGTGGGCGCCGGTGTGCTGGCGTCCGCCGTCGGCATGGACAAGCACTTCATGAAAGTGGTGTTCGAATCCGCCGGGCTCCGGGTGGGGCCGTACATTGCCGTCACCGACCGGCAGTGGCGCAATGACCCCGAGACCGTCCGCAAGCGCGTGGACCAGCTCGGCTTCCCGGTCTTCGTCAAGCCCGCGCGAGCCGGGTCCTCCATGGGCATCTCCAAGGTGGACTCCCTCGAGGGGCTCGACGCCGCGATCGAGGCCGCCCGGGAGCATGACCCGAAGCTTGTGATCGAGGCCGGCATCGTGGGCCGCGAAATTGAGTGCGCCGTGCTGGAAGGCCGGGGGACCGACGCTCCCCGGACGTCCATGCCGGGCGAGATTTCTGTGGCCGGCGGGGGGCACGAGTTCTACGACTTTAATGCCAAATACGTGGACGATGCCGCGGACCTCAGCTGCCCGGCCGACCTCCCGGACGAGGCCATCGCCCGGGTCCGCGAGCTGGCCGCCGTCGCGTTCGACGCCGTCGGGGCCGAAGGACTGAGCCGCGTCGACTTCTTCTACACGCCCGAGGGCGAACTCATCATCAACGAGATCAACACCATGCCCGGGTTCACGCCGAAGAGCATGTACCCGCAGATGTGGAAGGCCTCCGGACTGGGCTACGCCGAACTGATCGACGAACTGATCCATTTGGCGCTGCACCGCAGGAC
>CALMVY010000186.1 GCA_937873245.1 uncultured Arthrobacter sp. | reverse complement strand
AGTATTGCAGATACCCCGGGGGGTACCCAAAACACCCTAGGGGGTATAGTTGAAGTCAAGCCATTCCCGCTTTTTGGAGACTAGATGCAACTCGACCCCACTGAACTGACCCCCGTGGTCAACCGCCTCAAGCGCGCCCAGGGACAGCTAGCTGCTGTGACCCGCATGCTCGAGGAAGGCAAGGACTGCAAGGACATCGTCACCCAGCTCGCTGCCGTGTCGAAGGCCCTGGACAGGGCCGGGTTTGCCATTATCGCCACCGGCCTGGAGCAATGCATCGTCCGCGAAGACACCACCATGGACAAAAAAGAGCTGGAGAAGCTCTTCCTCTCCCTCGCCTGACAAGTCCGACGTCCCAGAGCAACGCTACTAGCGCCAACTCCACAACGGCAGACGTGCTGAAAATGAAGTACCCCAACCTGACGTCAAGGCCCAACCGCGTCCTGTCACAATAGAGTCCATTTCTTTCTTTCCTGACAAGTTCACGAGTGAGTCCTAGAACTCAACCTGACACGTGGGGGCGAAGACCTTCGCTCCTTGGAGGCCCAGTCGTCCTAGAGGCAGCCGGGGTCGATGCAGGCGTGCGGAAGAACGGGCCGAGGGCCAGGGCTGATGGAGGTCCTCGCTCACCGCTTGCACGTCGCCCACGGCGAGCCCGGGCAGCAGCTCGGCCGGCTAGGGCAGGCGCTCTTCCGCGATGAATGTCGCGCGCATGTTTGGCGGCAAGTCAGTCACCGCTCGTATGCTTCCACGCATACTCGGTTAAGGACATGGACCTGGGGGTCCCGTCAGCAGCAGGTGGTGGGCGCCCGCCGCGGCGACTTCCAGCGCCCTCCGCGCGTCACATTGTCCGGAGACATCACGCATGTCCGGCGGCGCGACGGACAGGGCCGCGGCTCCGGATTCCGGTACACCATCTTCAAGCTGGGGTTCGAAGCCGAGGGCCAGGTCCTGCGGGTCCGCGCCGAAATCGAATGCCAGCCGGGCCAGGGTGGCGTAGCCCTTTACGCGCGCGCCGGGCACGAGTTCGGCCTCGGCGGCGTTTGCCTGCGCCACCACGATGTCGGAGTAGCCTGCCCGTACCGCGGCCATAACGGCGGGAAGGACCCCGCGGACCGGTCGCAGCCTGCCGTCCAGTCCCAGTTCGGCGATGAACACGGTCCGGGCGGTGGACCGGATATCGTTCGAGGCCAGCAGGGCGGCCATCGCGATGGCAAGATCGAAGCCGGAGCCTCGCTTGGGCAGCGACGCGGGGATGAGGTTGGCTGTGATTTTGCGTCGGCTCAGTGGAATGCCGGAGTTCTGGGCGGCCGAGCGGATCCGTTCCTTGGCCTCGTTGAGCGAGGCGTCGGGCAGTCCCAGAATGATGAACGCCGGGAGCGTCTGGCCGATGTCGGCCTCCACTTCCACGATGTAGCCGTTCAGGCCCACGAGGGCCACCGAGTAAGTCCGGCCGAGCGCCACCTACCCCACACCCTTGAGGTGCTCCACGGCGGGCTCGCCGATGCCGTCGTCGAGCACGGCGATCACATCGACGCGGCGCAGCGGCATGCGGAGTTCATGGTCGCGGCACCAGGCCGACGCCAGCCGGTGCAGCCGGGCGAGTTTGTCCCGGCCCACGGCCTCGAAGGGATGACCGTAGGCGAGGGACGTGCGTGTCTTCACCTCGGCGATGACCAGCGCGTCGCCGTCGAGCGCCACAATGTCGATTTCACCCTCGGAACAGCGCCAGTTGCGGTCCACGATCCGCATGCCCTGTGCTTCGAGGTATCCTGCGGCGAGTTCCTCCCCGCGCCTGCCCAACACGTCCTTTGCTCTCATGGGACCAGCGTGCGCCGCCACAGCAGGGCAACCCAGAGGGTCAGGACGCTATGTGGAAAGCATGCTCAAGGATGGTGCTGTGGAGGAAGAGTGGGCAGCAGTTCCCCCGGCTGCCGGCAAGAATCAGTTACCCAGGCCCTCCACCTTGGGCAGGGCGAGTTCCTCGCTGCGCGGGAGTTCCTCGACGTTGACGTCCTTGAAGGTGATCACGCGGACGCTCTTGACGAAGCGGGCGGAGCGGTAGACGTCCCACACCCAGGCGTCCTGCAGTGTCAGGTCGAAGTAGACCTCGCCGTCGGCGCTGCGCGCCTGCAGGTCGACGTGGTTGGCCAGGTAGAAACGCCGTTCGGTCTCGACCACGTAGCTGAACAGCCCGACGACGTCGCGGTATTCGCGGTAGAGCTGCAGCTCCATGTCGGTTTCATAGTTTTCAAGGTCCTCGGCACTCATGGTTCCATCTTGCACCATTGCGCGCCGCCTGTGCGCCACGGCCCGTCCCGCGGCGCCCCGCACTGGCCGAAGGGCGGCCGCGTGCGGCCGTGGCCTCAGTCTGCGAGCAGCTGCCAGCTCACGCGGTGGTACGGCGTGGGGCCGGCGGCGCGGAGGGCGTCCTTGTGCGTCGCGGTGCCGTAGCCCTTGTTGACGTCCCAGCCGTAGGCGGGGTATTCGCTGTGCAGCGCGCGCATCATGCCGTCGCGTTCCACCTTGGCCAGGATGGACGCCGCGGCGACGCTCAGGCACTGCATGTCCGCCTTGACCAGCGTGTGCACCGGCGCGTCGCAGCCGGGCTCCGCCGGGCCGTCGTCGAACAGGGAGGGCTGCGTCTCGGGCGAGAGCCAGTTGTGGCTGCCGTCCAGGAGTACCACGTCCGGGATCACCCCGGCGGCCAGGACCGCGAGCCAGGCGCGGGTGCCGGCGAGCCGGAGGGCGGCGACAATGCCGAGAGCGTCGATCTCATTCGCCGAGGCGTGCCCGACGGCGGAAGCCACACTCCAGTTCCGGACCAGCGGCACCAGCCGTTCGCGGTCCGCCACCTTGAGCAGCTTGCTGTCCCGCACATCGGCGAGCAGTTGCTGCTCGCGCAGGTCCACGACAGCGATTCCCACACTGACAGGCCCGGCGAGGGCGCCGCGGCCCACCTCGTCGATGCCGGCGAGAAGCCGGGCGCCGGAGCCGCGGAAGCGGCGCTCGTAGTCGAGGGTGGGGGCTTCAGACATGACGGTTAGCCGCTACTTTCCGGCCGGGGCGGGCACGTCGCGGAAGACGTCGGGGTAGTTGTCCAGGGCGGTGATGCGGTTCAGTGGCCAGGCAATGACGGCGGCCTTGCCTTGGATGTCGGCGACGTCCACGAAACCGCCGTTGCTGTCCGTGTGGGCGCGCGAATCGGCGGAGTGGTTCCGGTTGTCGCCCATCACCCAGACCTTGCCTTCGGGGACCACGACGTCGAAAGCGCGGACCTGGGGCACTTCGGTGGGGTTGATGTAGGGCTCGTCCAGCGGAGCGCCGTTGACCATAACCCGGCCGCCCGCGTCGCAGCAGGCCACACGATCCCCCGGCAGTCCGATGACGCGTTTGACCAGATGCTGCTCCGAGTTGTCCGGCAGCAGGCCAATAAATGTCAGGCCGTCCTGCACCCACGTGAAGGGGCCGGTCTCCTTCTCCGCCGCCGGAGCAAGCCACCCTTGGGAGTCCCTGAACACAACGACGTCGCCGCGCTCCAGGGCGAAGGGCTCCGGAACCAGCAGGTTCACGAAGATCCTGTCGTTCACGTCGAGGGTGTTGACCATGGATTCGGACGGGATGTAGAAGGCCCGGAAAAGGAAGGTCTTGATCAGGAAGGACAGAACGATGGCGACGAGGACCACTGTCGCTATTTCCTTCGCCCAGAGGAACATCGGGCTGTGGCCCTCCCGGGCTTTGGCCCGGCGTGCACGCCTCGACGACGCTCCCGCGTGGGCGGGCCCGCCTGCCGCCGGAGCATCCCGGGGCGGCGTGGCCTGCCCCGGGGCGTCTGAAAGGTCGGGGGCACCGGCGGCCGCCGAAGGTTCGGCAGCAGCGTAAGGGTGCTCCGGGGCGGGGATCGCTGAGGAGGTTACCCGGGGCTGGTCCTGCCCCCGCGGATCAGGAGTCCGGGGTCCGGTCTCGGGCATTTACTGTCCGTTCTTCTCTGTCGTGTTGGTGGCTTCGGGGGGCCGTGCCACTGCTGTAAATCTATCAAGCGGCCAGATGATCTGTACGGGCCTGCCGATCACCCTGTCCAGCGGCACCATGCCGCCGCCGGGGGCGCCCAGGAGGCTGCGGGAATCGGCCGACTGTGAGCGGTAGTCCCCCATCAGCCAGAGCCGGCCGGGGGGAACGATCACGTTGAACTTCAGCTGGCTCGGGGCGTCGCCCTCGTAAAGATATGGTTCCGCGACTTGCTGGCCGTTCACTGTGAGGTTGCCGCCGGCATCACAGCACATCACGTGGTCTCCCGGGAGCCCGATGACCCTTTTGATGTAGGTGTTGTCGCCGCCGGAGAGGCCGACCCAATGCCCGACGCCGCCGAGAAAGTCCAGCACCGGGCCGCTGCCGCTGTTCAGCGGGGCGAAGGAGCCCCGGCCGTCGAAGACGACAATGTCGCCGCGGCCCACCGGTTCGGACCGGAAGTCCGTCCGCGACACGATGATCCTGTCGCCTTCCTGGAAGAGCGGCTCCATCGAGGCGGAAGGGATGTAGTAGACATCGAGCCACAGCGAGCGGACCAGTCCGCTGATGAGGACGGCCAGCACGACGGCCAGTAACACAAAACGCCAGCCGAGTTTCCTGGGCTGGCGTTTTGTGTGTTCCATGATCCGTATCCTCTAACGCTTTTCTGAAGTGAACAGCGCTGTTGCGGATGCTCCGGCGCCGGCCGGACACGGTCCGTGGACCCGCGGTGGAAGACTCCGGTGGAAGTCTGCGGTTGAAGTCTGAAAAAGACTTACTTTGCGGTCTGGAAGTCGCGCTTTTCCTTGATCTTCGCGGCCTTACCACGCAGGTTGCGCATGTAGTAAAGCTTGGCGCGGCGCACGTCACCCTTGGAGACGAGCTCGATCTTGTCGATGATCGGGGAGTGCACCGGGAAGGTACGCTCCACGCCAACGCCGAAGGAGACCTTGCGGATGGTGAAGGTTTCGCGCAGGCCATCGCCGTGGCGGCCCAGGACGAAGCCCTGGAACACCTGGACACGGGAGTTCTTGCCTTCGATGATGTTCACGTGAACCTTGAGGGTGTCACCCGCGCGGAAGACGGGAACATCGGTGCGCAGCGAGGCTGCGTCTACGGAATCGAGGATATGCATTGATCCACTCCTGGTGAACGCCACAGGTCCTTCACGTTGGGTCACGGCGGCCAAGCCCGGGCGCGGATGCGGTCCGGAAATTCCCGCCGAAAATTTGTGATTCCGGCTCCGCCAGGACTTGGCGGGGCCGGGGTGCCGCGCTGTTGGTGACGCTCCCCCTGTGGCAGGTTCGCACCCAGCAGGCACAAGGACTAATTTTGCCACACCCGGGGCATTCCAGCCAATCCGGTCAGCCGGAATCCCCGCCGGCGTCGGCGCGGCGCTCGAGGCGCCCGTCGACGACGTCGTACCCGAGATCCGCGAAGGCGGTGCGGTCCGCGCGGGGCAGCTTGGCGGCGTCGAACTCCACGAGGAGGTCCGGTCGGCGCTCGGCGGTGCGCCGGTACTGCTCGTGCCGGCGCCACTGGGCGATCTTGCCGTGGTTGCCGCTGAGCAGCACCGCCGGCACGTCGCGGTCCCGCCAGCTGGAGGGTTTGGTGTAGACGGGGTACTCGAGCAGCCCGTCCGAGTGGGACTCCTCCACGAGGGATTCGGGGTTGCCCACGACGCCGGGCAGCAGCCGCCCGGTGGCCTCCACCATGGCCAGCACGGCCACTTCGCCGCCGTTGAGGACATAGTCGCCGAGGCTCATGGGCCGCACGGTGAAGTGCTCGGCGGCCCATTCCATCACACGCTCGTCAATGCCCTCGTAGCGTCCGCAGGCGAACACCAGCCGGTCTTCACCGGCCAGTTCATGGGCCGTGGCCTGGGTGAACCGCTCCCCCGCCGGTGACGGCACGATCAGGACCGGCTTCCCGGCGTCCGCACCGGCAGGTTCTGGCGCGCCAGGTTCTGCCCCGGCAGCTGCCGGCCCGGCTGCGGCGACGGCGGCCAGCGCCTGGGCCCAGGGCTCGGGCTTCATGACCATGCCGGCGCCCCCGCCGTAGGGAGTGTCATCCACGGTCCGGTGGCGGTCCGTGGTGAAGTCCCGGAGGTCGTGGACGTTCAGCTCCAGCAGGCCGTCCTGGCGCGCCTTGCCGATCAGCGAAAGTTCCAGCGGGGCCAGGTACTCGGGGAAGATGCTGACGACGTCGATCCTCATTTAGGCGTTGTCTCCGGCATCGGCCCGTCCTTCGGAGGCGCCTGCGGCGGAGGACCCCTCCGCGTCGCCGGCCTTGGCCTCATCCTCGGCGTTGACCTCAAAGAGACCCGGCGGCGGGGTGACCACAACGTAGCCCTCGCCGACGTTGACCTCGGGGACGATCTGCTCCACGAAGGGGATCAGGACTTCCTTGCCGTCCGTCGCGGTGACCACCAGCAGGTCCTGGACCGGGAGGGTGTGGAGTCCGGAAACCTTGCCCATTACCTGGCCGCCGACGCGGACTTCCAGCCCCTCGAGCTCGTGCTCGTACCAGCCCTCGTCGTCGTCATCGTCGTCGAGTTCTTCGGTTTCGATGAACAGCTTGGCGCCGCGGAGGGTCTCGGCCTCGTTGCGGGTCTGGATCTCCTCGAAGGCAAGCAGCAGGATGTCCTTGTTCCAGCGGGCGCTCTCCACGGTCAGCGGGCCGGCCGAGGCCGGCTCCACGACGAACTGGGTGCCGGGGACGAAGCGGTCGCCGGGAGCATCGGTGAGCACTTGGACGGTTACTTCGCCGCGGATGCCGTGGGGCTTGCCGATTCGTGCCACCTGAAGCTGCATCTGTTCCTCTGTTCGGGGTTGGTGAGTCTGTGGGTCTGCTGGTGAAGACGGGGAATCCGGTAAAAACAGTCCGGCCCCTCCACCATTATCTGGTGAAGGGGCCGGACTCAAGACAAGTGTTGCTGAAAGCGTTACCGGCGGCGGTCGGTGTCGACGACGTCGACCCTGACCGGCTCGCCGTCCGCCAGTGCTGCCACCACAGTGCGCAATGCGCGTGCGGTGCGGCCCTGGCGGCCGATTACCCGTCCGAGGTCGTCCTGATGAACGCGCACCTCGAGGGTGTCCCCGCGGCGGTTGTTCTTCGCACTGACCTTGACATCCTCAGGACTGTCAACGATCCCGCGGACGAGGTGTTCGAGCGCTTCGGCCAGCAATTTACTCGGCCTCGGTGGTCTCTGCTTCGGCGTCGGCGGGAGCCTCGGCTGCGTCGTCCTTCTTGGCCTTCTTGGTGATGGCTTCCGGGATGATCACGGAACCCTTTTCCGGGGTAACGAAGGCAGCCTTGGGAGCCTTGGTCTTCAGGGTGCCCTCCTGGCCCGGGAGACCCTTGAACTTCTGCCAGTCACCGGTGATCTTGAGGATCGCGGCGACCTGCTCGGACGGCTGTGCGCCGACGCCGAGCCAGTACTGGGCACGGTCCGTGTCGACCTCGATGTACGAGGGCTCTTCGGTCGGGTGGTACTTGCCGATCTCTTCGATGGCACGGCCATCACGCTTGGAGCGTGCGTCCATGACGACGATACGGTAGTACGGTGCGCGCATCTTGCCGAAGCGCTTAAGGCGAATCTTTACGGCCACTTTTGTGGTCACTCCTGTTTCTGAAACGGGGTCGAGCCCGGCGTTCTGCACCCGTGGGGCGGGCCATACTAGGGGGTTCTAAAAGGACAAGATCCGGACGCGGAGAGAGGGGCCACGCAGATCGAGTACCTGTTTATTGTGCCAGATCAGCGGCGGGATTTCGACTTGACACCCGCAAGCGGCCCATTTCGTGGCCCGCCGACGCCCCTGGCGCGTCAGGAAGTCCAGACGTAGAGGCCGGTTTTGCTGGCCGGATCGACGGCGGTTGCCAGTTCGGCGAGCTGCCGGACGTAGCGGGCGGCCTGCTCCGCACCGAAGGGCATGTCCTCCTCGGCGGCCCAGGATTCGGCGACGTCGTCCAGGACGACTTCCTCGCCCTCGGTCTCATAGGTGAGCAGCTCGGCCAGGGCGCGGACCATCGCCGCCGGGACGCCAAGCAGGGAGTCGCTGGCCACATCCACCATGGCGAGCTCGTAGTCGGCGCCGGAGGCGTGGACGGCCGTGCCGGCCAGGTCGCCCAGGCGCTCGACTTCGAAATCGGTGATGTCCGGAATGCGGACGGCCCCGGGGGCAGTGGCAGCCCCGCTCTCGAGGGCGGTGGCACGCTTGAGGGCTTCGTCGTGGGTGGAGACAAAGACTTCGGTGAATCCCATGGAACTCGTCCTTAGCTGTTCGGCGGCGCTGGTCCGCTGTTTTTGGCGTCGCTTCAGCCTAGCCGCTTCAGCCTGGACCGGCGCCCGGACGGGACATGCCCTCCCCTTGCCGCGGCCAACGGACATAAGGCCACTGTGCCCACTCCAGGCCGCAACCATTGGACATGCCCCGCGGTCCTGTCTGCGAAAACTGGACATGCTCCCGCGCTACTCCCAGCGAAGAGTGGACATGCCCCGCGCATGTGGCAGCGAAGGTTGGATGTGCCCTCCGCCAATCTGGGCGGCACCCTGCCTCACTCGCCCCGACCGGGTGGACATGCCCTCTCCTTGCCTGCAGCAATGGACATAGGGCCACTATGTTCATTCGCTGCCGCCTGCATTGGACATGTCCCTGAAGCCAGGACGACAAAGTCCAGCACTGCACGTGCAGCAACCCGGCGCCGCAACGAGGGCCCGACGCGCACTCAGCGGACGGCGACGCGGATCCGGTTGCGCCACGGGTCCTCGAAGCGCAGTTCGGCGCCGGTGTGGTGGGACTGGACCCCGGCGGTCTTGAGTCGGTCGGCGAGCGCGCCGACGTCGTCACCGGACGGCACTTCGATCAGCACTTCGCCGAGGCCCAGGGTGTCGCGGCGGGGGCCGGCGCCCCGGCTGTTCCAGACGTTCATGGCCATGTGGTGGTGGTAGCCGCCGGCCGAGACGAAGAGCGCCTGGCCGTGCCAGCCGGCGGTCTTTTCGAAGCCGAGCGTGCCGACGTAAAAGTCGTGGGCGGACTGCACGTCGCCGACTTGCAGGTGGACGTGCCCGACGCCGGCATCCGTCTCGCGCTGGCCTGCAAGCGAGGCTTCGGTGAGGTGCTGCTCGAGGTAGCGCTGCGGGGGCAGGGCGAGGCTGTCCATCACGACATTCTTGCCATCCCAGGACCAGGCATCGCGGGGCCGGTCCCAGTAGAGCTCGATGCCGTTACCCTCGGGGTCATTGAAATAGAAGGCCTCGCTGACGAGGTGGTCGGCGCTGCCGGTGAAGGACTGCGGCTCGAACTGCGCGGCAGACGCGACGGTCGCGGCGAGGGACGGCTGGTCCTCGAACAACAGGGCGGTGTGGAAGAGTCCGGCCTCTCCGCGGGAGGGCAGGTCCAGCCCGGGGGCCGGCGCCAGGTGCACCAGCGGCTTCCGCCTGCGTCCGAGGTAGAGCCCGCCGTCCTGCTCGGCAACGATGTCGAGGCCGAGGGCGCGCTGGTAGTAGTCGGTCATCACCGTCATGTCGCCGACCTTGAGCATCACGGTGCCCATGGTGAGGTCGGCGGGAAGGAGGTCCTGGGTGCTGGCTTCTGCGGTCATTTCATCGCTCCGATGCTTCGGCGGCCACCGTCCGTCGATGACCCTTCATAGGTATAAATTACTTGAAGCTTCAATTTATTCCTAATGGAGCAGGCGGTTCTTAGCGGACTACCCGACCGCGCAGCACGATGTTTTTGAGGTCCTGCAGGGTGGCCAGGTTCCGGCGCGGGTCCTCGGCGCAGACCAGGACGTCGGCGCTGGCGCCGCCGGTGATGCCGTCCGCCCCCAGCCAGTCCCGCGCGGCCCAGGCGCCGGCGTCGAGCGCTGCCGCCGCCGGGAGTCCGGCGGCATGGAGCGCCTGGAGTTCGTCGACGATGCGCCCGTGTCTGATGACGCTGCCGGCGTCCGTGCCGGCGTAGATGGTGACGCCGGCTTCGTAGGCTTCCCGGACGCGTTCTGCCCGGCGCTCCCACAGCGAGCGCATATGAGCCGCATAGCGCGGGAACTTCCCCTCGGCCTGCGCGGCGATGCCGGGGAACGTGGCGATGTTGATCAGGGTGGGGACGATC
>CALMVY010000185.1 GCA_937873245.1 uncultured Arthrobacter sp. | reverse complement strand
GAGTGGGGCGAAGAGAAGTGCGCCGGCCGCATCGCCAACCGGATCGTCACCGCCCGCGCAGCGAAGCCCTTCACCACGACGGGGGAACTCGTCGAGCAGATCCGTGGGGTGGTTCCCGCCGGCGCCGCGAAGTCCGGTGGACATCCGGCAAAACGGACCTTCCAGGCACTCCGGATCGAGGTCAACGAGGAACTCGATGTCCTGGAGCGCGCCATCCCCGCAGCCATCGACGCGATCGCCGTCGGCGGCCGCGTCGTCGTGATGTCCTACCACTCGCTGGAAGACAAGATCGTCAAGGGCTTCTTCCAGGCCGGATCCAAATCCTCCGCGCCTCTCGGCTTCCCCGTCGAGCTGGAGGAACACAAGGCAGAACTGAAAACCCTGACGAAGGGCACCGAAGTGCCCACCGCCGCCGAAATCGCCGAGAATCCACGCGCTGCTTCCGCCAGGCTCCGCGCCGTGGAACGCATCAAAGCCAGGAGGGCCGTATGAGCACCGCCGCTGTCAGCAGATTCCCCGTTGCCACAGGCGCGACGGCCCGAGCCCTTCCCGGGATTACCCCCGGTACCGGTCCCTCCCGGAAAGCGCGCACTCCGCTCTCTTTGGTCCAGTCGGCGCCCCGGAAACGGCGCGCCCCGTTCGTCGTACTGTGCTTCGGCATCCTCGCCGTTGCCCTCATGGCCGTGCTGGTCCTGAACATCTCCGTTTCGACCGCGCAGTACCAGCTGGTGCAGCTGCGGAGCGAGCAGTCCACCCTGACGAAGCAGAACCAGGACCTGACCCAGCAGGTGCAGCACTTCAACGCCCCGCAGAACCTGGCGGCGAAGGCCACCGAACTGGGCATGGTCACGTCCACCGGCAAAGGCCAGATCGATCTCTCCACCCTGACCGTCACGGGCAAAGCCAAGCCCGCGGTGAAGGGCGACGCCCCCGGAGCCATCATCGCCGCTCCGGCCGTCGCCGGCCAGCTCACCGTTGTTCCGCCCGCCACCGTCAATGAGCCGCTCGCAAACCGCAAACCGGCCGCTGGCGACCAAGCCGCCACCCCGGCCGCTGCTGCTGCAGCCGCGGCGGCGGCCGCCGCGGAACCGGCAGCCGACGCCGTACCGGTCCCGGCTGCGCCTGCCCCCGCCGCACCCGCCGTCGAACTCCACGGAGGCTCCGTTCCCGCCCCCGCCCAGAAGGTCCCGGGACAGTAAGCAGGACGGACCACCAGCCAGGCAAGCAGCAAGGAAACATCGTGGCGCAAAACACCGGCAAGGCACGCAAGGCGAAAGCGCCGAGCGCGACGCGGCGGCTGCGCCTGGGCCTTGGCGTCATGCTGACACTCCTTCTGGTCGTCGGCGGGAAGCTCTTCCTCGTCCAGGGCCTCGACGTCGGGGGCATGGCCGAGGCCGCCCTCCAAAACAGGCTCACACCGACCGAACTTCCGGCCGAGCGCGGCAGCATCCTGGATGCCAACGGCACTGTCCTGGCCAGCAGCGTGATCCGCTACAACGTCGTCGTTGACCAGAGAGTCAACACGAAGACGGAGACGTTCCGCCGTTTCGACGAGGACACGGAAGAACTCGTCAAGGTGTCCCGGGACCAGGGCATCTCCGAGCTTGCCATCCTGCTGGGCATGGAGCAGTCCCGGCTCAAGGATGCCCTCACCGGGGACCAGCCCTACTACATCGTGGCCAAGGACATTAAGCCCGACGTTGAGGACCGCATCTCCAAACTGCAGATCCCGGGCATCGTCACGGTGGGCACCAGCAAACGGGTGTACCCCAACGGCTCGGTGGCCGGCGGGATCGTGGGCTTCCTGAAGGACGGCACCACCGGCCAGGCCGGCCTCGAGCAGACGCAGGACGAGATCCTGAAAGGCACCCCCGGCAAGCGGCTCTTCGAGATCGGTGCCGACGGGCTCCGCATCCCGGTCGGCGTGGACCAGCTGACCCCCGCCGTGAACGGCAAGGACATCAAGCTGACCCTGAACTCTGACCTCCAGTACTTCGCCCAGCAGGCCATCCAAAGCCAGCGGGACAAACTCAGCGCCGAGTGGGGCGTCGTCATCGTCCAGGACATCAAGACCGGCGACATCCTCGCCATGGCGGACACCAACGCCCCGGACCCCAACGATCCGGGCAAGGTCGATGCGCAGGACCGCGGTGTCCGGGCCGTGACGGCCGCCTACGAGCCCGGCTCGGTGGAGAAAATGATCACGGCCGCTGCCCTGATCGAGGAAGGCAAGTCGAGCCCGCTGGACAAGTTCACCATCCCGTCGTCGTACACCGTGGACGGGCAGACGTTCAACGACTCCTTCGCCCACGGCACCGAGGACCGGACCCTGGCCGGCATCCTGGGCTGGTCCATGAATACCGGCACGGTCATGGCCGGCCAGCGGCTCAGCAAGGAGCAACGCTACGACTGGCTGAAGAAGTTCGGCATCGGGGAGGCGCCGTCCATCGGCCTTCCCGCCGAAGCCAAGGGCATCCTGACGCCCCACGAGCAGTGGGATGGCCGCCAGGAGTACACCGTGCTGTTCGGCCAGGGCGTCTCGCAATCCACGCTCCAGACCGTCAGGGCCTTCCAAAGCATCGGCAACAACGGCGTGATGCTCCAGCCGCGGCTCATCGACAGCTACATCACCCCCGACGGCACAGAGGAGAAGGTGCCGGCAAAGGAGCCGCGGCAGATCGTTTCCCCGGAGACGGCGCGGCAGGTCCGGGACATCCTCGAGAGCGCCGTCACGGAGGGCCAGATCAAGGAAGCCGGGCTGGACGGCTACCGGGTCGGGGCGAAGACCGGCACCTCACAATCGCCGTGCGACGACGGCACCGCCGGGTTCTGCGGCTTCACGGCGTCGATGGTGGGGATGGCGCCGATGGACGATCCGCGGTTTATTGTTGAAGTGGTCCTGCAACGGCCCAAAGGCGATATCTACGGAATCTCGAACGGACCGGTCTTCCGGTCCGTGTTGAGCCAGGCGCTGCGGACGTACAACGTCCCGCCGTCCACCGGCGAGCCTGTCCGGCTGCCGCAGTACGCCAAGTAGCACCCGAGAGAACCAGCACCAGCCAGTACCAGCACCAGCCTGTACCAGCACCAGCCTGTCCACCACGAACTTGTCCCGGGAACATGAGCCTGCGGGCCGGAGTCTTTCTCCGCGCGCAGCGCCAGATCCGCCAGCACCACCAACGGAGATCCACTTGTCAGATCAGAATGCCACCGGAGCTTCCGCCGCGCCGTCCGGTCCCGGATCCACCTCGGGCTTCCGGCCCGCTGCGGTGGCTGCAGTGCCGCTGGCCACCATCGGCGAGTCGATCGGCGTCGTTGTCCCCGGGGCTGCCGGCTCCGTCCCGGTCACCGGGATCTCCCTGAATTCGCGCACCGTACTTCCCGGCGACCTGTACGTCGCCCTGCCCGGGGCGAGCCGGCACGGGGCCGACTTCGTCTCCGAGGCCGTGGAGGCCGGAGCAGCGGCCGTGCTGACGGACGACGCCGGCGCGCGCCTGCTGGCTTTCTCGCACGACATTGCCGTTCCGGTGCTCCTGGCCGAGGAACCCCGCAGCCTCGTGGGCGGGCTGTCGGCCCTGATCTACCAGAGCCGGCCGCAGGGTGCGCAGGCTCCGGCCCTTTTCGGCGTCACGGGCACCAACGGCAAGACCACCACCACGTACTTCATCAACGCCCTGCTGCGGGCCCTCGGGCAGAAGACAGGCCTGATCGGCACCATCGAGATCCTGGCCGGCGGTGCGCCTATTCCCAGTGTCCTCACGACCCCTGAATCCACCGACGTCCACGCCCTGCTGGCGCTGATGCGGGAGCGCGGCCTCGACGCGGCCTCGATGGAGGTCTCCTCGCACGCCATCTCGTTCCACCGCGTGGACGGGGTCGTGTTCGACGTCGCGGGCTTCACCAACCTGACCCAGGACCACCTCGACCTGCACGGAAGCATGGACGAGTACTTCCAGACCAAAGCCCGGCTTTTCACCCCCGAACGGGCCCGCCGCGCCGTCGTGACGGTGGACGACGGCTGGGGCGTGACACTGGCCGCCACCGCCGGCATCCCGGTCACCACGCTGGCCACTCACGCCGCCGGCGGTGCGGCAGGGACGCCGGCCGCGGCGGACTGGACGGTCATCAACCCGGCCCCGCGCGGACTCGGCACGGACTTCACCCTCCGCCACAGCGGCGGCACGGAACTGCGCGTCCACACCGGCCTGCCGGGAAGCTTCAACGTGGCAAACGCCGCGCTGGCGACGGTCATGGTCCTCGAGGGCGGCCACGACGCCGCCGCGGTCCAGGCGGCCGTCGAAGCCGGCGGCCCCTTCACCGTCGCCGTCCCCGGCCGCCCGCAGCCCGTCGCCACCGCCC
>CALMVY010000184.1 GCA_937873245.1 uncultured Arthrobacter sp. | reverse complement strand
ATGGTCTCGTTCATCGTCTCATCGATCTCCGGGCGCGGCGAACAGCGAGCACGGACGGTACCGCATGGCGTGCCAGCCAGAACGGGTGGGACACGTAGGCGGCGGCGAGCCCGGCAGTCCCGCGTCGCGCGAGCGGGCGCCAGAGCCGAAGCGCTCCGGGCGGCGGAAACGCCGTCCGCGCGACGAGCGCGAGCTGCGCGCCCGAGCCGGGCGTCTGCAGCAGCCAGTCGAGCCCCACGGCGAGCGGCGGCGCGCCGCCCGCCCTCAGAGCGACGTCGACCGGGCCGCCGAGCGGTAGCGAGAGCCTGTCCGCGAGCGACAACGGGTGGAGCGCGGTGCTGTGGGACGGCGCATCCGGCGCGCTGCACCAGAGCCAGCACCGTGGCGTTGCGTTGCTGCCAGGTCGGCCGGCCGGCCGCGCCCGGATAGCGGTCCATCGACAGGTAGCAGCCGGAAGCGAGCAACGACTCCAGGTAGCCGATATCGGTCGAGTCGGCGGAGTGAGCCTCACCTCGCTCGCCTAGGCTTTCCCGGTCCTACCTTCAGCTGAGGAGCGCGTAGATGTCCCAGATGGTCGACGAATCCGGAGCACCGATCCCGCCTCGGGGTCACGTTCGTGTCGTCTACCTCGGCCCCGTCGCGCCGCACTGGGAGGTGCAGTCGGACTTCGGTGACGGGCGTCTCATCGAGGACTTCCGCCAGCGGGTCAACGCCCGGCTGCTGCTCCTGCCGCCCCACGACCCCCAGTTCCGCCGCAACCGCGAGCGGGTCGCCCGCGACGCCGAGCGGGAGAACCTCCTGCTCGAGTGGGACCTCGGCATCCCCGAGGAGGAGTAGCCCCCTACGCTGGAAGCGTGGACCACGAGGGGGGCTCGGTCGACGTCGATCCCGGCGAACGGTTCCTGAACCGCGAGCTGTCCTGGCTCGACTTCGACGCGCGGGTGCTGGCCCTGGCCGCCGACCCGCTCGTCCCGCTGCTCGAGAAGGCGAAGTTCCTCGCCATCTTCTCCCAGAACCTCGACGAGTTCTTCCAGGTCCGCGTCGCCGGCCTCAAGGACCAGGTGGCCGCCGGCATCGCACCGCTGAGCCCCGACGGCCGCACGCCGGGCCAGCAGCTGCTCGAGATCCGCGACCGCGTCCAGGACCTCGTCCGCGACGGTGCTAGGGCGGGCATCACCGTGCTCGTTGCAGGCGAACGCGAGCTTGTGACGGCACGGTTCTTTGCTGCCGTTCCCAACCGGATCTTCCTGCCCGCCGGATCGACGGAAGAGGGGCGGCTCGGCTGGCCCCGGTTGCCTGTCGTCGACGCCGGTGCCGGCCGGGTGGTGGTTTTTGGGCCGATCTCGCCCGCCTCGTCGCCGGCGGGTCATGTGGGACAGCTCTTCGGGCCTCCTTCCCCTGCGTTCCGGGACGGGGATGTCACCCTGAGGGCAAGGCCGTTCCGTGTAGAGCCCTTTCCCAGGCTGGTCACGGCCGCTGAAGTCCTCTCCCGCACGTCGGCCAGCCCTCCCCCCGCCCGGCCACGTGTGCCTTGGCATCGGAGGCGACGAGCTCCTCCCGTCGGGCATCCAGCTGTCCCAGGGCGACGTCCTTGCCGTTCTCGGCGGCCAGGCGTCCGGGAAGACCTCGCTGCTGTCTGCCCTGCCGGACCTCAATCCCGGGGCCAGCTGGTTTCGGGCCCCGGTGGCGACGGATCCGGAGCGGTACTGGGCGCGCGTCCACGAGGCCGCCTGCTCAGGCGCAGTCGACCCAGCTGCAATTCTCCTGGTGGACGACCTGGATCTGCAGTCGCCCGAAGCCAACAGCCGGCTGATCCTGCTGAACAGACTCGGCTGGCGGGTGGTTCTCACTGCCGGCTTCAGTCCGGGCATCCGGCAACGGGTTCCCCTGGTCCAGAACGCGACCGGTCAGGTCCGGGGCATCCTGATCGCCCCGCGGAGCCTGCTGGACGGAGAACTGTTCGGCGTTCGTTTCGACCTCGAGCAGAGTCCTCCCCCGGGGCGCGCGGTGGTGATTTCAGACGGCCGGTCGCAGGTGGTGCAGTTGGCGTTCGACCCTGCGGCAGACCGCAGCGCCCAAGGACCACCGTAAGGCCCTGGCTACAGGGCAGGCGGCGCCCCGCCTGCACGCGAAGCGAACGCAATGACACGCTTGTCAAACAGCAGCACGATGGCGAGCACCGCCGGCAGGAGCATGGCCAGGCCCGCCCAAGGGTACCCGCCCGTCATGGTGGGAAAGCCGATGGTGAGTGTGAAGAGCTGCGCCACGAGTGCGCCCGCGCGCGGCCAGCGGTATCCACGGAACAGGAAGGTGGCCACCGCAAAGAGCCATGCGGAGAAGGCCAAGAGGAGCCCCAGCGTGAACACCGCGCCCCAAAAGGAAAGCACCGGGGCGCCGGTCAGCAGTTGGCTTCCGTACCAGACGGCGGCCACCAGCAGCGCCGTCGCTTCAAGCGCCACGATAATCGCAATCACCAGGATGCCGGAAGGCCGCGCAGGATGGCCGGAGCCGGAGTCGCCTGCAGGGACACCTGCAAGATCGTCGTCGCCGTTCCCGGCAGGTTCGGAGGGGTTTTCAGAAGCTCTTGACACACTGGCACAGTACCGGACATAGTCGTCTAGATGTGAGGGCGCCGCCAGCGAATGTGATGCATCGCTCACGATCCCGACGCAGATTGAAGCGGGTTATCCCTTGTTTACACAGCGTTAACATGACACGCTTAAACCAGATGACCGAGGGGGCCCCAGAGGGCCCCTTTCTTATGAAGCCTCTAGTGAATAGTTTCACAAAGGCATTTAACGAGTGCCCAGGAAATGGAGTGACTGATCAGCATGGATTGGCGTAACCGCGCAGCGTGCCTTGACAAGGACCCGGAGCTTTTCTTCCCCGTAGGAAACACCGGTCCTGCCCTCCTGCAGATCGAGGAAGCAAAGAGCGTCTGCCGCCGGTGCCCCGTTGTGGATACCTGCCTGCAGTGGGCCCTGGAGTCCGGCCAGGACGCCGGCGTCTGGGGCGGCATGAGCGAAGACGAGCGCCGGGCGCTGAAGCGCCGCGCTGCCCGCGCCCGCCGCGCTTCCTGATTCCACCGGAAACCTCCAAGCACAAACAGCCCCGGCTGCAACCTTCCAAGGCTGCAGCCGGGGCTGTTTCAGTTGTTCCTCCTCGGTAGTCC
>CALMVY010000183.1 GCA_937873245.1 uncultured Arthrobacter sp. | reverse complement strand
CAAGCAGTGGGCCCGGCTCCCGGATGGGGTATACGGGGCCTAGACAGAAGGCCGGGACAGAAGGCCGCACGGGCGCGAAATGGCTCCGTGACAGGGGTCACGATAACCTTGCAGTACATCGTTCAAGATCGGAAGAGATAACCATGAGCAACTCTGCAGACAACAATGATGTTGTCATCCTCGCCGCCGCCCGCACTCCCCAGGGCCGCCTCAACGGACAGCTCGCCAGCTTCACGGCGGTGGAACTCGGCGCCCACGCCATCCGGGCGGCCCTGGCCGCCAGCGGAGTGAAGGCCGAGCAGGTTGACTCGGTGATCATGGGCCAGGTGCTGCAGGCCGGCGCGGGCCAGAACCCCGCCCGCCAGAGCGCCATCGGCGCCGGCATCGGCTGGAACGTCCCCACTGTCACCATCAACAAGGTCTGCCTGTCCGGGCTGACCGCGGTGATCGATGCCGCCCGGATGATCCGCAGCGGCGACGCCACGGTCGTCGTCGCCGGCGGCCAGGAGTCCATGACCCGTGCACCGCACATCCTCCCCGGTTCCCGGCAGGGCTGGACCTACGGCACCGTCCAGGCGCTCGATGTGGCAGCCCATGACGGGCTGACCGACGCCTTCGACGGGCATTCCATGGGATTGTCCACCGAGAGCAAGAACCTCACGCTGGGCATTGACCGCACGTCCCAGGACGAGGTGGCGGCAGCGTCCCACCAGCGCGCCGCCCGCGCCGCCAAGGACGGGGTGTTCGACGGCGAGATCGCCCCGATCAGCGTCAAGCAGCGCAAGGGCGACCCGATCGTCCTGGCCACTGACGAAGGCATCCGGCCGGACACCACGGTGGGCTCCCTGGCCGGCCTGCGGGCAGCGTTCGTCACGGACGGCACCATCACCGCCGGCAACTCCTCTCCCCTGTCCGACGGCGCCTCCGCGCTGGTGCTCTGCTCGCGGAAGTTCGCAGAGGACAACGGCCTTGAATACCTCGCCGTCGTGGGCAAGCCCGGGCAGGTGGCCGGACCGGACAACTCGCTGCACTCCCAGCCCTCCAACGCGATCCAGAACGCCCTGCACAAGGCCGGCTGGTCCGCCGCGGACCTGGATTTCATCGAGATCAACGAGGCCTTCGGCTCCGTGGCCGTCCAGTCCCTCAAGGACCTCGACTACCCGTTGGAGAAGTGCAACCTCCACGGCGGCGCGATCGCCCTGGGCCACCCGATCGGCGCCTCAGGCGCCCGGCTCGCCCTGCATGCGGCGCATGAGCTGAAGCGGCGCGGCACCGGGAAGGCTGCCGTCTCCCTGTGCGGCGGCGGCGGCCAGGGCGAAGCCCTCCTGCTGTTCCGCGACTGAGCACTGTGACGGACCCTGCAGCGCCTGACAGCGTCGCGTCCGCCGGTGGCAACGGCGCTGGCCGGGAGCGGTTCCTGGCCGACGCCGCCGCGCGGGGCCTCCGCGTCCGGCTCGTCGAGCGGATGGCGGCCAACAGCCTCGAGGAGGCGGCGCAGATCCTGGGCATCAAGCCGGGGGACATCGTGAAGTCGCTCGTGGTCAAGCACAAGGACGGGAGTTTCCTGTTTGCCCTCGTCCCGGGCGACCGGCAGATCTCCTGGCCGAAGCTCCGGGCGTTGCTCGGCGTCAACAAGCTCTCCCTCCCGACGGCGGACGTCGCCCTGGAGGCCACGGGTTACGAGCGCGGCACCATCACCCCGCTCGGCAGTACCGTGGCCTGGCCCGTCTACGCGGACCGGAGCATCACCGGCCGCCGGATTTCCATGGGGGCCGGCGAGCATGGCTACAGCGCGTTCGTGGACGCGGACGATTTGACCGCCGCCCTCGGTGCCGTCGTCGCGGACATCTCCGAACCGAACTGACCCTGCCTTGTGCCCCCGACGCTTTGTGACCCGGCCGGGTTAACTTTGCCGGGTTAACAAACAACGCGGGGTCACTTCCGGCCCGTCCCGAGGCGCGGGATGGGCGGGAAGTGACCCCGCGTTGCTGTTTCCCGCGTTGCAGTTTCGGGGTCACGTCCGGCGGAACGTCGTGCCGTTAATGCAGGAAACCCCGCCCACCGGAGTGGACGGGGTTTCCCGGAGCAGAACGGGAACGCGAGGTTCCCGGACGGTTCCAGAAGCGGCGAGTTACTTGAGGGTAACGCGTGCGCCGGCTTCTTCGAGCTGTGCAACAGCCTTCTCGGCAGCTTCCTTGGTGACACCTTCGAGAACAGCCTTCGGAGCGCTGTCAACCAGGTCCTTGGCTTCCTTGAGGCCCAGGGAAGTGATTGCGCGAACTTCCTTGATCACTGCGATCTTCTTGTCGCCAGCAGCTTCGAGGACGACGTCGAATGCCGTCTTCTCCTCTTCTTCTGCAGCAGCGCCGGCAGCGGGGCCAGCAACAGCAACAGCGGCAGCGGTAACTTCGAAGGTCTCTTCGAAGAGCTTGACGAACTCAGAGAGTTCGATGATGGTCAGTTCCTTGAAAGCTTCAATGAGCTCTTCGTTGGTGAGCTTCGCCATGGTGTGGCGTCCTTCCTGTTGTGGTGTTCGGCAGCCCGGGGGCTGGCCTTCACACCGGAGTCTGGTTTAGAGAGTTAGTTCTCTTCGGGGGCTGCAGCGTCGGCCGGAGCCTCAGCGGCGGCGTCAGCCGGAGCTTCAGCGGGAGCGTCGGCCGTGGCTTCTTCAGCGGCGGGCGCTTCGGCTTCGGCCGGTGCACCGTTCTCTTCTTCAAGCTTGAGGCGCAGCGCGTCGATGATGCGTGCAGCGGCGGCAGCAGGAGCCTTGAGGATGCCTGCAACCTTGGCGAGCTGCAGCTCGCGGGACTCGAGTGCTGCCAGGGCAGCAACTTCGCTGGCGTTCAGTGCCTTGCCCTCGAAGTAACCGGTCTTGATAACCAGCTGCTTGTTGGTCTTGGCAAAATCCGTCAGGCTCTTGGCAGCGGCAACTGCGTCACCCTTGATGAACGCGATTGCAGTGGGGCCGGCGAGCTGGCCGTCGAATGCTTCGACACCAGCTTCCTTGGCTGCAATGGCGGTCAGGGTGTTCTTGACGACCGAGAACTTGGTGTCCTGGCCGAGAGAGACACGCAGCTGCTTGAGCTGTGCAACGGTGAGCCCACGGTATTCGGTCAGGACAGCGGCGTTCGATTCCTTGAAATCGTTAGTGATCTCAGCTACTGCTGAAACCTTGCTAGGCGTTGCCATAACCCTCCTTCCGGGGATAGTGCCGGCGTTTCCCGGTCCCCGCTCAAAAGAGCTAAAACTAAAAACGCCCCGCGCAGATGCACGGGGCTTGTCTCGACGCGGTCCATGACTGCGGAGCTTTGCTTCGTTCACCTGCGCCGGCCGCCCTATGTTCAGGGTCCTTCGTCTGGAGATCCACTGGCTCTCCCGGCGCGACTGCAGAAGTGAGCCTTGCTTGGGAGAGTGGATTTCCAACAACCGACGGTCTTTGGTTCCCCCAGCTTACGCGAGACGGGGCATGTGCTCCAAATCGGCGGTCCGGCAGGCAGGTCAGCTGACTCGGGGGCTGTAGTTCGGGAGTTCTTTTTGCCAGATTCCCGTCACGCCGGCGGTGTTAAACCCAAGCTGCTGGTTGACCTTGAGCAGGTAGCGGTTCTCCGGGGCGTTCCAGGTGTAGAGGACCCGGGCATCCGGGAATTGCTCGGCGAGCCGCTCCATGTTCGCGACCTTGATCAGCAGGCCGAGCTTGTTGCCGCGGTGCTCCCGGAGGACCACCGTGTCGTCCTGGAACACGACGTCGGGGCGCAGGGCGAGGACGCTGATGGTGGTCAGTCCAACGAGCTCGCCGCTGGCGATGTGCTCGACGGCGGTGACCACCGTCCGGCGGCCCTGCGCGACGGCGACGTCTTCCGCCTCACGGAGGATGCCGCCGTCGAACACCATGACCGTGTCGTCCACGCCGGGCACGCCGTCTTCCCCGGCGCTGTTTTCCAGCGCGGCGACCGCCTCGAGCCACTGGTCCGGGCACCGGTCCGTCCAGTGGTGCAGGCGGTAGCGGCCGCCGTTGGCCTCCGCGGCCTCGGTCTCCAGCTCCTCGACCAGTTCGCTGTCGAGGGGAAGCGTGCAGGCACTGAATTGTTCGATGTGCTGCAGCGTATAGCCGCTGTGGCGGGCGAACTCCACCTCCCGGCTGTTCATCGGGACGAAACCAAGGCCTGTGCCGGGCACCAGCTGATCCGCTGAGTTGTCACCGAGTGAGGAACTCGGATGGTTCGTGTCGATCAGGATGGTGTGCCGCCCCTCGTCACGGGCGAAGTGCTCCGCGGCCTCGAGCAGCTGCCGGCCCACGCCCCGGCCCTGGAACTCCGGCAGGATGTCGAGGGCGAACTCAGCCAGGTCGAGGTTGTCCGCGAGGGGCAGCGCGATGTCAACGGTCCCGACGATCACACCGTCGACCTTGGCCACGAGGATGACCTGGCGCTCGTACGGGTCAGCCATCTCCAGGAGTTTTTCCTGGGGCGCGTAGGCGAGGTCATCGCTCCCCCACGTCTGCATGCGCACCTTGCGTCCCACTTCGACGGCGGCAATGAAGTCGGCAGCGTCCGGCCCGTCCAGCGAATCGGGGATCCACAGCTGTTCAATCCGTACGTCGTTTGCCATAGAGGGCATTATCCCAGCCATTCTGCCGTCCACCAGGGGTGCCGGAAGCCCGGAAGCAGCCGGGCTTTCAACCGTCAGCATATGCCGGTTTTGGTTGCCGTTCCATGGTTACGGGGTGACCACCCGCTGCCATTCTCCGTCCCAGCCGGCGGGCCGGAATCCGAGGGCGATGTTGATGGCCAGCATGTGGTCGTTTTCCGCCGCGTTGAAGGTGATGACGCGCTCCACTGCCGGGTACTCCGCCAGCAGCCGGCGGAGGTTATGGATCTTGACGAGCATGCCCAGGCGGTGCCCGCGGTGGCTGGCGGCGACGAGCGTGTCATCCTGGTCTGCCAGCCACGGTTTACCGGGCGCCAGTTCCAGCACGGAGTACGCGGCCAGTTCGCCGTTTTTGCGATGCCTCGCGGCGGTGACGAGGGAGATATTTCCGGCCTGCATCCAGGTGTCCTCGACGTTCCGGACGCGCGCGACATCCCAGGCCTCTTCCTCGTAGCTGAGTCCGCCCGTCGGCGCGTCCGTGCTCATCCGGGACATCAGCACGGCAAGCTGCTCCACGTACTCATCCGGACAGCGGTCGGTCCAGGAGATCAGTTCGTACGGCTCCGCCTTGGCCAGCGCTTCCCGCTCCAGGGCATCCAGCACAGCCGGATCCGGCGGCAGGGTGAGGGAGCTGAACCGCTCCACCTGCTCAAGCTGGTAGCCCACACGCTGCGCGAACCGGACCGCCCGCTCGGCCGCCGGCAGCGCCCCGGTCCCGGTGACGGGCCTCAGGACGTCCGGGCCGTCGGCGTCAAAGTCGGCCTGGTGTTCAGTGAACGTCATCAGGACGCTGCGGCCGTCCGCGATCGCCGTTGCCTCCACGTGGGCCAGCAGCGCCCGCCCGATCCCGCGGCCGGTGAAGCCGTTCAAGACGTCCACATGGATGAGCGCGCTGCCGAGGTTTTCCTGCTGTTCACAGCGGATCCAGGACCTGGCGACCATCCGTCCGTCCACCCGGACGAAGAAGAACTGCATGCGGCTGTAGGCGTCATCCCGCCAGTACCGGAGCCGGGCCCCTGGGGGTGTGGCCCGGTCCAGGTTGCCCCAACTCTCCAGCACCAGGGTGTCGCTGAGCTCACTGAACTCCAGGAAGTCGCCGGCGTCGGCGGAATCCAAGGCGGCGGGCAGGATCAGGGGCTCAATACGGTAGGTTGCGGCAGTCACCGGGACAGCCTAACCGGCGCCCGGAATGCGGAAAAGACCGCCCCGCGGATGCGGGACGGTCTTTTCTGTGGAGCCTGCTGAGGATTAGACCTCGGTCAGTACCTTGGTGACGTTGGGGTCAACCGAGATGCCCGGGCCAAACGTGGTGGCGACGGTAGCCTTCTGGATGTAGCGGCCCTTGGAAGCGGACGGCTTGAGGCGGAGGACCTCTTCCAGAGCGGCTGCGTAGTTCTCGGCCAGCTTGATGGCGTCGAAGGAAACCTTGCCAATGATGAAGTGCAGGTTCGAGTGCTTGTCGACGCGGAAGTCGATCTTGCCGCCCTTGATGTCGTTGACGGCCTTGGCGACGTCAGCGGTCACGGTGCCGGTCTTCGGGTTCGGCATCAGGTTACGCGGGCCCAGGACCTTACCGAGGCGGCCGACCTTGCCCATGAGGTCAGGGGTGGCGACGGCGGCGTCGAAGTCGGTCCAGCCGGCTGCGATCTTTTCGATCAGGTCATCGGAACCAACGAAGTCGGCGCCGGCGGCGATTGCTGCCTCGGCCTTGTCGCCCGTTGCGAAGACGAGGACGCGGGCAACCTTACCGGTGCCGTGCGGCAGGTTGACGGTGCCGCGGACCATCTGGTCAGCCTTACGCGGGTCTACACCCAGGCGGAATGCAACCTCAACGGTGGCGTCGAACTTGGACGGGTTGGTGTCCTTGGCCAGCGTCACTGCCTCGAACGGCGCGTAGAACTTCTCCGCGTCGATCTTGGCTGCGGCTGCCTCATATGCTTTGCTGCGCTTTGCCATGCTGCTTATTTCTCCTTGTGCAGTTGTGGTCTGCGGACCGCGCTGGGCCCTGCCACAGTCGGGACTCCGGATGGTATTTCCGGGTTTCCGACATTTCAATGTTTAGGTGGTGCCGGTCGCCCGGCGGTGCTGCCCGGCGTCGTGGTCGGTTTCCCGGACCAGACGCCGCATCAGCGGTGAAGGTAATTAGCCCTCGACGGTGATACCCATGGAACGGGCGGTGCCGGCGATGATCTTCGCGGCGCCTTCCAGGCTCGTGGCGTTGAGGTCTTCCATCTTGGTGGTGGCGATCTCGTTGACCTGGGCCTGGGTCAGCTTCGCAACCTTGACGGTGTGCGGGGTGGCCGAACCCTTGGCGACGCCTGCAGCCTTCTTGATGAGCTCTGCAGCCGGCGGGGTCTTGGTGATGAACGTGAATGAACGGTCCTCGTAGACCGTGATTTCAACCGGAATAACGTTGCCGCGCTGGGCTTCCGTCGCAGCGTTGTACGCCTTGCAGAATTCCATGATGTTGACACCGTGCTGGCCAAGCGCAGGACCGATCGGCGGGGCCGGGTTAGCGGCACCTGCCTGGATCTGCAGCTTGATGAGGCCGGTGACCTTCTTCTTGGGAGCCAATGTAGGGTCCTTCTCTCAATTACTTCCTGGGACACAGGAGCGTGCCTCAGGTTGGTGGCCGCCATGGCGAGGCGGCCGGCCGCCCCTGACTGCTAAAGCGAACAGTCCGGGGCGAATTCTGTGGGGATAACTAGATCTTGCTGACCTGGTTGAATGACAGCGTGACCGGGGTCTCGCGCTCGAAGATGGAGACCAGGACCACGAGGGTCTGGGAGTCCACCTTGATTTCGGAGATCGTGGCCGGAAGGGTCTCGAAGGGGCCTTCCTTGACGATGACCGATTCGCCGACCTCGAAGTCGACGTCGATCTGCGCGGCAGCGTGCTTGACGGGCTTGCCCTTCTCTGCCTGCTCTTCTTCGAAGACCGGGGCGAGCATGGAGAAGACCTCGTCGAGGCGCAGCGGGACCGGGTTGTGGGCGTTGCCCACGAAGCCGGTCACGCCGGGGGTGTGGCGGACGGCGCCCCAGGAGGCGTCCGTCAGGTCCATGCGGACCAGGACGTAGCCGGGGATGCGGACGCGGTTGATGACCTTGCGCTGAGCGTTCTTGATCTCAACGACTTCCTCCATCGGAACCTGGATTTCGAAGATGTAATCTTCCATGTCCAGGGTCTGGATGCGGGTTTCAAGGTTGGCCTTGACGCGGTTTTCGTAGCCGGCGTAGGAGTGGATGACGTACCAGTCACCTTCCTGGCGGCGCAGCTTGGCCTTGAACTCGTCGGCCGGATCAACCTCTGCGGCTGCGGCAGCAGCGGCCAGCGCGTCGCCTGCGTCGGCGGTGTCGTCAGCGTCTGCCTCAGCAGACTCTTCAACGGGTGCTTCCGGGGTGTCTGCCGTGTCGGCAGCCTCGTCAGCGACGTCGGATTCGGGCGCAGCAGACGCGGCCTCGGACTCTTCCCCGGCTTCCACCGCGGCGTCCTGGCTCTTATCCAGCTCAGTCTCAGTTACCTCGAGCTCCTGCTCAGACACTTGGTCTCCTGCTTCCTCATTGCCTAACATGCCTATTTAAATGACTCAATTCCGCACACTCCGCGGAACCCTCCGGAATCCCGGTGGCAATCCACGCAGCCTGCGGAGCGGTCGCCTTAGCGGTCCGTGGGGGCCACGCCGCCGAAGACCCAGGCCACTGCGGTCCCGAAGGCCAGATCCAGCAGGGTGACGATGACCATCATGATGACCACGAACACCAGCACCACGAGCGTGTAGTTGATCAGTTCCTTGCGGGTCGGTGCAACGACCTTCTTCAGTTCGCCAATTACCTGGCGGACGAAGAGTGCAATTCGAGCGAAGAAGCCTGCCTTGGGGGCATTCTTGGCGGGGCGGCCACTGGAGCTGCTTGCAGCCGTTTCGGTCACCTGGTCCTCACTCATCCTCGCAATGTCGGATACCCGGCTCTGAACTGAACCATGGTTGCTGCGCTTGTTCCGGAGAAACCGGAACAGCTTGCGCAGGGCAGACAGGACTCGAACCTGCAACCTGCGGTTTTGGAGACCGCTGCGCTACCAATTGCGCCACTACCCTATGGATCGAAAACCGTCTCCGGGCCGTTCCCCAGACTTCCCTGAGGCGCAGACCATCATCGTGTTTTCAACACCGGAGAACCAGTCTACGCAACAACTGCGCCTACGTCGAACCGGACTCACCGGACCCTCCACCCCTCAGCGAACAGCTGAGGACAACCAGCGGGAAAATCACCTGACCCACGTGCAGTCACATTTCCCCGCCGGCACCCCGGAGGATCCGGTGAACAGCATAGAGTAGATTTCGTCGAATCCCACAAACAGCCATCGAAGCTGTAAGCGAAGAATGGACCCGCGATGCCTGCCGCCCGCATTTCACAGCGAATTTCCGCCATAGCCGAGTCCGCCACGTTGGCTGTTGATGCCAAAGCGAAGGCACTGAAGGCGGCCGGCCGCCCCGTGATCGGCTTCGGCGCCGGCGAACCGGACTTCCCGACCCCCGGTTACATCGTGCAGGCAGCCATTGAAGCCGCCGGCCAGCCCAAGTATCACCGCTATTCCCCGGCCGGCGGCCTGCCGGAGCTGAAGCAGGCCATCGCGGACAAGACGTTCCGGGATTCCGGCTACAAGGCCGAGGCATCGCAGGTGCTCGTCACCAACGGCGGCAAGCAGGCCGTCTACAACACCTTCGCCACACTGCTCGATCCGGGCGACGAGGTCATCGTCCCCACGCCGTTCTGGACCACCTACCCTGAGGCCATCCGGCTCGCGGGAGGCGTGCCGGTCGAGGTCTTCGCCGGACCGGAGCAGGAGTACCTGGTCACGGTGGAGCAGCTCGAGGCCGCGCTCACGGACCGCACCAAGATCCTGCTCTTCGTCTCCCCTTCCAACCCCACCGGCGCCGTGTACTCGCCCGAGCAGGTCAGGCAGATCGGCCAGTGGGCCGCCAGCAAGGGCCTGTGGGTGGTCACGGATGAGATCTACGAGCACCTGACTTACGACGGCGTTCCCTTCACCTCGATCGCCACGGCTGTGCCGGAGCTGGGCGACAGGGTTGTCATCCTCAACGGCGTTGCGAAGACCTATGCCATGACCGGCTGGCGTGTGGGCTGGATGATCGGTCCCGCCGATGTCATCAAGGCCGCCACCAACCTGCAGTCGCACGCCACGTCCAACGTCTCCAACATCCCCCAGATGGCCGCCCTCGCAGCAGTGTCCGGCCCGCTGACCGCCGTCGACGAGATGAAGCTCGCCTTCGACCGCCGCCGCAAGGCCATCGTCGCCGGACTGAACGCCATCGAGGGTGTTGAATGCCCGACGCCGAAGGGCGCCTTCTACGTCTACGCGGACGTCCGCGGCCTGCTCGGCAAGGAATTCCCGTCCGCGAACGGGCCTGTCCGGCCTTCGACGTCGGCGGAGCTGGCCGCCCTGATCCTGGACGAAGTCGAAGTCGCGGTGGTTCCGGGTGAGGCTTTCGGCCCCTCCGGCTACCTGCGCTTGTCCTACGCCCTCGGCGACGAGGACCTGGCTACCGGCGTCGCCCGCCTGCAGGACTTCCTCGGCAAGGCCAAGTAGCACCCCCGCACCACGGCTGGACATGTCCGGCCACAGATGCCAGCAGTGGGCAGAATGCCATTCTGCCCACTGCAGGTGTCTAAGAATGAGCATGTCCCGGGTGCAAGGTGAGGTGAGGGAGCGTTTGGAGTCAAGCCCCCAAACCCGCGGGGGCGTTGGGGCTAGAGGAGCCTGCGTTCGGCGGCCCAGCGGGTGAGCTCGTGCCGGCTGGAGAGCTGGAGCTTGCGCAGCACCGCCGAGACATGGGTTTCCACTGTCTTGATCGAGATGAACAGCTCCTTGGCCACTTCCTTGTAGCTGTAGCCGCGGGCGATCAGGCGCATCACCTCGAGCTCGCGGGCGGACAACCGGTCCAGTTCGTCGTCGGCGATGTCCGCCGGCGCGGTGCCGAAGGCATCCAGCACAAAGCCCGCCAGCCGGGGCGAGAAGACGGCATCCCCGCCCGCGACCCGGCGGACCGCGTCGGAGATCTCCGCTCCTGAAATGGTTTTGGTGACGTAGCCGCGGGCCCCGGCCCGGATCACCGAGACCACATCCTCGGCCGCGTCCGAGACGCTCAGGGCCAGGAACCGGGTGCTGCCCAGCACAGCCGCCGAACCGGCCAGCACCTCGCGTCCGCCGCCGCCGAGTCCACCCGGCAGGTGGACATCGAGGAGCACGACGTCGGGACGCACCGCTGCGATCACGGCGACAGCCTCTTCCACCGTTCCGGCCTCGCCGGCAACCACAATGTTCGGGTCCAGGTCGGCCTTCAGGCCGGACCGGAAGATGGCATGGTCATCCACGATCACCACCCGGATCCCCGGCGCCCGACGTGCAGCTTCCGTAGTGCTCACAGTCTTACCTCTCCATTGCTGTTACTCGTGGCAGCTCCGGCGGATGCCCCCGTTGGCATGGGAAGCCTGAGCCTCACCTCGGTGCCGTCCGGGCTGCTGTTGATGATGGCGGTGCCGCCGTGGCGGTTCATCCGCCCGACAATCGATTCCCGGACGCCCAGCCGGTCTGCCGGGACGGAGTCCGGCTCGAAACCAGGACCGCGGTCCTTCACGAAGACCTCCGCCGCGGCGTCGGTGACTTCGAGGTACACCGACACCGCGCCTCCGCCGTGCCGGGCCGCGTTCAGCATGGCCTCGCGGGCGGCCTGGACAAGGGCCTCGTGGCGTTCGGACATGGCGCAGTCGCCCACCGTGACCACCTCGACGGCGTGGCCCAGGGAGTCTTCCACTTCCGCAGCCGCGGCGTTGATGCCCTCGGAGAGTTGCCCGGCTTCCTTGGCCGGATCCCGGTACAGCCAGCCCCTCAGCTCGCGTTCCTGGGCGCGGGCGAGGCGGACGACGTCGGTCTCGTTGCCGGCGCGCCGCTGGATCAGCGCCAGGGTCTGCAGCACGGAGTCGTGGAGGTGGGCGGCGATCTCGGCCCGTTCAGTGGCACGGACCCGCCCGGCGCGCTCCGCCTCCAGGTCGCGCCAGAACTTCAGCCCCCAGGGCAGGAGGACCAGGGCCACGCCGCCGAGCACCGCCACCGAGGACAGCAGGGCCACCCACGTCTGTTCCCAGGACCCGGAGCCAGACACCATGACCAGGACCCCGGCCACCACGAGCGCCAGCCCGGCCGCGAGACGGGCCCAGCCGCCGGCCTGGTCCGCCTTGGTCTTGTCCACGAGGCCGGCCCGGCGCGTCTCATCCAGCTGCATCCAGGCGATGGCCGCGCCGCCCAGGATGGCCGCAACCGGAATGAGGGTCCCGAGGGGAACCTCAACGCCGAGCACGCGGGCGATCAGGATGGCGGCGGCCAGCAGCAAACCTGCCCCGAGCAGAATCTCCTTGCCGTAACGCATGCCGGTGACCCGACCCCGCCAGGAATCGGCGGGATCAGCGCCCGCCGGCCCGGCTGCCGCTCCCGCGGAGGCGTTTCCGGAGGCAGCGGCCACAGCCGGGGACGCGGCCGCCGTCGGAGGATGGGCGTAGCGGGCCACATAGGGTGCGCTCACGGCAGGGGCTATGGGCGACGCCGGCTGGCGGGCATTGCGCGTGGCGCTCTCGTCCGCGGTGGGAACCATGATCCAGAGCCAGGCGTAGAACACGACGCCTGCGCCGCCGGCGAGCGCGGCCACCACCATGCCGATGCGGACCATCCGCAGCGGCCAGCCCAGGTGACGGGCGAGGCCGGCGCAGACGCCGGCAATCACCCGGTCGCTGCCGCGGACCAGCGGCGGGCGGGAAACGGCGGTTGTCATGATTCAATCCAAGCACGGATCAGGGTTCCCCGGACCCGGTTCCGGCCCTAACCGGGGGTGTATCAGGGACAGTTCAGGGTGTTCCCCAGTAGAGCGGATTGGCGCCAGGCGGAAGGATCGAAGTATGAACCCGCACACTGACCATCCCAATAAGGGCGACAACTCTGAAGGCCACGACCCTTCAGGCCGCACTGCCGGGCAGCCCGCCGGACAACCGGCAGGGCCGGCGGCAGGGAACCCCGGAGCGGACCAGCGGCCTCCAGCCGACAGCTCCCCCACTGCTCCGGTTGATACTTCCGCCACCCTCCCGTTGGACTTTTCGGCCGGCGCCGACGCCGGGACCCCGCCTCCTCCGCCCTACTACGGCGCGACGCCCCCGCCGGCCGGAACCGGCCCGCTGAACTTCTTCGACTGGATCCGCAGGCAGGGCATCCGCCGGGGCCGCGAGCGCTGGGTGGGCGGTGTCGCCAGCGGCATCGCCGAGCGCTTCGGCGTCGACCCGCTGATTGTCCGCGGCATCCTGATCGTCTTGACGGTCTTCGCGGGCGTCGGCGTCCTCCTCTACGGCATCGCCTGGGCGCTGTTGCCCGAACCCGACGGCCGCATCCACGTCCAGGAGGCCGCAGCCGGCCGGTGGTCGTCCGGGATGACCGGGGCCCTGATCACCACGGTCATCGGCTTCCCCAGCCTGGGTGCCGGCGTCTGGGGCTGGGACCGCTACGGCTTCGGCGGCTTCATCTGGACGGTGTTCTGGGTGGGCGGCGTCATCTACCTCATCTACTACCTGAGCCAGCGCACCAAGTCCCGGAACGGAGCCGCTCCCATGTCCTCGAGTCCCCAGCCCGGCGGCCCGGCGGGCCCCGCTTACCCGCAGAACCCCGCAACAGAGGCAACACTTGCAACACCGTCCTCACCGACGGCTCCCTTCGCCGATGCCGGCTACGGTGCGTCGGATGCCCTGCCCCGCTACGGCGCATCAACCGTGCCCGCCCGCGCCTGGGGCGCGCCCCCGCCGTGGGGTCCTGTTCGTCCCCCGGGGGGCGGCTACCGGCCGGGGCCGGGCGGCGGCCCCGTCCCGCCAGCCAAACCGCGGAACTTCGGCCCCGGCGCCCCCGCCGTCGCGGTCACGGCAGGACTCGCCCTGCTGGTGGGCGGCAGCATCAAAGCCCTCGACGTCGCGAACGTCATCGACCTCGGCACGTCCAGCAACGCCGTCGTCTGGGCCAGCGCCGCGGCGGTCCTGGGCCTGGGCATCCTCATCGCCGGCCTCCGGGGCCGCACCTCGGGCATCCTCGGATTCTTCGCCGCGGTCGCCTTGATCGTCGGCGGAATCTTCAACGTGCTCCCCAACGGTGACCGCTTCCGCCCGCAGAACGCCGACTGGGCACCGGTGAGCATCGAACAGGCCTCGGGAGGTTTCGACATCACCGCAGGCACCGGGACCGTGGACCTGACGAGGGTTGCCCTCAACCCGCCGCTCAGAACCGACCTTGTGGTTCCCATCGACGCCACGGCGAGCAACCTCACGGTGATCATTCCGGACACCGTTCCGGTTGAGGTCCGCGCCGACATGACCATGGGCAACCTCAACGAAGGCAGCCAGAGCCACGGGGGCATGACCAGCCAGCAAAGCAACTACAACACCGGCAAGCCGGGAGCGACGCTGATCGTGACGGTCAACGGCACTTTCAGCAACGTCACCATCAAGGAAGGGAGCTGACATGAGCAGCTACGACGCACCGGCGGGCAGTCCGGAAGGCAGCGGCCCGGCCACTCCCCCGCCATTCGAAGAAACGGAGCCGCCCGAGGATTCTCCGGCCCGCGTGGGCACCATCGTCTGGGGGCTGATCGTGATGGCCCTCGCCGCGCTCATCATCATCTCCCAGCTCGGGATCGTGGCTCTCAACGGCACCTACGTGGCGATCGGCCTGATGATTGGCGCCGGGGCGGCACTCGTGATCGGCGGGCTGCTCTCGGCCCGGGGACGTGACAAAGAAGCATCGACAGGGAAGTCTTGAACCATGGAAAAATTCTTCAGCACCGTCAGGGGCCTCGGCCTGAAACGCGGCCCGCAGCGCTGGCTGGGCGGCGTCTGCGGCGGGATCGCCGCCAAGCTGAACGTGGATGTCGCGTTCGTCCGGATCGCTTTCCTGCTGTTCGCGCTGCTACCCGGACCGGCTTTTGTCCTCTACCTCGCCGCCTGGCTGGTCCTTCCGGACCAGCGGAACGCGATCGTCCTCGAGTCCTTCCTGGCGAACCGCTCCACCCGGCCCTGAATCACGCCGCCAGAACGTGACGCGCCCCTGCCACCGGCTGGGGCGCGTCCCTCTGCAGCCTGCATTCTGCAAGCTGTCGTTCTGCAACCTGTCGTTCTGCAAGCTGTCGTTCTGCAACCAGTTGACCTGTAACTTTTTGTGTCCTGCCCCACACGCGCCACTAGACTCTAGGTGAGCTCAGCGTGGCGCTCTGCCTGTACCCCTTCGAACCAGGATTTGAGCAGAGACATGAAAATTGGAATCCTCACCAGCGGCGGAGACTGCCCCGGACTGAACGCCGTCATCCGTGGCGCCGTCCTCAAAGGCATCGCCGTCCATGGCCACGAATTCGTGGGATTCCTGGACGGCTGGCGCGGAGTCGTCGAGGGCGACATCATCGACATCCCCCGCACCATGGTCCGCGGCATCGCGAAACAGGGCGGGACCATCCTGGGCACCTCCCGTACCAACCCGTTCGAGAACAACGGCGGGCCCGAGGTCATCAAGGCCAATATGGACCGGCTGGGCATCGATGCGCTCATCGCCATTGGCGGCGAAGGCACCCTGGCCGCTGCCAAGCGGCTCACCGACGCTGGCCTGAAGATCGTCGGCGTCCCCAAGACCGTCGACAACGACCTCGACGCCACTGACTACACCTTCGGCTTCGACACCGCCGTCGAAATCGCCACCGA
Organism: uncultured Arthrobacter sp.; assembly: GCA_937873245.1. Classification (GTDB taxonomy): domain Bacteria; phylum Actinomycetota; class Actinomycetes; order Actinomycetales; family Micrococcaceae; genus Arthrobacter. The sequence goes on along the minus strand of CALMVY010000183.1, from coordinate 795 downwards.
GGCAATCGACCGCCTGCGCACCACGGGCGAGTCCCACCACCGGTGCATGATCGCCGAGGTAATGGGCCGCCACGTGGGCTGGATCGCACTGCACGCCGGCATGGCCTCGGGCGCCCACGCCATCCTGATCCCCGAGCAGAAAGCCTCGATGGAGCAGATCGCGGAGTGGGTCGTCTCGGCCCGAGACCGCGGGCGCGCGCCGCTCGTCGTCGTCGCGGAAGGCTTCGTCCCGGACGGCCAGGAAACGCCGCACTCCGAACGCGGCCTGGACACGTTTGGCCGTCCCCGGCTTGGCGGGATCTCCGAACGGCTCGCCCCGGAGCTGGAAGCCATGACCGGCATCGAAACCCGGGCCACCGTCCTGGGCCACATCCAGCGCGGCGGGGTCCCCACCGCGTTCGACCGCGTGTTGGCGACCCGCCTGGGCATGGCCGCCATCGACTCGGTCGTCGAAGGACGCTGGGGCACCATGGTGTCCCTCAACGGCACGGACATCGTCCATGTGGGCTTCGACGCCGCGCTCGGCAACCTCAAGACCGTCCCGAAGTACCGCTATGACGAGGCTGCCGTCCTCTTCGGCTGAGCCTCCCGGTTCTCCGCACCGACCCGGACACCCCGGTGGGTAGGGTGGAACCATGACACTTGAGCCCGGTTCGGTCGACATCATCCAGCTCGCGTGGGCCCGCCGCCTGGGGCTCGACGACGGCGCTTTCGCGGCCGCTGCGGGCGAACGCATCACCCGCGCAGATGAGGCGGCCCGGGCCGTCCAGTTCATCCGGCTGTTCGGCAACTCAG
>CALMVY010000182.1 GCA_937873245.1 uncultured Arthrobacter sp. | reverse complement strand
CCGCCGCTGGCTGAACGCGCGCGCGACGGTCGAGACGCTGCTCTCCCTGGGCGTCATCCCGGTGATCAACGAGAACGACACCGTCGCGACCGAGGAGATCCGGGTGGGCGACAACGACCGCCTCTCGGCCCGCGTGGCCCAGCTCGTGGGGGCCGAGGCCCTGGTGCTGCTCTCGGACGTCGAGGGCCTCTACACCGCCGATCCCCGCCGGGACGCGACCGCAACGCTGGTGCCTCGCGTCCCGCGGCTGACGGGTGGACCCGCGGACCTGAAGTTTCCTGGAGGGACAGATGGAGCCTGCGCGGCAGCAAGACCGAAACGATCCACCATGGACCAATCCTCATCCTGAGCGTCAGCGGTCTCATTTCCGTCAGGCCATGGCCGGGCCCGGGTGCGAGCAGGTAGAACTGAGTCATGACGATCTCTCCCTTGGTGCTCGGCCCGATGATGCGGTACGTGGATGAGACCTCGGCGAGTGTCTGGGTGGAGACCAAATCCGCTGCCCGGGTCTCCATCCGTGCCGGCGGCAGGAGCTGGGAGACCGGCACTTTCGCAGTTCACGGCCACCATTACGCGCTGGTGGAACTGGACATGCTGGAGCCGGGCACGGTCACGCCCTACTTCCTCGACATCAACGGCACCCAGGCGTGGCCCGATCCCGAGTCGGAGTTCCCGCCGTCCATGATCGCTACGCTGAAAACCGGCAAGCCGCTGCGCATGGCCTATGGTTCCTGCCGGACCAGTGTCCCGCACGATCGCACGGGCAACCGGACCCACGGCGTCGACTCACTGCGTGCCTACGCCTTGAAGATGGCCTCCGGCGGCGACCATCCGTGGCCGGACCTGGTGGCCTTCCTTGGGGACCAGGTGTACGCCGACCTGACCAGCGACCAGATGCAGGAGTTCATCCGTGCCCGGCGCGACATCGAGGCGCCGCCCGGCGAGGAGCTCAAGGACTACGAGGAATACGCGCACCTTTACTATCTGGCCTGGTCGGACCCCGCGAACCGGTGGCTGCTGTCCACCCTGCCCAGCGCCATGATCTTCGATGACCATGACATCCGCGATGACTGGAACACCTCGCTCAGCTGGAAGAAGGAAATGGAGGCCACCTCCTGGTGGCATGGACGGATTGTCGCCGGGCTCGCCTCGTACTGGGTTTACCAGCATCTGGGGAATCTTTCGCCGCAGGAGCGGGCAGACGATGCAATCTGGCAGCACATCTCCGCGCACGAAGGCGAGGACGAGATTGATGTCAGCGCGGAGCTGGACAGTTTCGCGGATCGGGCCGATCAGGACCCGGGATCGTACCGGTGGAGCTACTGCCGGGATTTCGGGGACACACGGCTGATTGTGGTGGATTCCCGGGCGGCCCGGGACCTGGCTCCGGACCACCGCGCCCTCGTTGATACGGCGGAGATGGCTTGGCTCGACGGCCGGATGCGCGGCGGATTCCGCCACCTGCTGGTGGCAACATCGCTCCCCTTCCTGCTGCCGATGGGCCTGCACTACGTCGAGTCCTGGAATGAGGCCATCTCCCAGGGCGCGTGGGGAAACCGTGCCGCCCGTGCCGGCGAAAAGCTCCGCCAGGCCGTGGACCTTGAACACTGGGGCGCTTTCCAGAACAGCTTCCGGGAGGTGGCCGCCTTGGTGACCGAGGTCGCCGACGGCAAACGCGGTCCGGCACCGGAAACCATCGCCTTTCTCTCCGGAGACGTCCATTACTCCTACGTTTCGGAAGTGGAGCGCACCTCGGGCAGCCGGATCGTGCAGGCCGTCTGCTCCCCCATCCGCAACCCGCTGCCCCGGCTGATGCGGTCCTTCGCGGCCGTCATGTCGTACGGCCTGGCCACACCGGTGGGCGCTTTGGTGGCCAGATCGGCCAAGGTCCCTGACCCGCCGTTCCGCTGGTCCGGCATCAGGGGGCCGTGGTTCGACAACAACCTGGCCAGCCTGGAGGTGACTCCGGAAGGCCTGAAACTGTGGTGGCAGACAGGCGTCGTGGACGGCGGGGACCACCTGCACCCCGGGCTGAAGCGCGTCGCCACGGTCACGGTGGCCCCACGGGGAGCCGGGGCCGGCGGACGTCCGTGAAAAACCTGCGCCAGAGCCGGCTTCCGGGCACCACGGATACCGTGCTGGACCGGGTTCTGTTTGTGTTCAGCGGCGTGGCCGCCCTATGGCTTGCCACCTTGCTTCTTGAAGAGAGCCTGCAGTGGGACATGGCCTGGTTCTCGATAGTGTTCTGGGCTGCCCTGGCGTACTTGGTACTGCCCCGGGTCCACCGGATTCTGACCAGGATCTATCTTCCTGACTACTTCATAGGCCGGGCGCGGACCAGCGACGGCCTGCTTGGTGACCCGGTCAACATGGCCTTGCTCGGTAGCGAGGATCAGGTCCATGCCGCCATGTGCCGGGCGGGCTGGACCCGGGCCGACGACGTCGATCTGGCCAGCAGCCGACGCATCATCCTGTCAACCCTTACCCGGCGAAGCTACGACGAGGCGCCAGTCAGCCCGCTGTTCATCTTTGGCCGCCAGCAGGACTTTGCGTATCAGCAGGAGGTCGACGGGAGCCCGGGCAAACGGCATCACGTTCGTTTCTGGCGCTGCCCGCCCGGATGGGTGCTGCCGGGCGGTGTTCGGGTCGATTGGGTTGCCGCCGGCACGTACGACCGCTCCGTAGGGTTGTCGTTGTTCACGCTGCAGATCACGCACAAGATCGAGGAGAACACGGACAACGAAAGAGACTACATCCTGGCCGCCCTGAAGATGGCCGTACCCGAGGCGGAAGTCACTGTCATCCGGGATTTTTCGACCGGATACCATGCGCGCAATGGAGGCGGTGACACGATTTCCACGGACGGGGACTTGCCGGTCGTCGACCTGGCCGCGCTGACCGCGGCCCCGGCAGGGCCGCACCGCCTGCCGACAAACCGTGTGCCGGCAAACCGTGTGCCGGCGGCCAGCCGGAACAGACGGCCCGCACCGACCCTGTTCGGAGGCGTTCTCGTGTTTTTTCGTGGAGTCGCCGCCCTCGTCCTGGCCGCGTCACTGCTGGTTGGTGTCAACCCCGCCGCGGCAGCAGAACCGGTAGGTCCGTCGCCGGCCGCTGCGACTGTCCTCGCGGTGTTCGGCGTCGGAGAGATCCTTCTGGCCTGGGGTGTACTGCGGGGCGGGAACTTCGCCAGGGTCGTTGCCATGCTCCTCAGCGCTGCCGCCATCATCGCTCAGGCCGCCAACGCCCTCAACGGCGGCCCAAGGATCGACTTCAGGACCGACCTTCTGGGTCTCTCCCTGGACATCCTGCTCATCATCGCCCTCTCCAGCGAGCATGCCCGCACCTACGCCAAGAACCACAGTCAGGGCAGAGTCCCACGCAGTCGTGTCGCCCCCGTGTGAACCGGAGTCACATCAAAGGTCACACCGGGTCTCAGGCTGTGCGGTGGTGGTCCCTGCCGCGCATGCGGATCGCCACGAGAATTCCAGACAGCGCGGTGAGTGCTCCAACAACCCCGACGGCGGCCGGAATGCCGTAGGCATCGGCAATGATTCCGGAGAGCAGAGCGCCGACGGCGAACCCGCCGTCGCGCCAGAGCCGGTAGATGCCGACGGAGCGCGCCCGCCATTCGGGGTGCGCGACGTCGCCGATGGCGGCGAGCAGGGTGGGATACACCATGGCCGTGCCAAGTCCGAGGAGCGCAGCCGCGGCCAGCCAGATCCCGAAATCCTGGCCGACGGCGATCATCGCCAGGGCGCCGGCCTGGACGAGCATCCCGCCGACGATCAGCCATTTCCGGCCGTACTTGTCCGACAGTGCCCCGGTGACGAGCTGCGCGGCGCCCCAGACGGCGGGATAGACGGCGGCGAGGATGCCGATCTTGTCGATCGTGAGTCCGGCGGCGGCGAAGAGGACGGGGAAGAGCCCCCAGGCCAGGCCGTCGTTGAGGTTGTTGACCATGCCGGCCTGGCTGACCGAAGAGAGTGACTTGTCCCGGAAGCTGGTGAGGGTGAAGATTTCCCGGTTGCTCAGTTGCCCATGGGCGCCTGCGTGGGCGTCCGTGTGGCTGGCCGCTTCAAGCTTCGCGTGGCCCCGGGTTTCCTTCACGGCGAAGACCGACAGCCCGAGCCCCAGCGCGATGTAGGCGGCGCCGAGCAGGAAAGGTCCGGGCCGCAATCCGTAGGTGGCGGCGATGTAGCCGGTGGCGAGGGCGGTACCGGCGACACCGAGGTAACCGGCTGCTTCGTTCAGGCCCATCGCGAAGCCGCGGCGCTCCGGGCCGACGAGGTCCATTTTCATGACGACGGTGGTGGACCAGGTGAGGCCCTGGCTGATGCCCAGGATCACGTTGGCCGCGACGATCCACCCCCAGTTCGGTCCGAAAATCAGCATCAGCGGGACCGGCAACGCGATGACCCAGCCGGCGATCAGGACGGGTCTGCGGCCGTAGCGGTCCGAGAGGGTGCCGGCGAAGTAGTTCGTGGCGGCCTTGGCGAGGCCAAAGGCGAGGATGTACGTCAGCGCGGACGTGTAAAGGTCGAGGTGGAAGACCTGCCCGGCCAGCAACGGGAGCACGGTGCGTTCCTGGCCCAGGGTGCCGCCGACAAGGGCGTTGACGGCGACGAGGAGCATGAACTGGGCCAGGTTCTGCCGCAGCCCCAGCCTCATGCCGGTACGGTGCCCTTGCTGGAGTGAGTTGTTGTTCCCGGAAATCATTGTGCTCCACATGGTAGGGGACGAACGTCGGCGGCGGCCCTGTTGCCAGGGCCGCCGCCTGCGGTGTCAATCAGTTGCCGTTGGTGCGCCCTAGCTGGCGGAAACGGATTCCAATGCCTGCTGCCGTGCGGTCCAGGCGGCGTAGCTGCCGTCGAGTTCGACGACGTCGTAGCCGGCGCGGCGCAGCGCGCTGGCCGCCACGGAGTTCCGGACGCCGCTCTGGCAGTAGCTCACGATGGTGCCCTCGGCAGGGAGCTCGTCCAAGTGCCACATCGCGCGGCCGCCGCTGAGCTGGTGCGAGCCGGGGATGTTCCCGGCGGTGTGCTCGGTGCGGTTACGCACATCCAGGATCATGGCGGCGTCGAAGCCCTCGAGCTCTTCGGGCTGGATGAGCTTCGGGGTGCTGGTGGGCAGGCCCTCGAAGCCGGTGACGTACCCGGCGACCTTGTCGATGCCGACGCGGACCAGGTGGTCCCACATGTCCTGCGCGGCGTCCTGGTCCGGGGCCAGCAGCACCAGCGGGTTCTTGTCGGTTTCCGGGTTCACGACCCAGGCGCCAAAGCTGGCCACGGATTTGCCGGCCGGGACGTTCAGGGAACCGGTGACGGTGCCCTGGTGGACCTGGTCGTTGGGGCGGGTGTCGATGAAGGTCACTTTGTCCTCTGCCAGGTCCTTGGCAACGGAGGCGAGGTCCAGTTCCTGCAAGGGTGCGCGCTCTCCCATGACCGCCGGACCCTCGCGGTTCTCCCGCTTCATCCGGCCGAAGTAGGCGTGGGCGTCGGGCTGGCCGTCGAGCAGTTCATCGATGAAGCCCTGCTCGTCGTTGGCCGCCAGGTAGGGTCCCCACCAGGCGTAGAGCCGCTCGTAGCCGACCGTGGAGGACGGGATGGCACCCAGGGCCTTGCCGCAGGCGCTGCCGGCACCGTGGGCCGGGTGGACCTGCACGTAATCGGGCAGGGTGAGGAATTTGTCCCGCAGGCTCGCGAACAGCTGCTTGGCACCTTCAAAACGGGTATCGATGCCGCCGGCGGCCTCGTCCAGCAGGTCCGGGCGGCCCAGGTCGCCGGAGAACACAAAGTCACCGGACAGCAGGTAGCCGGCCTGGTCGCTGAACGCGCCGTCGGTGACCAGGAAAGACAGGTGCTCCGGGGTGTGCCCCGGGGTGTGCAGGGCCTTGATGGTGATGTTGCCCAGGGTGATGGCGTCGCCGTC
>CALMVY010000181.1 GCA_937873245.1 uncultured Arthrobacter sp. | reverse complement strand
AGCACGTGGCCGAGGCCGGCGGCCAGTTCATGGTGACCCCGGCACTCGCCGAGTCGATCGATGCCTCAGCGGCCCGGGGAATCCCCGTCCTGGCCGGGGCGCTGACACCCACCGAGGCCTATGAGGCGATGACGCGCGGCGCCACCGCGGTGAAGCTCTTCCCCGCCTCCATCGGCGGACCGGGTTACCTCAAGGCACTGCGCGACCCGTTCCCCGGGATTCCCTTCATCGCCGTCGGCGGCGTGGGGCTCGGGGAGGCGGCGGCCTACTGGAACGCGGGTGCAGTCGCCGTGGGCCTCGGCGGACCGCTGTTCGGGGACGCCGGCTCCGGCGGGGACCTTGCCCCGGTGCGTGAGCGGGCCCGCGCCTTTGTGGCGCTTGCCGCCGAATTCGATGGCCGGACCGGCGCGGAAGGTCCGCTGTGAATTCTGATTCTGTGCTTCCCGTCCCGGGGATTCCCGAGCTCCTGACCCTCGGAGAGTCGATGGTCTCGCTGCGCTCCGCCGGACCGCTGTCCGCCGGCGGCGCGCTGGGCATGCATGTGGCCGGGGCGGAATCGAACGTGGCCGTGGGGGTCGCACGGCTCGGCCACCGGGTGGGCTGGGCAGGAGTGGTCGGTGCCGACCCGCACGGCGAGTTCATCCTGCGGCAGCTGCGGAGCGAGGGCATTGCTGTGCAGCACCGGGCGGACGCCAGCCGCAGCACCGGCGTGATGTTCCTGGAACAGCGCACCGCCGACGTCACCCGGGCCTTCTACTACCGCGCCGGTTCCGCCGGATCCACACTCGGCCGGGACGACGTCGACGCCGCCTTCCGCAGCGGCGCCCGGGTCCTGCACCTCACGGGGATCACCGCCGCCCTCAGCCAGGAGGCGCGGCGGGCCGTGGAATACGCTGCCGCGCGCGCTGCCGGCGAAGGGCTGGACGTTTCCCTCGACGTGAACTACCGCAGCAAGCTCTGGTCCCGGGACGAGGCACGCGCCGTCCTCACCCCGCTGGCCCGGCACGCCAGCATCCTGATCGCCTCCGACGACGAACTTGGGTTAGTCTGCGCTGCCGACGCCGGCAATGGCACTGAACCCTGTGCGGCAGACGACGCCGAAGCGGCCATGGCCGCCGAACTCCTCGACCGCGGCGTACGCGAGATCGTGGTCAAACGCGGCGCGGCCGGCGCCGGGGTGTACACCGCGGCCGGCCGGTGGGAAACGCCTGCCGTGCCCGTCACCAGCATCGACACCGTCGGCGCCGGCGACGCCTTCACCGCCGGCTACCTCTCCGCCCTGCTCGACGGCGAGGACGTGGCCGGCCGCCTGCGGCGCGGCGCCCTCGCGGGGGCCTTCGCCGTCAGCACCGCCGGTGACTGGGAAGGCCTGCCCCGCAGGGACGAGCTTGCACTGCTGGGGGCCACGCCCAGCGGAACCACCCAGCGCTAGGGCCGGCCCGGCCGCCTCCACCACCTTCAAATCAGACCGACACCGAAAGCCTTGGACCAACTGTGAAAATCATTGCTGCTGAAGTCTTTGTGACCAGCCCTTCCCGGAACTTCGTGACCCTGCGGATCACCACCGAGGACGGGGTGACCGGGATCGGGGACGCGACCTTGAACGGGCGTGAGCTCGCGGTGGCAGCGTACCTGAAGGAGCATGTGGCGCAGCTGCTGATCGGGAAGGACCCGCACCGGATCGAGGACACGTGGCAGTTCCTGTACCGGTCCTCGTACTGGCGGCGCGGCCCGGTGACGATGGCGGCGATCGCGGCGGTGGACATGGCGTTGTGGGACATCAAGGGCAAGATGGCCGGGATGCCGGTGTACCAGTTGCTGGGCGGGGCGTCGCGGAACGGGTTGCGCGCGTACGGGCATGCCTCGGGGGCGGATCTTCCGTCGTTGTTTGATTCGGTGAGGGAGCACCTGGAGCTCGGGTACAAGTCGATCCGGATCCAGACCGCGGTGCCGGGGATCAAGGCGGTGTACGGGGTCGCGGCGCAGGCCCAGGCATCGGGCGAGCGGTATGACTACGAGCCGGCCGGGCGCGGGGCGTTCCCGCTGGAGGAGGACTGGGACACCCGGGCGTACCTGCGGCACCTGCCGTCCGTGTTTGAGGCGGTGCGGAACGAGTTCGGCCCGGAACTGCCGCTGCTGCACGACGGGCACCACCGGATGACCCCGATCCAGGCCGCAAAGCTGGGCAAGGCACTGGAACCCTATGACCTGTTCTGGCTGGAGGACTGCACCCCGGCGGAGAACCAGGAGGCCCTGCGTCTGGTCCGGGCGCACACCACCACGCCGCTGGCGATCGGTGAAATTTTCAACACCGTCTATGACTACCAGTCGATCATCAAGGAACAGCTGATCGACTACGTGCGGGCCGCCTCGACCCACTTCGGCGGGATTTCGCCGTTGAAGAAGGTGATGGATTTCGCCGCGCAGTACCAGATCAAGTCCGGCTTCCACGGACCGACGGATATTTCCCCGGTGGGGTTCGCCGCGCAGCTGCACGTGGGCCTGGCGATCCATAACTACGGGATCCAGGAATACATGCAGCACTCGGACAAGACCAACGAGGTCTTCGAGCAGTCCATGACCTTTGTCGACGGGTATCTGCACCCGGGAGATAAGCCCGGCATCGGCGTCGAGTTCAACGAAGAAGCCGCCGCGGCGTTCCCGTACCAGCAGGCCTACCTGCCCTACAACCGCCTCGTCGACGGAACCGTCCACGACTGGTAGTCAGGAGATAGTTCCGGGCGCAAAGAAGGTCCCGGGCGGGAGTCGATGCTCAGCCGCCCGGGACCTGGCTTTTGTGCGGCCTGGGCATGGCGCCAGGCAACTGCGAGGCTAGTGAATGAGTTCCCTGGTCATGCCGAAGGGGACCTGGTCTGACAGCGCAGCCGTGTAGTGGCCGGGCTTGTGCCGGGTGAGCAGGATGCCCTGCGTCCCGGTTGCCATGGCGATCTGCTGGAGTCCGCGCACGGCGTCGTCGAGCCGCTCGTCCAGGACCTGGCGGCTGTCAACCTGGATTTCAATGCACTCGGTTATTGTGGTCATCGCTCTGTTCTTTCTTGGGAGTTACTCGTTGGCCCCAATAATTGAAGCGACAATAACGTCATATTTATCGGCCAGTCAAATCACCACGCGGTGTCTCATCGGAGCCTGTCCGGACCCAGGATTCAACCGGCACGTACCGCGCGGCGCTGACCTGCAGTTCCATCCTGCCGGCGTCCCTGCCGTGAGGATGTTCACCCGGATCAGGCAGCACGGTTCAGGGTGAAGGATTCAGTGTCGCAGACATCGATTGCCGCTACGGTCCGCTGCGTCCTGGACTTTCCCGGAGGCTGAGGCCGGGGACACTGGGTCCGCCATGGGCAGGTCAGTCTTTGTCGAGTTCGGCCAGAAGGGATTTCGCTGCCTTGGCGATGTCGTCATGGTCGTTCTGGGCGGCCCGGCTTTCGATGGCGAGGATGGCGCAGCGGTGCAGGCGTCGGAAGTCTCCGAACGGGAAGCTGTATCGGCCCTTTGTGCCCTCAGATTTCTCGCTGTCTGTGCCCAGATGCCAGGTGCCGTATTCGGCGTAGCCATGTTTGTCGATGTAGGCGTTTTGTTGGCCGGCATCGGGGGCATGCTCGCTCCAGTCGTCGCGCGCGTCCCGGGCGATCCTGGAGTCTTTGATCAGTTGCCGGGCGTGGCTGAGAGCTGCCTGATTGAGTTTGACTGACATGGCGTCCCTTTCTTCGATCTTGGTGCCCCGGTGGTGGGGAGCGGGCCCGTCAGGTCGCGGCTTTCATCTGCTGACGTGCCGGCGGTCTGCGGGGGTGCCTGCGCCAGGTTGTGACCAGGGCGAAGGCCAGGAGGAGCTCTGCGATGTCTCCGCCGTAGTACATGAGGTCCCCGGCTTGACGGTATTGAGCCGGAGTATCGGGGGCCTGGATCAGTGCTCCGGCGTAGATCATCTGGGAGAGTACGGCGTGTGCGGTGATGGCGATGCCCAGGTAGACCAGTCGGGCCGGGACGGTGGGGCGGCGTGGGGCGGGGTCGGTGCCGGCGATGACCCAGGCGAAGAGGTATCCGGCGGCGAGGAAATGCAGGTGGATGAAATGGTGGAGGACCGGGTTGTTGGCAGCGGCCGTGTAGAGCGGGGTGAAGTAGAGGAGTGCGAGCCCGCCGAGATTGAGCGTCAGAGCACTGAAAGGATGTCCGAAGAGGTGCAGAGGGCGGGATCGGAGGGTCCGGCCGATGAGTCTGGCGTGCTGCCGGGATGCCGAGCGCAGCAGGAGGGTGACGGGCGCGCCGAGTACCAGGCCGAGGGGGGCGTACATGCCGATCAGCAGGTGCTGGTACATGTGGGCAGGCAGGCTGTCCTCCGGGTAGGGGGACAGCTGGGGCGCATAGCCGAGGGCCAGCAGGGCGCAGCCGGACAGAAACGCCGCGGTGCGCCAGCGGTTCCATCCTCTCGGATCCTGTGACTGGCGCAGGGCAAGTACCACGTAGGTTGCGGCGAGAAGGATGACGAGCAGCAGGGGCAGGGCGGCGGCGACGTCGGCTGTTCCGCCGTCGTGGGTGTGCCCGCCGGAGAGCATGATCATTGGCTTTAGGCGCTAAGGGGCCCGGGGCTGCCCGGGGCGGCCGGCGCGGCGCCGACGGGTTTGCCGGACCTCTGGAGGAGCCATCCGCCGACGGCCAGCGCTGCCCCGAGAGCGAGGAAGAGAATGTCAGCGAGGGTCTGCTGGGGTCCGCTGATGACGTGGTGGATCCCGAGGATGATGTTATTCATGAGCCCCTCGACGAGGTGGAGGACACC
>CALMVY010000180.1 GCA_937873245.1 uncultured Arthrobacter sp. | reverse complement strand
CACCGTGCCCTCGACATGCAGCTGGGCCGGATCGTGGTGGACAGCCTCGCCGAGCTCGAGCGCGTCGCGGCGATCGCCGCCAACCGGGGGGACACCGCCAGGGTCATGCTCCGGCTGACCCCCGGCGTCCACGCCCACACCCACGAATTCATCGCCACCGCCCACGAGGACCAGAAATTCGGCCTCTCCATGGCCGGGGACTCCACCGAACAGGCCGGCCTGTCCGCGGCGGAGGAGGCCGTGGCCGCGGCGTCGGGCTACGCCAGCATCGAACTGCTGGGCCTGCACTGCCACATCGGCTCGCAGATCTTCGAACCGGACGGCTTCGCCCTCGCAGCGGAGAAGCTGCTGGACTTCCTCGCCGCGATGCGGGCCAAGTACTCCATCGTGCTCCCCGAACTGGACCTCGGCGGCGGCTACGGCATCGCCTACACGCCAGTGGACACCCCGCGCCCGGCGGCCGACATCGCCCAGGCGATGGCCGCCGTCGTCCGCTCCAAATGCGCTGAGCTGGGGATCACCGCCCCAAGGATTTCGATCGAGCCGGGCCGCGCGATTGTCGGCAGCACCACGTTCACGCTGTATGAAGTGGGCACGCTGAAGACCGTCCGGGTGGACGCCCCGGCGGCCGGCGGCAGCAATTCCGGAGAACCCAGCGAACCTGGTGAACCCGGGGGCAACGTTACGTACCCGCGCCGCTATGTGTCGGTGGACGGCGGCATGAGCGATAACCCGCGTCCGGTGCTGTACGACGCGGATTACTCGGCAATTCTTGCCTCGCGGACGTCGGACGCGGCCCCGCAGCTGTCCCGAGTGGTGGGCAAACATTGCGAGAGCGGCGACATAGTTGTTAGAGATGTATATCTGCCCGAGGACGTGGCAGCCGGTGATCTGCTCGCTGTACCGGGTACCGGCGCCTACTGCTGGGCCCTGTCAAGCAACTACAACTATCTGGCCCGGCCGGGCGTAGTCGCTGTGCGCGACGGATCTGCCCGGCTCATTGTCCGCGGGGAAACCGAAGAAGATCTGCTCAACCGCGACATGGGAGTCTGAATGACCGAATTGCGAACCCTGAAAGTAGCCCTGCTGGGCTGTGGCAACGTCGGGGCCCAGGTTGCGCGGATTCTCATTGACGACGCCGAGATGCTGGCGTCGCGCGCCGGTGCCCGCCTGGAGCTGGCCGGCATTGCCGTCCGCAACATCGATGCCCCCCGGGAGGAAGAGCTGCCGCGGGAGCTGTTCACCACCGACGCCGAGACCCTGGTCAAGGACGCCGACCTGGTAATCGAGCTGATGGGCGGGATCGAACCCGCCCGGACCCTGATCCTGACCGCCATGCGCAACGGTGCCTGCGTGGTCACCGGCAACAAGGCACTCGTGGCCAAGGACGGTCCCACCCTGCACGAGGAAGCGGACAAGGCCGGCGTGCAGCTGTCCTACGAGGCCGCCGTCGCCGGTGCGATCCCCATCCTGCGGCCCATCCGGGACAGCCTCTCCGGCGACCGGATCACCCGCGTGCTCGGCATCGTCAACGGCACCACCAACTTCATCCTGGACCAGATGGATTCCACCGGGGCGCAGTTCGCCGACGCCCTGGCCGAGGCCCAGCGCCTGGGCTATGCGGAGGCCGACCCGACCGCCGACGTCGAAGGCCATGACGCCGCGTCCAAGGCCGCGATCCTTGCCTCACTGTCTTTCCACACGCGCTTTTCCCTGGACGATGTGTACTGCGAGGGCATCAGCTCCGTCACCGCCGCCGACATCGCAGCGGCGAAGGACGCCGGTTTTGTGATCAAGCTGCTGGCGATTGCCGAAAAGCTGGGGGCCACAGGCACGGAAACAGGCACAAAAACAGGCACGGAAACAGCCGACGGCGATACCGGCGTGTCCGTGCGGGTGCACCCGACGCTGCTGCCGCGTGAGCACCCGCTGGCGGCCGTCCACGGTGCGTTCAACGCCGTCTTCGTCGAGGCCGAAAACGCCGGCGAGCTGATGTTCTACGGACAGGGCGCCGGCGGCAAACCCACCGCCTCTGCCGTGATGGGCGACCTTATCTCCGCTGCCCGCAGCATCGTCCTGGGCGGCCCCGGCCGCGCAGAGACCACCACCGGCCAGGTTGTCGCGCTGCCCATCGCCTCCGCCGTCACGAGCTACTACATCGGCCTCGACGTCGCGGACCAGCCCGGTGTGCTGGCAAAGATCGCCCGTCTCTTCGCCGATCACGGCGTCTCCATTGAAATCATGCGGCAGACCATCCACCGCGATGCCGATTCCAACATCGAATCAGCGGAACTGCGGATCGTGACCCACCGCGCAAGCGAGGCTGCACTGGCAGCCACCGTCGAGGCCGTCAAGGGCCTGGACGTCATCAATTCCGTTACATCCGTACTGCGGGTAGAAGGAGTCTAAGTGGCTCACCAATGGCGCGGCGTCATCCGCGAATACGCTGAACGTCTACCCGTCACCGAGGAGACGACGGTCATCACCCTGGGGGAGGGCGGCACCCCGCTCGTCCACGCGCAGCAGCTTTCCGCGCTCACCGGCAGTGATGTCTACCTCAAGGTCGAGGGCATGAACCCGACCGGCTCCTTCAAGGACCGCGGCATGACCATGGCCATGACGGCCGCGGTTGCCGCCGGCGCCAAGGCCGTGGTGTGCGCCTCCACGGGCAACACCTCCGCCTCCGCCGCAGCGTACGCCACCGCGGCCGGGCTCAAATGCGTGGTGCTGGTGCCCGAAGGCAAGATTTCCATGGGCAAGCTCAGCCAGGCGATCGCGCACGGCGCAACACTGCTGCAGGTCGACGGCAACTTCGACGACTGCCTTGACATCGCCCGCAAACTGGGCGAGTCCTACCCGGTGTTCCTGGTCAACTCGGTCAATCCCGCCCGGATCGAGGGCCAGAAGACGGGCGCGTTCGAAGTGGTCGACTGGCTCGGCGACGCCCCGGACTTCCACGTACTCCCCGTCGGCAACGCGGGGAACATCACCGCGTACTGGAAGGGCTACAAGGAATACTCCGCACCGTTCGAGTCCATCACCGCCGGCACGCTGGCCGCAGTCTCCACCCGGACCCCGGTCATGTGGGGCTTCCAGGCCGCCGGCGCCGCGCCGTTCGTCGCCGGCCACCCCATCACGGAACCGGACACGATCGCGACCGCCATCCGGATCGGCAACCCCGCATCCTGGGAGACCGCCATCGCCGCGCGCGACGAGTCCGGCGGCGTGATCGAGGCCGTGACCGACGAGGAAATCCTGTCCGCCCACCGCTGGCTGTCCGCCCGTGAAGGCGTCTTCGTCGAACCGGGCTCCGCTGCCGGCGTCGCCGGACTGATCAAGAAGCACGCTGCCGGCGAAGTGCCGGCCGGCAAGACCATCGTCATCACGGTCACGGGCCATGGCCTCAAGGATCCGCAGTGGGCGCTCCGCACCGAGGACGGCAGTGAAGTGCAGCCGGTCAAGGTCTCGAATGACGTGGTCACCGTGGCCACAGCACTGGGACTGGAAGAAAAATAGCCGTGGAAACCACTCTCACCATCCCGGCCGAGTCCGCCGCCGACACGCCGGCGGTTCCGGCCGGGCAGCTCGTGACGGTCCGAGTGCCGGCAACGAGCGCGAACCTCGGACCCGGGTACGACAGCCTCGGCCTGGCTTTGACGCTGTTCGACACCCTGACCGTGGAAACCCTGGACAGCGGAGAGCTGGAGTTCGAGCTCAGCGGGGAAGGCGCGGAGTCCCTGCCCCGCGATGCCAGCCACCTGGTGGTCAAGGCCCTCACGGAGGCCCTGCACCGGCTCGGCTTCCGGCACGAGGGCCTGAGGATCACCGCCGACAACGTCAACCCCCACGGCCGGGGCCTCGGCTCCTCGGCCTGTGCCGTGGTTGCCGCCGTGACCGCCGCCAATGCACTGGTTCCGGAGCCGTCCCGCCAGGACAAGGACTGGGTCCTGCAGCTCACCAGCGAGATGGAAGGCCACCCGGACAACGTCGCACCCGCGATTTTCGGCGGACTGGCGCTGTCATGGCAGGACAGTGACCAGTACAGCAGCACTTGCGCGGCGGTAGCCGCCGAGGTCGTTCCCGTCGTCGCCGTGCCGGACTTTGAACTTTCCACCGAAGCGGCACGGGCGCTCCTGCCCGCCTCCGTGGGCCACCACGCTGCGGCCATGAACTCGGGACGTGCGGCCCTGCTGATCCACGCACTGACGCAGAAGCCGGAACTCCTGCTGGCCGGCACGGAGGACTACCTGCACCAGAGCTACCGTGCCGAGGCCATGCGGCCCAGCGCGGACCTGATCGCTGCCCTGCGGCGCGCAGGTTTCGCCGCCGTCGTCTCCGGGGCCGGTCCCACCGTGCTGGTGCTTGCCAACGGAGAGGCCCAGGCGGACGCCGCCGTCGGGTTCATCGGCTCCTTCACATCCGGCAACACGCCGGACGTGGGCTGGCGTGTGATGAAGCTGGCTGTGGACGTTGAAGGTGCTAAAGTGGAAGTGCACCGGCGGTAATCACGCAGGCGGTAAGTTAATTACCGTTCATAAGACCGCGATGTTGGCCTAGTTGCCTCTCTCATCTTTCACTGCGCAATATTTTCCGGTGCCACCTGCTTTTGGTCTGACGCAGGAATCCGCAGAAACAATCTCTGCACCCCTGAAAAGTCAGTCCGGCGTTCTCTCTATAGTTCCGGAACGCGCCAGGTGAATGCAGTATCCGGCCGTGTCGGCCAATATCCATCCGGCAGGGCCGAAAATCGCGGCTGCAGATCTGAACTGCAGTCCGGATCAAAATCATCGCGTCCAGCTCCTAGCCTGGACGCCGTCGAGGGGGAAGGATCCTTCGTGACCGAAACCACTGAGCTGTCTTCAGCTGTGGAAACATCATCTTCTGCTGCCGGATCGTCAACGGCAGCACCCGCCAAGAGCAGCGGCCTCGCCGGCCTCAAGCTCGCCCAGCTCCAGGCTCTTGCCAGCCAGCTGGGGATCTCCGGCGGTTCCCGGATGCGGAAGGGCGATCTTGTCACTGCCATTTCCGCCCACCGCGCCGGCACTCCCGTGAGCAAGGCTCCGGCCCGCGCTGAAAAGGCGACCGACAACGGCACCGTTTCCCAGTCCGCGGCTCCGGCCGCTGTACCTGCTGCAGCGCCTGCGGCCGCCGCCGATTCCGAGGCCCCGGCCCAGGAAAACCCGCGGGCCCGTGGACGCGGCCGCAGCCGCCGCGCCGGCAGTGACGGCGTCATCACGCCTCCCGCAGCCGAAGCACCGGCCGCCGCTCCGGCAACGGAGACCCCCGCAGCTTCCGCCGAGACCGGCGCTGCCGAGGCCGGTTCTGCCGCTGCTGCTCCTGCCGTATCGACTGAGGGCAGCGACCGCACCCGCCAGCCGCGCACCCGCAACCGCCGCCGCGGCGAAGTTGCCGACCAGGCCGCAGCCACCGAGGCTCCGGCCGAGCAGGCGTCCGGCGATCAGCGCCAAGCCGAGCGCACTGAACAGCGCCAGGCTGACCAGGGCAACGACGACGGCCAGCGCCGCGAGAACACCCGCACCCGTGGCGGCCGCGACGAGGCTGCCGGCAGCCGCGACAACCGCGACAACACCCGCGACAATGACGACAGCGACGGCGGCAGCCGCCGGAACCGCCGCAACCGGCGCGACCGCAACGACCGCAATGACCGCCCCGACCGCTCCGGCGGGCAGGACAGCCGCGACAACACCTCGCGCAACGACCGCTTCCGCGACCGCAACGACCGCCGTCGGGGACGCGCCCAGGGACCTGACGTCGACGACGTCGAGGTCACCGAGGACGACGTCCTTCTGCCGGTCGCAGGCATCCTGGACGTGCTGGAGAACTACGCGTTCATCCGCACCTCCGGCTACCTGCCGGGTCCGAACGACGTCTACGTGTCCCTCGCCCAGGTCAAGAAGTACAACCTGCGCAAGGGCGACGCCGTCGTCGGTGCCATCCGTGCACCGCGTGAGGGCGAAGACCGGAGCAACCAGCAGCAGTCCGCCCGCCAGAAGTTCAACGCCCTGGTCCGCGTCACCTCGGTCAACGGCAAGACCCCCGAGGAACTCAAGGACCGCGTCGAATTCGCGAAGCTCGTCCCGCTGTACCCCTCCGAGCGCCTGCGCCTCGAGACGGACCCGAAGAAGATCGGCCCCCGTGTCATCGACCTGGTTGCCCCGATCGGCAAGGGCCAGCGCGGCCTGATCGTTTCGCCGCCGAAGGCCGGCAAGACGCTCATCCTGCAGTCCATCGCCAACGCCATCACCACCAACAATCCTGAGGTCCACCTCATGATGGTGCTCGTTGACGAACGTCCCGAAGAAGTCACCGACATGCAGCGCACCGTCAAGGGTGAGGTCATTGCCTCCACCTTCGACCGTCCCGCCGACGACCACACCACCGTGGCCGAGCTCTCCATCGAACGCGCCAAGCGCCTCGTGGAAATGGGCATGGACGTTGTGGTGCTCCTCGACTCCATGACCCGTCTGGGCCGTGCCTACAACCTGGCGGCACCGGCGTCGGGCCGGATCCTGTCCGGTGGCGTCGATTCAGCCGCGCTGTACCCGCCGAAGCGCTTCTTCGGTGCGGCCCGCAACATTGAAAACGGCGGCTCGCTCACCATCCTGGCCACCGCGCTCGTCGAGACCGGTTCCAAGATGGACGAGGTCATCTTCGAAGAGTTCAAGGGCACCGGCAACATGGAACTGCGCCTGTCCCGCCAGCTCGCGGACAAGCGCATCTTCCCGGCTGTGGACGTCAACGCGTCCGGTACCCGCCGGGAAGAGAACCTGCTTTCCCCCGAGGAAGTCAAGATCATGTGGAAGCTGCGCCGCGTCCTGTCCGGACTCGAAACGCAGCAGAGCCTTGAGCTGCTGACCAACAAGATCCGGGAGACCCAGAGCAACGTCGAGTTCCTCATGCAGGTGCAGAAGACGACGCTTGGTGCGAAGTCCGATAACGACAAGTAGCTGAGTCAAAGGCGGGGTGCCGGAAATCTCGCGCGGTTAGCCGTGCGGGATTCCGCCCCCGCCTTCGCCGTTCGGTTTTTGCCGCCCCCGCCCCTACGCTGGGAGGCTTGCGATCTTCGATCGCAGGCCTCCCAGCTCCGGCAGGCCCGATGCCACTCCCGGGGCGGCAAAAACCGAACGGCTTCGCTGTTTTCCCACCTTCGCTGTCGCGTTACTAGACTTGTAAGAGTCGAAAGAGGTTTTGAAAATGTTTGAGTCCGTACAGGGCCTGTTGGATGAGCATGATGCTATCCAGGCGCAGCTGGGGGATCCTGCTGTTTATGCTGACCAGAAGCTTGCCCGGAAGCTGGGGCGGCGTTCGGCTCAGCTGAACGGCATTGTTGAGGCTTACCATGCCTGGCACGGCGTCCAGGATGACCTGGCCGCCGCCAAGGAAATGGCGGACGAGGACCCGGAGTTCGCCGCGGAGGTGCCCGAGCTGGAGGAGTCGCTGGAGACGGCTGCGGCCAAGCTGCGCCGGCTTCTGATTCCCCGCGATCCGGACGATGCCCGCAATGTGATCCTCGAGGTCAAGGGCGGTGAAGGCGGCGACGAGGCTGCCCTGTTCGCGGCCGATCTGCTGCGGATGTACACCCGGTATGCGGAATCCCGCGGCTGGAAGACCGAAATGATTTCTGCCAACGAATCGGACCTGGGCGGCTACAAGGATGTCCAGGTGGCCATCAAGGGCAACTCGAACGATCCGGCCGAGGGCGTCTACGCGCGGCTCAAGTTCGAGGGCGGCGTGCACCGTGTGCAGCGCGTTCCCGTAACGGAGTCCCAGGGCCGCATCCACACGTCGGCTGCCGGCGTGCTGGTACTTCCGGAAGTCGACGAGCCCGAAGAGCTTGAGATCAACCAGAACGATCTGAAGATCGACGTCTACCGTTCCTCCGGCCCCGGCGGCCAGTCCGTGAACACCACGGACTCCGCTGTCCGGATCACCCACCTTCCCACCGGCATCGTGGTGGCCATGCAGAACGAGAAGTCGCAGCTGCAGAACCGCGAAGCCGGCATGCGCGTCCTCCGCGCCCGCATCCTGGCACACCAGCAGGAGCAGATCGACGCCGAAAACTCGGCCCAGCGCAAGTCGCAGATCCGCACCATGGACCGCTCCGAGCGCATCCGGACCTACAACTACCCCGAAAACCGGATCGCGGACCACCGCACCGGCTACAAGGCCTACAACCTGGACCAGGTCATGAACGGCGACCTGGAGCCGGTCATCCAGTCGGCCATCGAGATGGACGAACAGGCCCGCCTCGACGCCATCGGCGACTAGCCCGGTCCCGACTTGATGACAGAAGGAACCGGGCTGAGCCTCGCGGACGCGGTCCGCGAGGCCACCGCCACCCTCGCCGCCGCCGGCGTCCCGAGCCCCAAAGTCGACGCCGAACTCCTGGCCGAACACCTGCTGGGCGTCGGGCTCGGCCGGCTGCGCGCACTCATGCTGGGGGACACCCCGGCACCGGAGGGCTACCAGGAGCTTGTCGCCGAGCGGGCCCGGCGCATTCCACTGCAGCACATCACCGGCGTCGCGCACTTCCGCTACCTCGAACTCGCCGTAGGGCCGGGGGTCTTCATTCCCCGGCCGGAAACGGAGTCCGTGGTGCAGCTCGTGCTGGACTGGCTCAAAGACGCGGGCCGGCTGCAGGGCGCAGCGCATCCCAAAGTCGTGGACCTCGGCACCGGATCCGGGGCCATCGCCGGTTCGGTCGCCCACGAGGTCCCCGGCGCGGAGGTCCACGCCGTCGAGTTCAGCGAGTTTGCGCACGCCTGGGCGGCCAAAAACCTGCTGCCCCTCGGCGTCCACCTCGTCCGCGGCGACCTGCGCGATGCCTTGCCCGCGCACAACGGAACCTTCGACGTCGTCGTCTCCAATCCTCCCTACATCCCCGCCGAAGCCATCCCCAACGAACCCGAAGTGGCGCTGCACGATCCGCCCGAGGCACTGTACGGCGGGGGAGCGGACGGCATGGAGCTTCCGACGGCGGCGGCGGCCTCCGCGGCCCGGCTGCTGGTCCCCGGGGGCTACTTCGTGATGGAACACGCCGAAGTCCAGGCCGGATGGATCGCCGCAATGCTGGAGCGGTCCGGGCTGTGGACCGGGATAACCACCCACCGCGACCTCAACGGCAAGGACCGGGCCACCAGCGCTGTCCTCGCCGGCCCGGCTGCCTGACGGTGGCCCGGGCACTACCCGACGTGATGAAAGAATAGGCCAGTGACCACCAGCTACGATTGCACGGCAGCCGAGCAACGCGCTGCAGGACTCGAACATGCCCAGCGGGCCATCAGGGACAACAAATGCGTGGTTTTCCCGACAGACACCGTGTACGGGATCGCCGCCGATGCGTTCTCCCCCCTCGCGGTGACCCTGTTGCTCGCGTCCAAAGGACGCAGCCGCAAGATGCCGCCGCCCGTCCTCATTCCCAGGCTCAATGCCCTCGACGGCCTCGCCACTGATGTCCCGGCCGAGGCCCGTCGCCTGGCGGAGGCGTTCTGGCCCGGCGGACTCACCCTGATCCTGCACGCCCAGCCGTCCCTCGACTGGGATCTTGGCGAAACCAAGGGCACCGTCGCCCTGCGGATCCCGGCCGACGACGTCGCCCAGGACCTGCTCACGCTGACCGGGCCGCTCGCTGTTTCCTCGGCGAACCGCACGGGCCAGCCGGCGGCGCAGACCGCGGCCGATGCCGAAGCCCAGCTCGCCGAGTCGGTGGAGGTCTACCTCGAAGGCGGGCCCCGCCCGGCCGAGGGTGCCGATGCGTTGCCGTCCACCATTGTTGATGCCACCGCCGTGCCGCTGCGGGTGGTACGCCAGGGCGCGATCAGCTTGGAGCGTCTCCGCGAGGTTGTCCCCGGCGTGCTGGGCGTCGGCGAGGAGCCCGCCGCCGTCGAGACCCCCGCGACCCCGGAACACACCGAAACCCCCGAAACGCCCGCCGTCGACGATTCCCCGAGGACCTGACATGCAGCCCAAAGTCGCCGTCGCGGCAGTAACTTTTGACCGCCACGAGGAACTCGCCCTCCTCCTCAAGGGCCTGGCCGAACAGACCGCCCCCATCCACTCGATCGCGCTCGTGGACTCGGGCACCGTTCCGGCGACGGAGGTCGTCAACGCCGGCGGGGACAACATCAACTACCTGCGCTCCGAGGCGAACCTCGGCGGCGCCGGGGGATTCGCCTACGCGATCCTGGCAGCCATGGCCAGCGGGGCGGAGTGGATCTGGATGATGGACGACGACGGCCACCCCGAGGACGCCAGCTGCCTCGCGGAACTGCTCAAGACCGCGGAGGAGCACCGGCTCGATATCGTGAGCCCGCTCGTCGCCGCCACCGCAGACCCCAACAGGCTCTCGTTCAACTTCCGGATCAACGGGCTGTTGACCAACGACCGCTCGCGGCTGGCGCCCATGGGTTATCTCCCGGACATGGTGCACTTCTTCAACGGTGCCCTGATCCGCACGGAGGTCTTCTACAAGATCGGCATCCCCGACGTGAAGTTCTTCATCCGCGGCGACGAGGTCGATTTCCTGTCACGCGTCAAGAAAGCCGGCCTCAAATACGGCACCCTGGCCACGGTCGCGGTGCAGCACCCCGCCACCTGGACCGAGATGAAGCCGGTCTTCGGCGGCTTCATCACCCCGGTCATCCCCGAGGGAGACTTCAAGCGGTACTGCTACTTCCGCAACCGCGGCTACCTGACGCGGAAATACCGGAACCTGCGCTGGTTCGGGGCGGACATTGTCGGCTTCCCGTACTACTTCCTGAAGACCGGAGACCTCAAGGGCCTCGCGCACTGGTTCGGGGCCTATTCCACCGGCTTCCGCGGCAAGGGCTTCGGCTCGCCCGCCCTGCTCATGTCCACCAACCGCCAGGGCTGATGTGAAGAACCTTTTTGCCGTCGTCGTCACCTATAACCGTGCCGACTTCCTGCAGAATCTGCTCGATTCCTTCAGCCGCCTGACCACCCGGCCGGACCGGATCGTGATCGTGGACAACGCCAGCACCGACCACACCGCGGACGTCGTCTCCCGCGCCATGGCCGACGGCGGGCTGCCCATCCAGTACGAACGGCTGGCGGCGAATGTGGGTGGCTCCGGCGGCTTCTCCCGCGGCGTTGACCTTGCCCTCGGCGCCGGCGCCGAGTGGCTGTGGCTCATGGACGACGACGTCGAGGTGCTCCCGGGGGCGGTCGAGGCGCTCGATAAGTTTACGCCGGACTACTCCTGCATGATCGGCCGCCGCTACGACGCCGCCGGCAAGCCGTTCTTCTGGCAGCACCATTTTGTTGAGGCACTTGGCGTCTTCCTGCCCGTCCGCGGCGACGTGTTCCGCACGTCCGAGGTTTTCCGCACCAACGTGGGAAATTTCGAGGGCATGCTGATCAAGGCGTCGCTGGCCCGGGAGATCGGGCTGCCCGATCCGCGGTTCTTTATCACTTGGGACGACCTCATCTACGGCTGGCTGGCCGCGCAGCACACGCCGGTGGTCTACGTGAACGCCTTTGTCATCAAGAAGGTCCGGGCCCAGCGCCAGGTGGACCTGGGCGTGCGCCACCTCAACGATTCCTCCGACCTGAGCCGCCGCTTCGTGATGCGGAACCGGGGCCACGTGGCGCAGTACCTGCGCGCGCACGGAAAGTACAACCGGCTCGGATTCGGTGCCGGTACGGCCCTGACGTACCTGAAGGAAATCGTGCGCCTGGTGCTGGTTGAACGCCGCATCAACGGCGCCGGTGCCCTGTGGCGGGGGTGGCGCGAATCGCGCAGCATCCTGGCCGACCGCAACTGGCAGCCGATGCCGCCCGTGCCCTCCGGGGCGGCCCGGGAACAGGCCTGACCCCGGCGCGGATCCCGGTGGAAGAGCCGCCAGTGACCGGCACGGACCCGGGTTTCCAGCGCGATAGCGTTTAGTATCGTGGGAGGCCCGGGTGCTGTCCGACAGTTGCACGGCGGGTATTTTTTGAAACAGGCGCATGGCCGCCGTGGTAGTGGAAGTCGGTTGCAATCTCTGTTGACTACGAAATCTGAAGCGCGCGAACCCGCCGCGGCACCGGACGAGAAGAAGCCCCCGCTCTGGATCTGGATCCAGCTCTTCCTCGACTCGATGTCGTGGGTCGTGGCGATCATCCTGGCCCTGCTGCTGCGCTACGAGATGGGGATCCGGGAAGAACAGCTGGCCAGCGCCGTCATCATCATGGCCATCGCCATCGTGGTGCAGGCCGTGGCCGGCTATGCGCTGGCACTGTACCGCGGCAGGTATCCCTTCGGCAGCTTCCAGGAGGCCAAGGCCCTCGTCTTCGTCACGGTGATTGTGGCCGCCTCCATCACGCTGAGCCTGCTGGTGCTCTATGAAACCATCGGGATCGGCCGCAGCGTCGGGCTCATCGCCTTCCCCTTCGCCTGCCTTTTCATGGGAGCCGCCCGTTACGCCAAGAGGCTTTATGTCGAGGGCAAGAACCGTCCCGGCGAGGGCGCGCAGAACACCCTGATCTACGGTGCGGGATTCCTCGGCAACTCCCTGCTGACGCGCATGCTGCAGGACAACGATTCGCCGTATTTCCCGGTGGGGCTGATCGACGACGATCCCGCCAAGAAGCACCTGCGGCTCTCCGGCGTCCAGGTCCTCGGCCGCGGCGACGACCTGCCGGCCCTCATCCGGCGCACCCGCGCCACCGTGCTGGTGCTCGCCTTCGCCAATGTCGAGGCATCCGTCGTCCGGCGGATTTCCGACGCCGTCGCCGGACTGAATGTCAGGGTGCTGGTGCTTCCCCCGCTCCGGGACATGCTCGGCCGGGGGGCGCCCGAGGGTTTCTCCGATTTCCGCGACGTCGCGGTCGAGGACCTGATCGGGCGGCGTCCCGTGGACATCAAGGTCGACGAGATTGCGGGCTACATCAAGGGCAAGCGCGTCCTGGTCACCGGCGCCGGCGGCTCCATCGGCTCCGAGCTCTGCCGGCAGATCGTCCAGTTCTCTCCGGCGGAACTGATCATGCTTGACCATGACGAGACAGGGCTGCAGCAAACCCAGATTTCCATCACCGGCCGGGGACTGCTCGCCGGCCGCGACACGGTCCTGGCCAGCATCCGCGACGGCGCCGCCCTCCAGGAGATCTTCGAGGACCGCCGGCCGGAGGTAGTGTTCCACGCTGCCGCCCTCAAGCACGCGCCGCTGCTGCAGCAGTATCCGGTCGAGGCCTGGAAGACCAACGTTTTGGGCACGCTCAACGTGCTCCGCGCGGCTGAACGCACCGGCGTTTCCCACTTCGTGAACATTTCCACGGACAAGGCCGCAAACCCGACGACGGCACTTGGCCACTCCAAGCGGGTCGCCGAAAAGCTTGCCGCCTGGATGGCGGGCCAGACCGGCCGCAAGTTCGTCTCCGTCCGGTTCGGGAACGTGATGGGCAGCCGCGGCTCGATGCTGCCGCTCTTCACGGAACAGATCCGCGTCGGCGGTCCGGTGACGGTGACGGACCCCGAGGTCACCCGGTTCTTCATGACGATCCCTGAGGCCTGCCAGCTGGTCATCCAGGCCGGCGCGATCGGCCGCGGCGGCGAGGTCATGATCCTTGACATGGGGGAGCCGGTCAGGATCCTGGATGTCGCCCGGCGCATGATCGCCATGTCCGGCAAGAAGGTCGACATCATCTATACCGGGCTCCGGCCCGGCGAGAAGCTCCACGAGGAACTCGTGGGGACCGGCGAGCTGGACGAGCGCCCCCTGCATCCCAAGATTTCACACACCCGGGCCCACGAGCAGGACCCGGCCGACCTGGACCTTAACGTCTGGCTGGCCCGCTGCGAGGCGGAGCAGGGCCTCGATATCGAGTCCATCCCCGACGACGAGGCGGACGAACCGGGCGAGAGCATCAAGGCGGCGTCATGATGCCCGTCGTCCTCGCCGCCGGCATCACCCTGCTCGCGAGCATCCTGCTTCCGTTCGCGGTCAAGCCATGGCTGGTCAAGATGGGCGTCGTCGACGTTCCGTCGGCCAGGTCCTCCCATGCCAAGACCACCATCCGCGGCATGGGGGTGGCCGTTTCCCTGGCCACCGGCGTCGGATATGTGGCCGCTATCCTCCTGGGGGCGGTGACAGTGGACCGGTCGGTCTTCCTCGTGGTCCTTGCGATCATCGTCGCGAGCGCGGGAGTCGGCTGGATCGAAGACCTCCGGGGTCTCTCCATCCGAGGCCGCGCCGCCGCGCAGTTGGGGATCGGGGTCGCCGGTTCGGCGGCCCTGCTGGTCCTCACCGGCCAGTCCTTCTGGTGGCTGCCGCTCGCCGCGCTGGCCATTGCCGCCTATATCAACATTGCCAACTTCATGGACGGCATCAACGGTATTTCCAGTTTCCACGGAATCCTCGCGGGCGCCGCCTATGCGGTAGCGGGAGCGCTTGCCGGCCAGCCGTGGCTGACCGCCGGCGGCGCCGTGCTGGCCATGGCCTTCCTGGGGTTCCTGCCCTGGAACCTGTCCCGGGGCTCTGTCTTCCTGGGTGACGTCGGCAGCTACCTGCTCGGTGCCTCGGTTGCGGCCTTGGCGGTGGCAGGGTTCCTCAGCGGTGTCTACGTCGAATACGTCCTGTCGCCGATCCTGGTCTACCTGGCCGACACCGGGTACACCTTGCTGCGCAGGATCAACGCGGGCGAACGGTGGTACGCATCCCACCGCGAGCACGTCTACCAGCGGCTGACCGACGTCGGCTTCTCGCACCTGCAGTCGGCCGGCACCGTCTCGGTGTGCACGGGCGCAGTGATTGTCCTCGGGTTCATCGCCGCCACGGCACCGTTGCCGGCGGTAGTGCTCTGCGTCGCCGGAAGCCTGGCCGTGCTGGCGCTCTATCTTGCGTCCCCGGACCTCATCCGGCACTTCCGGCGGCGGAAGAAGGTCACCCGCGTGCCGACGTCCTAAGCGCCGCAGCGGCTCCCGGCGGCGAACCGGACAACGGCGTGTTCTATCTCGTGTAGAATTCAGGGGCGGGTTGACACCGCGACATCTGACCAGCAACCAACCCCTCGACGATTGGGATCACATGACCTCCAACGCCGAACCCGGACGAACGCCCGGCGCCGGACCCGTTGGTGTCTCAGGTCCCACAAAATCTTTGTGGCTGCGCCTGCTGGCCATCAGTTCGGCCGCAGGCGGCGGAGCCTTGCTCCTCACCAGCCTCGCGGCGCTGCTGCTGGACGGCACGGCGGCCGCGCTCTCCTCCCTCTTCGGCGGGGTGCTGGTGATCGCCTTCTTCGCGATCAGCCTCCTGGTCGGACACTTCGGCGGCCGGAACCATTCCTCCGGTGCCATCGGCCTGTTCGCGGCCACCTATTTCATCAAGGTCGTCGGCTTCGCGGTGGTGCTGTTCGCCATCGGCAGTCCCGAGTGGCTGAACGGGCGCTGGTTCCTGGCCGGCGCCGTCGTGACCGTGGTCTTGTGGCAGGCCGCCGAGGTCTATGGGTTCAGCAAGGCGCGGCTGCAGCTCTATAACGACCCCGAGACCCCGGAAGGCGGCACCGATGTTTAGCCGCAAAAACCGACAGAAGAACACGCCCCGCACCCCTGAAAGACGTGCCGGCACCCCCGGTGTTTCCGGCGACGGAGCCGACGGCGGATACAACGCCGGCATCGCCGTCTTCAGCTACATGATTGGCGGAATCCTCGTCTGGAGTTTGATAGGGTGGGGTCTGGATAATCTGTGGGGAACCCGCTGGATTGTACTCGCAGGCGCCCTGCTGGGAGCCGCGGGAGGGTTCTATCTTTCTCATATGCACGGCCTCACCAGCCCGGATAAACCTGCGGGCGGGGACAATGCTGCACGTGGCCCGTCGGAGGACGGAGATCAGTAATGCCAAATAACTTCACAGGGGGAGAGTCCGGCCGCAACGCCACTTTTTCCCTACCAACGCCCAATGATGGACACTGCAGAGAGGAAACGCGTTGATCGCGCTTGCGCTCCCGGCCCAAGAATCAGGAACCTTTACGCCCCCTGGAATTGAGGGCATTAG
This sequence comes from uncultured Arthrobacter sp., assembly GCA_937873245.1. Classification (GTDB taxonomy): domain Bacteria; phylum Actinomycetota; class Actinomycetes; order Actinomycetales; family Micrococcaceae; genus Arthrobacter. The sequence continues at coordinate 14,991 of CALMVY010000180.1, read as the reverse complement.
TCTGCCCGCAATCCTGCCGTGGGGGGCCGCCGAAGGATTCACCAAGCAGATGCTGCTGATAATCCTTTCGGTCGTTATTATCGCCACGTTCTTTCTGCTAGCTGCCCGCAAGGGGCAGCTCGTTCCCGGCAAACTGCAGTTCGCCGGCGAGGCCGCCTATGGCTTCGTCCGCAACGGCATCGCCAAGGACATCATCGGCGGCAAAGACTTCATGAAGTACGTCCCGCTGCTGTTCACCCTGTTCTTCTTTATCCTGGTGAACAACATCTACGGCGCCATTCCGCTGATCCAGCTCCCGAGCTTCTCGCACGTCGGCGGCGCCTATGTGCTCGCAGGAATCGTGTACGTCACCTGGATCGCCATCGGCGTCAAGAAGAACGGCCTGAAGTACTTCAAGCTGGCCACTGTGCCGTCCGGAGTCCCGTTCTACATCCTTCCGATCGTCGTCCCGATCGAGATCATCTCCAACTTCCTGGTCCGCCCCGTCACGCACAGCCTCCGTTTGTTCGCGACCATGCTGGCCGGCCACCTGATCGTGATGATCGCCGGTTCCGGCATCGAGTTCCTCGTCATGCAGGAGAACATCCTGCTGAAGGGTACCTCGCTGCTCGTACTTGGCGGCGCGATTGCCATGTACATGCTGGAAGCGCTGATCATGGCGCTTCAGGCCTATGTGTTCACCCTGCTGACCGCCATCTACATTGAAGGCGCGCTGCACGCGGACAGCCACTAGGCACCCCACAAACTTCCCCTCACAGGGATGAAGCACACCAAACAACCTGCCACACAGATGGCATCTTGAAAGGAATAAAATGGAAGGCAATCTCAACCTCGTAGGTTACGGTCTGTCCGCAATCGGCGGTGGTATCGGTGTTGGTCTCGTGTTCGCCGCGTACATCAACGGCGTCGCACGTCAGCCGGAGGCGCAGCGTGTGCTCCAGCCGATCGCATTCCTCGGCCTCGCGCTGACTGAAGCCCTCGCCATCCTCGGCCTGGTCTTCGCGTTCGTTCTCTAGTCTGAACTTTAGAACTAAGCGAACATCCAGAACCGAGTAGATAAGGACGGGTGAATTATGAATCAGCTGATCATCTCAGCCGCCGCAGAGGGCGCCAACCCTCTCGTTCCCAATCCTTGGGAAATGCTTGTCGTCTTCGCCGGCTTTGCTGTTCTTATGTTCATCGTGGTCAAGTACGTTGTCCCGATGTTCGAGAAGACCTTCGCAGAGCGTGCTGAGGCCATTGAAGGCGGCATCGCCAAGGCTGAAAAGGCGCAGGCAGAGGCCTCCGCTGCACTCGAAGAGTACAAACAGCAGCTCACCGATGCCCGTGCCGAGGCCAACCGCATCCGCGAGGAAGCCCGTGCCGAAGGCGCTCAGATCCTTGCGGACCTGAAGGAGAAGGCAGCTGTAGAGTCTGCCCGCATCACCGCACAGGCGCACGCTGCGATCCAGTCCGAGCGCCAGGCGGCCGTTGTGTCGCTGCGCACGGAGGTGGGCACGCTTGCCACCACGCTGGCTGGCCGCATCGTTGGCGAGTCCCTCGAGGACGACGCGCGTTCGGCCCGCGTCGTTGACCGTTTCCTGGCAGATCTGGAGAACCAGAACGCAGGTGCAGCTAAGTAATGGCAGGTGTATCGAGCGAATCGCTGACCGCGGCCCTGGTGGCGCTGGAAGCCAAGCTTCCTTTTGCCTCGCTGCAGTTGGCTAAGGAACTCTTCGGAATCCTGGGAACGGTGGACAGCTCGGCTGGCTTGCGCCGCGCCCTGACTGACCCGTCCCGCTCCGGTGACGAAAAGTCGGCGCTTATCAAGCAGCTCTTCAGCGGGAAAGTCTCCGCGGATGCTGTGGAAATCGCGAGCGGACTGGCCGGTTCGCGCTGGGCTTCCGCCCGGGATATCGGCGATGCACTCGAGACTCTTGCCGCTTCGGTGGTCATCGCCGTTGCTGAGAACAAGTCTGCCGTCTCCGCCTCAGGAATCACCGGGCTGGAAGCGCTGGAGAACGATCTGTTCTCCTTCAACCAGGCCGTGGAATCCAACCACGAGGTACAGCGTGCTGTGTCCGAACCGCAGGCCAGCCCGGCTGCCAAGGTTGCCCTCGCCGAAAAGCTCGTACCCAGTGCCAGCGAAGAAGCGAAGGTCCTTATCGGGCAGGCTGTCTTGCAGCCGCGTGGGCTCAAGGTGACCAAGCTTGTCCGTCGTTTCGCCGAGCTGGCAGCCAAGCGCCAGCAGCGCTGGATTGCAACGGTCAGTGTCACCCGTCCCCTGACGGAAACACAGACCAGCCGCCTGCAGTCGGGGCTGAACGCCCTCTACGGGCGGGAGCTCAAGATCAACATGAACGTTGACCCGGCACTCATCGGTGGCATCCGGATCCAGGTTGGTGACGAAGTGGTAGACGCTTCGGTCCTCACCCGCCTGGGCCAGCTTCACCGTCAGCTAGCCTAGCCAGCCGGACAAGCACAACTTAACGAAACGAAACCCCGGTCATCGTGAGCAACGATGATCACGAAAACAGGAGAGCAGGGACTGCAGATGGCCGAATTGACCATCAACGCCGACGACGTCCGTAATGCGTTGAACGAGTTCGCGGCGTCCTACGAACCCGGAAACGCAGAGCGCGTAGAGGTCGGCCGTGTAACAACCGCAGGTGACGGCATCGCCCGTGTTGAGGGCCTTCCCTCGGTCATGGCGAACGAGCTGCTTCGCTTCGAAGACGGCACGCTGGGCCTGGCCCAGAACCTCGACATCCGCGAGATCGGTGTCATCATCCTCGGTGACTTCACCGGCATCGAAGAAGGCCAGGAAGTTCACCGCACCGGACAGGTTCTGTCCGTACCGGTGGGCGACGCCTTCCTCGGCCGCGTAGTCGACCCGCTGGGCGAGCCCATTGACGACCTTGGCGAGATCAAGGCCGAGACCACCCGTGCACTGGAACTCCAGGCGCCCGGCGTGACCCAGCGCAAGTCGGTCCACGAGCCGATGCAGACCGGCCTCAAGGCGATCGACGCCATGATTCCGATCGGCCGCGGCCAGCGTCAGCTGATCATCGGTGACCGCCAGACCGGCAAGTCGGCAATCGCGATCGACACGATCATCAACCAGAAGGCCAACTGGGCCTCCGGGGATGTCAACAAGCAGGTGCGCTGCATCTACGTGGCCATCGGCCAGAAGGCGTCCACGATCGCGGCCGTCCGTCAGACCCTCGAGGACAACGGCGCACTGGAGTACACGACCATCGTGGCTTCCCCCGCGTCCGACCCCGCAGGCTTCAAGTACCTGGCACCGTACGCCGGTTCGGCAATCGGCCAGCACTGGATGTACGGCGGCAAGCACGTCCTCATCGTGTTTGATGACCTCTCCAAGCAGGCCGAGGCCTACCGTGCAGTGTCGCTGCTGCTCCGCCGCCCGCCGGGACGCGAAGCCTACCCGGGCGACGTGTTCTACTTGCACTCCCGCCTGCTGGAGCGTTGTGCCAAGCTCTCCGACGAGCTCGGTGCAGGTTCGATGACCGGCCTGCCGCTCATCGAGACCAAGGCAAACGACGTCTCCGCCTACATCCCGACCAACGTGATCTCCATCACCGATGGCCAGATCTTCCTTCAGTCGGACCTCTTCAACGCCAACCAGCGTCCCGCCGTCGACGTGGGTGTCTCCGTTTCCCGCGTTGGTGGCGCCGCCCAGGTCAAGTCCATGAAGAAGGTCTCCGGTACCTTGAAGCTGGAACTGGCCCAGTACCGCGACATGCAGGCATTCGCAATGTTCGCGTCGGACCTCGACGCCGCATCGCGCCAGCAGCTGACCCGTGGTGCACGCCTGATGGAACTGCTCAAGCAGGGCCAGTACTCGCCGTTCCCGGTTGAGAACCAGGTCGTCTCCATCTGGGCCGGCACCAACGGCCACCTGGACGAGGTTCCGGTTGAGGACATCAACCGCTTCGAGACCGAGTTCCTGGAGCACCTCAAGCACAAGTCCTCCATCCTGACGACGCTGGCCCAGACCAACGTCATGAGCGATGACACTGCAGAAGCACTGAAGACCGCGATCGTGGACTTCAAGAAGGGCTTCTTCGGCGAGGGGGACAACCACCTGGTTGGTGCGGGGCACGAAGAGCACGCCGCCATCGACGAGGCACAGGTCGACCAGGAAAAAATCGTCAAGCAGAAGCGCTAGTTTCGCTGGCAGGGACTGCCGGAACCCCACCGGGTTCCGGCAGTCCCGGCCAACGGGATCTTAGGAAAGGATAAGTATGGGAGCCCAGATCCGGGTCTACCGCCAGAAGATCAGCTCGACGACGTCGATGCGCAAGATCTTCAAGGCGATGGAACTGATCGCTACCTCGCGCATCGGGAAGGCCCGAGCACGCGTAGCAGCTTCACTGCCTTACGCAAACGCCATCACGCGTGCCGTTTCTGCTGTCGCAAGCCAGAGCGAAATCGACCACCCGCTGACCACCGAGCCGGAGCAGATCCGCCGGGCCGCCGTCCTGGTAATCACCTCGGACCGTGGCCTCGCAGGTTCGTACTCCGCGAGTGTGCTCAAGCAGGCGGAAGGCCTCAACGAGCTGCTCGTCGAGGAGGGCAAGGAGGTCAAGTTTTACCTGGTCGGCCGCAAGGCGCAGGCCTACTTCGACTTCCGGAACCGTCCCTACGGGCGCGTTTGGACCGGCGGCACGGACGCACCGGAGTTCGCCACCGCGCAGGAAATCGGCGAGGCATTGCTGGCCGACTTTGCGACGGATTACGCAGAGGGCGGCGTCGACGAGATCCATGTCGTCTACACCCGCTTCAAGTCCATGGTCACGCAGGAGCCGACGGTTGTCCGTCTTCTCCCGCTTGAGGTTGTCGAAGAGCAGGCGTCCGAGTCGGACCTCCTGCCGCTCTACGAATTCGAGCCGGAAACGGAGCAGGTTCTCGATGCTCTGCTGCCGCGCTACATCGAATCACGTATCTTCGCCGCGATGCTGCAGGCAGCAGCTTCGGAACTCGCTGCCCGCCAGCGGGCAATGAAGTCCGCCGGCGACAACGCCACGGAGCTCATCAAGAAGTTCACGCGTCTGCGCAACACCGCCCGCCAGGCTGAAATTACGCAGGAGCTTTCCGAAATCGTGGCCGGTGCCGACGCGTTGAACGCGTCCTAGCCTCCCGAGCTTGGAACCAGCTGTACCTGCACCAAAGTAAACTTAACCCCAACGCCATCTACTGAGTGAAGTGAGAGAGATGACTGCCACTGCTACCGAACACGTAGCCGCGACGACCGGTGCTACCGGCCGTATTGCACGTGTTATTGGCCCGGTTGTCGACGTCGAATTCCCGGCTGACGCAATCCCCTCGATTTATAACGCACTCACCACCGAGATTACTCTCAACGGTGAGACCAAGACGATCACGTTCGAGGTTGCGCTGCACCTCGGCGACAACGTCATTCGCGCCATCTCCCTGCAGGCAACCGACGGACTCGTCCGCGGCACCGCTGTAGTGGACTCGGGCGCCCCCATCTCCGTGCCCGTCGGCGACGTCGTCAAGGGACACATCTTCAACGTCCTCGGACAGCCGCTTGACGTGGCTGAGTCGGAACTCGAGATCACCGAGCGCTGGCCCATCCACCGCAAGGCTCCCGCCTTCGCGACGCTTGAGGGTTCCACCGAGATGATGGAAACCGGCATCAAGGTCATCGACCTTCTCACCCCGTACATCAAGGGTGGCAAGATCGGTCTGTTCGGCGGTGCCGGCGTCGGCAAGACCGTGCTGATCCAGGAAATGATCACCCGTGTTGCCCGCAACTTCGGCGGCACCTCGGTGTTCGCCGGCGTCGGCGAGCGTACCCGTGAAGGCAACGACCTCTGGGTTGAAATGGAAGAGGCCGGCGTCCTCAAGGACACCGCCCTTGTATTCGGCCAGATGGATGAGCCGCCGGGAACGCGTCTGCGCGTGGCACTGTCGGCCCTGACCATGGCGGAGTACTTCCGCGATGTGCAGAACCAGGACGTGCTGCTCTTCATCGACAACATCTTCCGCTTCACCCAGGCAGGCTCCGAGGTCTCCACCCTCCTCGGCCGCATGCCGTCGGCCGTGGGCTACCAGCCCAACCTGGCTGACGAGATGGGTCTCCTCCAGGAGCGCATCACGTCCACCAAGGGCCACTCGATCACCTCGATGCAGGCCATCTACGTCCCCGCAGATGACTACACCGACCCGGCCCCGGCCACGACCTTCGCACACCTCGACGCGACCACGGAACTTTCCCGTGAAATCGCTTCCCGTGGTCTGTACCCGGCCGTTGACCCGCTGACGTCGACGTCCCGCATCCTGGATCCGCAGTACATCGGCAACGACCACTACAACACGGCCGTCCGCGTCAAGCAGATCCTGCAGAAGAACAAGGAACTCCAGGACATCATCGCCATCCTTGGCGTTGACGAGCTTTCTGAAGAAGACAAGATCGTCGTGTCGCGTGCACGCCGCATCCAGCAGTTCCTGTCGCAGAACACCTACACCGCCAAGCAGTTCACCGGCGTTGAAGGCTCCACCGTGTCCATCAAGGACACCGTGGAAGGCTTCACGGCCATCTGCGACGGCGAGCTGGACCACATCGCAGAGCAGGCGTTCTTCAACGTCGGCGGCCTGGATGACGTCGAGCGCCAGTGGGCCAAGATCCAGGAACAGACCAAGTAATATGGCTGAGCTTGAGGTTGAGATTGTCGCAGCGGACCACTTCGTGTGGTCCGGAGCGGCCAAGATGGTCAAGGCCCGCACCAGCGATGGTGAAATCGGAATCCTGCCCGGCCACTCGCCCCTGCTGGCGATTCTGGCCGAAGGTGAGCTGGCCATCGAGCCGGTCTCCGGTGACCGCATTGCTGTAGAGGTCGACGGCGGATTCTTCTCCGTCGACAACAACCGGGTCGTCATTGTTGCTGACAACGCCCACATGGGCGACGCCGCTACTGCGGGGATCCGCTAGCACGACCTTGATGAACGATACTGGTTTGCCGTTCATCGTCCTGGCAACGGTCTTTGCGTTGCTGGTATTTGCACTGTGCCTTTCCGGGGTGCGCCGCTTCAATCTGCGGCGCGCCCTGGGCACGGTGGACGCCTCCATTTGCACGGCTGGAAACAGCTGGCAGATGGGGGTTTGTCGTTATCAGGACAACGACCTTGAGTGGTTCCGCCTTGCCTCGCTGAGCATGCGGCCGAAGCACACCTTCCGCCGGAGCTCGCTGGAGCTGGTCGGCCGGCGCAAGCCCACTGAATCCGAGCTCGTCAAGGTCCAGCCCGACGCCGTGATCGTGGAACTCCGGTACGAAGGGCAGGACGTCCTGCTCGCGATGCGGTTTGACGCCTACACCGGGCTGTCGTCCTGGCTTGAGGCCGGGCCGGTCATCGGCGTCGGCACCTGGCGCTAGCCCCGGTGGACTTCCTCGAAGACCTCCGGCTCGTCGACGGGCCGGTGCTGTGGATTGCCTGGGCCGCCGGCGCCGCGGGCGCGGCCTACCTGCTCTGGTCCGGCGGACGACGCCGCAGCGGGAAGCCCGCCTCCGGAAATAAAGCAGCCGTCCGCCGGCCGGTCTTACTGTTTCCCGCCGCCGCCGTCCTGGCTGCCGCCGCGCTGCTCGCCGGTGTGCACTGGCTGATGATCTACGTCTTCTCGGTCTTCCCGGAGGAACTGCCCCGCGAGGTCCTGGCGTGGTCCCTCCTCCCGGTCACGGCACTGCTGCTCTGGGTCATGCTTCTGTGGCGGACCTGGCGGCCGGGGAGCGACCGGGCCCCCGGGCAGGGAGGCCCCCGGCGCCCCGCGCGCAAGACTGCGGCGCTAACGGCCGCGCTGCTCGGCGCCGTCCTCCTTGCCTCCGTCCAGATCAACGGCTACTTTGGCCTCAACCACACGATCAGCGACCTGATGGGCACCGCCGTGGCGCGGATCCAGCCCCTGGAAGACGGGCTGAAACGTACCCCTGGGGCCCAGCCCGGCGTCAGCCTGTCCGAATGGACACCTCCGGCCGAACTGCCCGACGGCGGCGTGCTGCGCCGCGCCGTGATCCCCGGCACCAGCTCGGGTTTCGAAAGCCGCGAGGCCTACATCTATCTGCCGCCTGCCTACCAGACCACGCCGCGGCCGGCACTTCCCGTCCTGGTCCTCTTCTCCGGCCAGCCTGGCGCGCCGGCGGACTGGCTCACGGGAGGCGCGCTGCGCAGCCGCATGGACCGGTACGCGGCCGAGCACCGCGGCGTAGCCCCGGTGGTGGTGGTGGTCGACCCCAACGGCTCCGCCTCGGGCAACACGCTCTGCATGGACAGCAGCATCGCCCGGGCCGACACGTTCCTCGCCGCGGATGTGCCGGCCTGGATCAACCGGACGCTGGACGTGGCTCCGGACGCCTCGCAGTGGGCGGCAGGGGGATTCTCCTTCGGTGGGACCTGCGCGATGCAGATGGTGACCCGGCATCCGGACATCTACAGCTCCGCGCTGGCCTTTTCCAGCGAGAGGGAACCCGCCCTCGCCAAGGAGCGGGAGAAGACCATCGCCGCCGCCTTTGGCGGTGACACCGAAGCGTTCGACCGCCAGACACCGCTGCGGCTCATGAAGGACAACCGTTTTGACGGGCATGCCATCTACTTTGCCGCCGGTGAGCGGGACCCCGAATTCATCGGCTACATGGATCAACTGTCCGAGGCCGCGCGCTCCGCCGGGTTCACCGTGGAGGCCCGCCAGATTCCCGGTGCCGGGCACTCCTGGGAGACCGGGTCCAAGGGGCTGCCCGGCGGCCTCGACTTCCTGGCGTCCCGCTGGGGCATCCCGCAGTGAGCCCGGGAGCAACGGCACGGAAGCAGGAGACCGGGGCTTCCTCCCTTCAGGGCCTCGGCCGCCAGGGCCTCCGGCAGTCGCTGGGGCATCTGCGCGCCATACCTTTCACCCTGGCAGTCCTTGCGGTCTTCCTTGTCACCGGTGCGGCCACCGGAAGCTTTCTCTCCGGGCCGCCGGAGCCGCTGCTGGACGTGGCATCCGTCAGTGCCCCGGAGCTGAAAAGCGGGAACTGGTGGGCGCTGTTCACTTCGATGTTCTTCGCCACGAACCTCCTGGCCTACGCCGCGGCCGCGCTGATGATCCTGCTCCTGCTGGGCCTCGCCGAGCGGCAGTTGGGGACGCGGCGCACCGCGGTGTTCTACTTCGTCGCCCAGTTCGCGGCCGTGACGCTGTTCCTGCTGCTGACACAGCTGGCGCGCTACGTCGACGACGGCTGGCTCAGCCGGATGGTCGACGCGCGGCTGATGGGCCCGTACGCGGCGGTCCTCGCCGTCTCGCTGGCCTCCTGCGGGCTGCTGCCCACGCTGTGGCAGCGGCGGCTGCGCACCGCCGTCGTCTCCGTCTCCCTCATGCTCGTGCTGTACGTCGGGCACGCGGAGACTGTCGTCGGATTCGCCGGCGCCCTGGCGGGGCTGGCGGCGGGCTGGTGGATCCAGGGAGACAAGGGCACCCTGCACCGCCACCGCTCCACAGGCCGCGAGACCCGCAACCTGCTCGCGCTTACCGTGGCGATCTTCGCCGTCGGACCCATCCTGACCGCGACCGTCCGGACCCCCACCGGGCCGCTGGCCCTGCTGCGGGACGTCGTCCTGAACCCGTTGCCCACGCTGAACCAGCTGGAACAATACTGCGGCGGCACCCTTGACGCCACGTGCCTTGAAGCCGGCCGCGCCGGCTTTGCTGGGCCGCTGGGTCTCGCCTTGGCGGTGGTGCCCGTGGTGCTGCTGCTGATCTGCGCCGACGGCATGCGGCACGGCCGCCGGCTGGCCCTGCGGATCGCGATCGCCCTCCAGCTTGCCGTGACAGCCATGGCCGCCGTCTACCTGTCCCTGTTCGCCAGGATTCCGCAGTACCCCAACCGGCCGGGCACCGGCGTGATGGGTTCCGGGTTTGTCCACATCCTGCCCCTCGTTGTGGTTCCGCTGGTGCTTGTGGTGGTGCTCGCGGCCAACCGCCGCCAGTTCCGCGTCGAAACGAGTCCCCGGGCCCGCCGCGCCCTCGCCGCCGTCGTCGGCGGCACGTGGCTGGTGCTGGCGTCCTGCTACACCGCGGTGTGGCTGGCAGCCGGTGGCATGGACCGCGACGGCGGCCTGCTGGGACTGGCTGCCGAGCTCTCCCGCCAGTACCTGCCGGTTCCCATCCCCGGCATCTACAGCCGCATTTTCCAGGGCCGCGACGCCGTCGAGGCCTTCCTCTTCGCCACGTCCGGCATCATCTTCTGGGCAGTCGCCCTGGCCGCCGTCTGGCTGGTCCTGCAGCGCCGGCTGCACCGTTCCGACGCCGGGGCGGGGGACCGCGACGTCGCCCGCGGCCTGATCCGCCAGGGCGGAGACTCCCTGTCCTGGATGGCGCTGTGGGAGCCCAACAAGTACTGGTTCGCGCCGGAGGGCCGCGGGGGAGTGGCCTACCAGCAGCACGGCAACGTCGCGCTGACGCTGGCCGGGCCCTTTGGGCCGGCGGCGTTCCACGAGGAGACCGCAGCAGGCTTTATCCGCTACTGCGCCGAACACGCGCTCATCCCGTGCTTCTACTCCTGCACCGACGAGTTGTGGCCGATGCTGGAGGGCCGCGGCTTCCGGCGGGTGGCTGTGGCCCAGGAAACCAGGCTGGCGGTGCGCTCACTCGAGTTCAAGGGCAAGGACTGGCAAAACGTCCGTACCGCCCTGAACCGGGCGGAGAAGACCGGGGTCCGCGCGGTGTGGGGCCGCTATGCCGACTTTTCGCCGGCGCTGCGCGCCCAGTTGAGCGAGGTCTCCGAGGAGTGGGCCGCGCAGAAGTCCGTCCCGGAGATGGGCTTCACCCTTGGCGGCATCGACGAACTTGATGACCCGGAGGTGCTCTGCTGCGTCGCCGTCGACGCCGAAGGTCAGGTTCAGGGCGTCACGAGCTGGCTTCCGGTGTACACGGACGGGCGACTCGTGAGCTGGACGCTGGACTTCATGCGCCGGCGCGGCGACGCCTTCCCCGGCGTCATGGAATTCCTGATCGCCTCCGCAGTGCTGGAGCTGCGCAGCTCGGTGGAGGTCATCTCGCTGTCCGGATCGCCGCTTGCCAAGGACACGGCGCAGGTGGCGGACGTAGCCGGCGCGGAAGCAGCGTCCGGGGGACTGGCGGGGATCCTCGACGTCGTCGGAAAAGCGCTTGAGCCCGTGTACGGATTCCGCTCGCTGGCGACCTTCAAGTCCCGTTTCAAGCCCGACTACCGGACGTTGTACCTCTATTACCAGGACCCCCTGCAGCTGCCGGCCATGGGCAGGGCGCTGAGCCGGGCGTATCTGCCGGGCTTGTCCGTGCGCCAAAGCGCGCGGCTGCTCAGGACGCTGGTGCGTTAATCCCGTGCGCCAACCCCGAGTTATGGGGCATTCCGCACGCCCACATGGGCAGCAACCCACTGAAAGAATGCGGGGCAACAACGGCGGCAACAATGTATTAGCGAGGGCGTCCAAAACGGTGTCCAAAGCGGCGTCCAAAACGGTGCCAAACAATGCACCGCAACGTGCCAAACAATGGGGATAGAGGGCGAAACGTGTGTATAGCCTGAGTCAGTTTCCCGGTGAGTGTTGTCCGACAACCGAAGCAATGCGCGAGCAAAGCAAAAAAATGATCCCCGGCTCCGAAGCCGGGGATCATCTCTTGCGCGGAGTCTGCCGCAGGCAGTTCCGCTGAAGGCTACTAGACCAGCGTTACGCCGGTGGCCTGGGGGCCCTTGGCGCCCTGGCCGATTTCGAACTGAACGCGGGCGTTCTCGTCGAGGGTCTTGAAGCCGCCGGTCTGGATCTCGGAGTAGTGAACGAAGACATCGCCATCGGAGTCATCCGGGGTGATGAAGCCGAAGCCCTTTTCAGCGTTGAACCACTTGACAGTTCCCTGTGCCATGTATTTCTCCTCATTATGGATCTTGGTTAAGGCCGGCACACTTCGTGCCGGGCTTGGTCACTCCGCGAGAAGAACCGTGGCTGTGGGACCGGATTATCCGGGCTTCAGCGGCAGGCGCTTCACGCTCGCAACATGTCTTGCGAGCATGAAAAAACACCTACACAAAGACTCGTATAAGAATTTCATGACAGTTGCGTCAGGTCAACGGGCACGGCACACAATTGGCATAAATTTTGTACAAAGTCCCGATGAATGCTTGGGAAGGTGCATGATCTGCAGCAATTGCAGCACCTGCGGCCGGTTCCGGTTCCAGAACCGGGGCGTGGGACGTTAGAAGAGCCGGGACTCGACGTCGTCGACGCCGCGCATCGCGTCATAGTCCAGAGTGACGCAGTCGATGCCGCGGTCGTTCGCCAGGACCTTGGCCTGGGGTTTGATCTGCTGGGCCGCGAAGATTCCGCGGACCGGAGCCAGAAGCGGGTCGCGGTTGAGCAGCTCGAGGTAGCGCGTGAGCTGCTCGACGCCGTCGATGTCCCCGCGGCGCTTGAGCTCGATGGCCACCGTGGCGCCGTTGGCGTCCCTGGCCAGGATGTCCACCGGGCCGATGGCGGTGAAGTACTCGCGGCGAATGAGGGAGAAGCCTGCGCCCAGGAGTTCGATCTGGTCGGCCAGCAGCCGCTGCAGGTCCGCCTCCACGCCGTCCTTGATCAGCCCGGGGTCCTGGCCGAGCTCGTGGGAGGTGTCATGGAGCTGCTCATGGATGTTGATGATCAGCCGGTCATCGGTCTTGGCGGACTGGACGGTCCACTGCTCAACCACGCCGACTTCGACGTCGACTTCCTCCGGGGTGGAGACCCGCAGGGACGCCGGGGGACTCATCCAATTCAACGGCTTGTAGGATCCGCCGTCGGAATGGACAAGGACGGAACCGTCGGCTTTGACCAGCAGAAGCCGGGTGGCAAGCGGGAGATGGGCTTTGAGCCGGCCGACATAATCAACGGAGCAACGGGCTATGACTAAACGCACCCGGTCAACACTACCGTCTGCGGGGACAACGGGCACCCGGACTGGGGCAGAATGGAAGCATGCCCCGTTCCAACCGCCCCCGCCGTGCTGTGCCAGGCCGGTCCGGGTCCGGCAGGGGGGCAAAGCCCGGGGCGAAGGGCGGCCCGGTGCCTGAGCTGGACCTGGAGCGCGCCCGCTCGGGCTTTGCGCGCCGCGAGAGTGCGCCGGACGGCGAGTGGTCGGTCCGGCCGATCACCGCCGGACGCGCTGAGAAGACCTATATCTGTCCGGGCTGTTCGACGGCGGTGCTGCCCGGGGTGGCCCACCTCGTCGTGTGGTCCGAGGACCACCTCTTCGGGGCGGCCGCGGGGCTGGCGGAGCGGCGGCACTGGCATACGAACTGCTGGACTTCACGCAGCTACCGGTACCGCTGAGCGCTTCGCCGGACATCTCCACTGGGTATCTTCACTGGCCATCTTCACTGGACATCTTCACTGGACATCTTCACTGGGCGGTTCGCCTGCCTCTACGCTGCGCGGCCGCGCCGGTGCTTTCGCTAAGCTGGACGCATGAGTTTTGACCCGGCGTCGTACGTCTTCAGCCAGCCTTCCGCACCCACCGCGATCCGCGCCTCGACGGTTCTCCCGGCCCGCCGGGAAAACGTGGAGCTCCGCACCGGAGACGGGCATCGGCTTGTCGGCGAGCTGGCCCTCCCGGAGTCCGGCGAGGTGAAGGCCACCCTGATCACCCTCCATCCGCTGCCGACCCACGGCGGCTTTATGGACTCGCACGTCTACCGCAAGGCCTCCTACCGGCTGCCCGCCCTGGCCGGGATCGCGGTGCTCCGGTTCAACACCCGCGGCACTGCCTCGCCGCGCGGGACCAGCGACGGAGCGTTCGAGGAGGGCATCGGCGAACGCCTGGACGTCGAGGCGGCCGTGAAGTTCGCCGTCGACCGCGGCCTGCCGAACCGCTGGCTGGTGGGCTGGTCTTTCGGCACGGAACTCGCGCTGATGTACGGCGCTTCGGAGCCGGTGGCCTCCGAGGTGGAGGGCGCCATCCTGCTCTCGCCGCCGCTGCACCGGGCCACGGACGTCCCCCTCAAGGAGTGGGCGGCCTCGGGCAAGCCGCTCAAGGTCCTGGTCCCCGAGCACGACGATTACCTGCAGCCGGCCGAGGCCAAGCTTTGAATTCCGGCGTGCCGAATCATCATTTGCGACGCAAACCGGCGACTGACAGCTGACACTGGGCTCACTTCTAGCCCATTTACGCTGATTGGAACCCCGATGAAAACCAGACCGAGATACGCGCATTGCTCGACCAGATCGTGGCGAAGCGCATCGGCTACCAGCCAACCATGCAAGTGCTGTACGGCATGCTGGCCTACCTCGACCCTGCCTACCTGAACGATCCTGCGGTGCGGCAAGTGGTTCCCGCCGCTTTGGCGGACTGGTTCGCAACCCTCGAGGGCAAATGGTTCAAGGAAGAGGTCGCGGAAGGCGAGTCCGACGCCGACGCATTGCTGGGATTCGAAGCGCCGCTGCGGCGCCAGAAGATGGTGCTCGCCTACCTGGCCGGCAAGGACGCCAATTTCACGTTCGGAAGCGATACGCCATCGTCTCCCACCTATGGCAACCTGCCCGGGCTGAACGGCTATCTGGAAATGCGCCGCCTGCACGAAGCGGGCCTGTCGCTGGAACAGGTGTTTCGCGCCGCGACCATCAATAACGCCCGTACCTTCAGGCTCGACGCCCAGGCCGGCACAATCGAAAAAGGCAAAAAGGCCAACCTGCTGCTGATGAAGGTGTCGCCGCTTAAGGACCTGGCGGCCTACGACAACATCGTCACCGTATGGATAGGCGGCAAAGAGGTCGAGCGCGCCAGCCTCGCGGCAGCAAACTAGCTTAGCCCGCGCGCTTGCGCAGGCATTCGATGTAGGCGGCGGTATCCGGCGGGGTGTTGTTGCGCTGCGAAGTCCAGATCATCTCGCCAAGGCATTCCATGATCTGGTGGTGCGCCTCATGCTCGCCCAAGCGCTGGACCAGCGCATTGTGCGCCGCGCGGATGCCCGGCGGCTGGTCGACCGACAC
>CALMVY010000179.1 GCA_937873245.1 uncultured Arthrobacter sp. | reverse complement strand
GGGTCGATCTTCACCTTCTCGCTGACGCTCGGCGACTACATCGTCCCGCAGATCGTCGGAAACTCGCGCCCCTTCATCGGCTCGACCGTCTATGCCCTGCAGGGAACGGCGGGGAACATCCCGCTCGCCGCCGCCTTCACCGTGGTCCCCGTGGTCATCATGGGGCTTTACCTCCTGGCCGCGCGGCGTCTGGGGGCCTTCGATGCGCTCTGAGCCCCGCGCCCCCCTTGCGCTGAAACTGGCGGCCATCGGCGGGCTTCTCTTCCTGCACCTGCCGATCCTCCTGATCTTCCTCTATGCCTTCACGACCGAGGAAAAGAGCTTCCAGTTCCCGCCGCCGGGACTGACCGTCAAGTGGTTCGCCGTCGCCTGGTACGACCGGCCGGACATCTGGCCCCCGCTCGTCCTGTCGCTCAGGGTCGCGTTCTTCGCCACCGCCTTCGCGCTGGTTTTCGGGACGCTGGCGGCCGCGGCCCTGTCGCGGGCGCGCTTCTTCGGGAAGGAGACGATCTCGCTTCTCTTCGTCCTGCCGATCGCGCTTCCCGGGATCATCACCGGGATCGCGCTGCGGTCCGCCTTCGACATCGCGGGCATCCCGTTCTCGACCCTGACGATCGTCCTCGGCCACGCGACCTTCTGCATCGTTGTCGTCTACAACAACGCGCTCGCGCGCTTCCAGAAACTGAGCGGAAGCATGGTCGAGGCGTCGATGGACCTCGGCGCGGACGGGTTCCAGACCTTTCGCCATGTCATCCTGCCCCAGATCGGCACCGCACTTCTGGCCGGCGGCATGCTCGCCTTCGCGCTGTCCTTCGACGAGGTGATCGTCACCACCTTCACCGCGGGCCAGCAGGCGACCCTGCCGATCTGGATGCTCAACGAACTCATCCGCCCCCGCCAGCGGCCCGTCACGAACGTCGTGGCCGTCATCGTGTTCCTCGTCACCTTCGGGCCCATCCTCGCGGCCTACTACCTGACCCGCCCCGGCGAAGACACCGCCGGCGCCGGGAAATGAATGCGGGAATGCGGACGGCCGACCCCTGCCCGGTGATGGTTCACCCGTCCGGACACCGGATGCGGCCTGGTCCTCATAGCCGTGCAGCCCCGCGCCCCGACAGCAGGACGGCCGGCGACGCGGATCGCCCCTCGCGCTCGGGCTTGTGCTCGCGCTGGACACTTCGCCGGACGCTTCGCCGGACTGGTGTGGACGGACGCAGGGACGGTGCAGCAGTGAACGAGCACGCGAACAATCAGTTGACCGGGCAGCCCGATCCCCGGCTGGAGCAGCTCCGGGAGCGGCTCGCCGCTGTCCGGGAGCGGATTGACAACGCCGCTGCCGCGGCCGGCCGGACGGACCGGCCGCCGCGGCTGATCGTGGTCACAAAATTCCATCCCGCCGACGACGTCCGGCGGCTCGCCGCACTCGGCGTCACGGATGTTGGCGAAAACCGGGACCAGGAGGCCTCGGAGAAGGCTGCGCAGCTCGAAGACCTCGGCCTGCGCTGGCACTTCGTCGGCCAGCTCCAGAGCAAGAAGGCCAAGTCTGTGGTGAAGTACGCCGCTTCGGTGCATTCCGTGGACCGGGCGGGGCTGGCATCCGCACTCGCCAAGGCGATGGCGGACGAAAGCGAACGCACCGGGCGGGCGCCGCTGGACTGCTTTATCCAGGTCAGCCTCGACGACGGCGCCGGCGGCCACCGCGGCGGCGCAGCCCCGGACGAGGTCCCCGCCCTGGCCGAACACGTGGCAGGTGCCGCCGGACTGAGGCTCGCGGGCGTCATGGCGGTGGCCCCGCTCGGGGCGGATCCGGCGGCTGCCTTCGAGAAGCTGGCAGGCATTTCCGGGCGGATGATCGAACAATTTCCCGGCGCCACGGGCATTTCCGCGGGCATGAGCCAGGACCTTGAACAGGCGGTCCGGTTCGGGGCGACACACCTTCGCGTTGGCTCCGATATTCTCGGTCCGCGTCCGGCGTTGCGGTAGGTTCAACGTATTGGAAGGTAATGGCGGGGATTCCAAGGCTGTTAAGTCGTTGATCGGCCCGCTTACGGACACGATTAGGAGTCGACCATGGCCGGCGCTCTGCGCAAGACAATGATCTATCTTGGGCTCGCCGATGGCGACGAACATTACGAGTCCGAGCACCAAACATCGCACAAGGATGAGGATGATCCCATGGAGCATGACCGCGAGGAACGCCGTGCCCCGGCGCCCGTCCGCGAGGCCCCCCGGGAAGAGCCCTACGCCGCTGAAGAGGAATATCGCGCACCTGTGACACCCATCAAGCGAGCGGCATCGAGCCGCGAAGAGCCCACCGGACTCCGCCAGATCACTACGATCCACCCGCGGTCCTACAACGATGCCAAACTCATCGGTGAAAGCTTCCGTGACGGCATCCCCGTCATCATGAACGTCACGGACATGGGGGAAGCGGACGCCAAGCGCCTCGTCGACTTCTCTGCCGGCCTGGTCTTTGGACTGCGCGGCAGCATCGAGCGCGTGACGAACAAGGTCTTCCTGCTGTCGCCGTCGTATGTTGAAGTCATCGGCGATGACAAGAAGGTCAGCGAGACACAGGCGAGCTTCTTCAACCAGAGCTAGTCCGGGATTTTCGGCAAGGATGCCAGGCAGGGACACCCTGCCTGGCATCCTTGCTGAATTATCCGTGTTGAAATAGAGGCGTAACTATCACGAGGACACTGCGGTATCCGGAATGAACATGGAGATATGAGTTAGCTCATGGGAATTGTTTTCGGACTTGTCTATATCGCCCTGCTGTTGTTCTTTGTTGCCCTCATCGTCCGGCTGGTCTTCGACTGGGTGCAGATGTTCGCACGGAGTTGGCGGCCGCGCGGCGTGGCGCTCGTCACCGCCCATGCTGTGTATTCGGTCACAGACAAGCCTGTCAAACTGCTCCAGCGGCTCATTCCGCCGCTTCGGCTCGGCGGAATCTCACTGGACCTTGGCTTCCTGCTCCTGTTCGTGGCAGTCACCATCGCCATGGCAGTAGCCAAGTTCCTGGTGTTCTCCCAGCCGATCTCGGCGTAGCCGGGTAGCGGACGCAGTCCGCGGCCAAAACAGTTAGAAACTCCGGTTTGACACTGCGGTGTTGAATTAGAGGAACCAGACCATATTTAGGTACCGTAGTTTTGACGGCCGGAAGGCCTACTGACTAACTAGACCAACGAGGTGACCAGATGGCTTTGACGCCAGAAGACGTTGTCAACAAGCGCTTTCAGCCGACCAAGTTCCGCGAAGGCTACGACCAGGATGAAGTTGATGACTTCCTGGACGAGATCGTCGTCGAACTGCGACGCCTGAACCAGGAGAACGACGAGCTGCGCAAGAAGCTCGCCGAATCCGGCGCCGGCACGCCTGCCAGCTCCGCCGCCGCGGCCCCGGTCGTGGAAAAGGTTCCGGCGCCCGTCAAGGCCGAGAAGGAAGACCGCGCCAAGGCAGAAGCCGAGGCCAAGGCCGCTGAAGCTGCCAAGGCTGCTGAGCTTGCCAAGAAGAAGGAAGCCGAGCAGGCAGCTGCCCCGGCCCGCGGTGCCGCTACCCCGGCAGCCGAGTCCGCCGCCGGCCTGCTCGCCATGGCGCAGCAGATGCACGACAAGCACGTCGCCGACGGCGAGCAGCAGCGCGACAAGATCATCGCCGAGGCGCAGATCGAAGCCAGCAGCCTCGTCAACGACGCGCAGGAGAAGTCCCGCAAGATCCTCGGCGCCCTCGAGCAGCAGCGCTCCGTCCTGGAACGCAAGGTCGAGCAGCTCCGCGGCTTCGAACGCGACTACCGTTCACGCCTGAAGGCCTACATCGAGGGCCAGCTGCGTGACCTGGACGCCCGCGGCTCCGTGGCAGCCCCTGAGGTCGAAGCCAACAGCTAGGTCATTAAGCAAGTATTCTGAAAGCCGGTGGCTGAGGATTCCTCGGCCGCCGGCTTTCGGCATTAACCGCAGGTTCCGCCGGCGGCCGTGCCCCAGCACCCAGCTCCCAGTCCCCGCACTGGCCCGTGAACGAAAGCCCTATGACTGACGCACCCTCACCCGACGCCGTGCAGCCCGCCGAGTCCGCCGAGTCCGCCCCGGCGGGCCCCCTCAAGCCGCGGCCGCGGCGGGCCCTGCTGCTCTCCCTTTTCTTTGGCCTGGCCGTGTTCGCCTACGTCTTCGACCAGCTGACCAAGCTGTGGGTCACCGCCAACATGACCGAGGGGGAGCGGATCCCCGTACTGCCGCCGCTGCTGCACTGGTACTTCATCCGCAATTCCGGTGCAGCCTTCTCGATTGGGGAGAACGTCACCTGGGTGTTCACCATCATCATGACCGCCGTCTCGATCGCCATCCTGCTGCAGTTGCGGAAGTTGGGGTCAATCTGGTGGGCGCTGGCGCTGGGGCTGCTGCTGGGCGGCGCCCTGGGCAACCTCACAGACCGGCTGTTCCGCGAACCCTCCTTCGGGATGGGCCATGTGGTGGACTTCATCCAGCTCCCCAACTTTGCGATCTTCAACATCGCCGACTCGGCCGTGGTGTCCTCGGTGGTGGTCATCTGCCTGCTCACGCTGCGCGGAATCTCCCTTGACGGCTCACGCCTCACGAAAGACACAGCAAAACATGACTCCTGAGGACAAGGTGCCCGGCCACCCGGCCCCTGAACACCTGACGCCGGAGGACCTGACTCCGGAAGACCTGACCCCGGGCGGGACGCCGCCGACGGACCTGGTGGCGGAAGACCTCCTGCCGGAGGACCTCGGAGACGACAACGTCGCGGGGGGCGGGACGGCCGCCACGGCGGCGTCGTCCTTCCGCTTTGTGGTGCCGGATGAACTTGCGGGGGCCCGGGTGGATGCCGGCCTGGCCAAGCTCATGGACGTCTCCCGTTCGCAGGCCGCCGCGCTGATCGCCGAGGGCAATGTCAGCAGCAAAGACAAAGCGGTCACAAAGTCGCTCAAGCTTGCCCCCGGCGCCGTGCTCGACGTCGTCGTCCCGGCGCGCCGGGACCCCCTGGAAATTGTGGAGGAAGTCGTGGAGGACCTGTCGATCCTGCTGGACGATGACGAGTTCGTTGTCATCGACAAACCGGTCGGTGTGGCCGCGCATCCCTCGCCCGGCTGGGTGGGGCCCACCGTTGTTGGTGGCCTTGCCGGTCTCGGCTACCGGATCTCCACCTCCGGCTCGCCGGAGCGTGCGGGCATCGTCCACCGGCTCGACGTCGGGACGTCCGGGGTGATGGTGGTCGCCAAGACGGAGGAGGCCTACACGGCGCTCAAGCGCGCCTTCAAGGAACGCACCGTGGACAAGGTCTACCACGCCGTCGTCCAGGGGCTTCCGGACCCGCTGGCCGGCACCATTGACGCGCCGATCGGCCGCCACCCGGGCCACGACTGGCGGTTCGCCGTGATCGAGGACGGCCGGGATTCCATCACGCACTACGAGGTCCTGGAGGCGTTCGGGAAGGCCTCGCTCGTGGAGGTCCACCTCGAAACCGGCCGCACGCACCAGATCCGGGTCCACTTCTCCGCCCTGCGCCACCCCTGCGCCGGCGACCTGACCTACGGTGCGGACCCGCGTCTTGCCGCGACGCTCGGGCTCACCAGGCAGTGGCTGCACGCCCGGCAGCTGTCCTTCGCGCACCCCCGGACGGGGGAGCAGGTCACCGTCACCAGCGAATACCCGCAGGACCTGCGCTACGCGCTCGAAGTCCTGGAGTCCGGGCAAGCCTGAGCGGCCGCACTGGCCCGGTTCCGCATTGGGCCTGGCCGGAGTGCCGCGCTGAAACGTCCGTGCGCGGCACTAGAATGATTCGGTGACTTCCAGCAACAACTCGTTCGTTCATCTCCACAACCACACCGAATACTCCATGTTGGACGGTGCCGCCCGGCTCGGGGAGCTGTTCGACGAAACCGAGCGGCTGGGCATGCCCGCCCTGGCCACCACGGACCACGGATACCTCTTCGGCGCCTTCGACTTCTGGAAGCGGGCCACGGACAAGGGCATCAAGCCCATCATCGGCGTGGAAGCCTACGTCACGCCCGGCACGGCGCGCGGGGACAAGACCCGTGTCCGCTGGGGGGAGGAAAACCAGCGCAAAGACGACATCTCCGGCGGCGGCTCCTACACCCACATGACGTTGCTCAGCTACAACAACGTGGGCATGCGGAACCTGTTCCGGGCCTCCTCGATCGCCTCGCTGGATTCGGTCTTCGGCAAGTGGCCCCGGCTGGACCGGGAACTGCTGAACACCTACTCCGAAGGCTTGATTGCCACCACCGGCTGCCCCTCCGGCGAGGTCCAGACGAGGCTCCGGCTGGGCCAGTACCGCGAGGCCGTCGAGGCGGCCGCCGAGTTCCGCGACATCTTCGGCGCCGAGAACTACTTCTGCGAACTCATGGACCACGGCCTGGACATCGAGCGGCGCGTCACCGGTGACCTGCTGCGGCTGGCCAAGGAACTGAACCTGCCGCTGGTGGCCACCAACGACCTGCACTACACGCACGAACACGACGCCAAGGCGCACGAGGCGCTGCTGGCCATCCAGTCCGGTTCCACCCTCCTGGAGCCGACCTACGACAACGGCGGTTCCCGGTTTGCCTTCTCGGGCAGCGGCTACTACCTGAAGTCCCCGCAGGAGATGCGGGAGCTGTTCCGCGACCATCCGGAGGCGTGCGACAACACGCTCCTGATCGCCGAGCGCTGCGAGGTTTCCTTCAACACCGGCGCCAACTACATGCCGCGGTTCCCTTGCCCGGAGGGGGAGGACGAGACGTCCTGGCTGGTCAAGGAAGTCGACAAGGGACTCCGTTACCGCTATCCGCAGGGCATCCCGGACAAGGTGCGCACGCAGGCCGACTACGAACTCGGCGTCATCAATTCCATGGGCTTCCCGGGCTACTTCCTCGTGGTGGCGGACTTCATCAACTGGGCCAAGAACAACGGCATCCGGGTGGGGCCCGGGCGTGGCTCGGGCGCCGGGTCCATGGTGGCCTATGCCATGCGCATCACAGACCTCGACCCGCTGCACCACGGCCTGATCTTCGAGCGCTTCCTCAACCCGGACCGCGTCTCCATGCCTGACTTCGACGTCGACTTCGATGACCGGCGCCGCTCCGAGGTCATCGACTACGTCACGCGCAAGTACGGCGACGAGCGCGTCGCCATGATCGTCACGTACGGCACGATCAAGACGAAGCAGGCCCTCAAGGACTCCTCGCGCGTCCTGGGCTACCCGTTCAGCATGGGCGAGACGCTCACCAAAGCGCTCCCCCCGGCCGTGATGGCCAAGGACATCCCGCTCGCGGACATCCAGAACAAGGACTCCAAGCGCTACAGCGAGGCCGGCGACTTCCGGCAGCTGATCGCCACCGACCCGGAAGCCGCCAAGGTGTTCGAAACGGCGCTCGGCATCGAGGGCCTGAAGCGGCAGTGGGGTGTCCACGCTGCCGGCGTCATCATGTCCTCGGACCCCATCATCGACGTCATCCCGATCATGCGCCGCTTCCAGGACGGCCAGGTCATCACCCAGTTCGACTACCCGACGTCCGAGGGCCTCGGCCTGATCAAGATGGACTTCCTGGGCCTGCGGAACCTCACGATCATTTCCGACGCCCTTGAGAACATCAAGATGAACCGCGGCGTGGACCTGGACCTGGAGTCCCTGGCGCTCGACGACGCGGCGTCCTACGAGCTGCTGGCCCGCGGCGACACCCTGGGCGTTTTCCAGCTCGACGGCGGCCCCATGCGCTCCCTGCTCAAGCTGATGAAGCCCGACAACTTCGAAGACATCTCCGCCGTGCTGGCGCTGTACCGCCCGGGGCCGATGGGCGCCAACGCCCACACCGACTATGCGCTGCGCAAGAACAAGATCCAGGAAGTCATTCCGATCCACCCGGAGCTCGAGGAGCCCCTCGCGGAAATCCTGGGCGGCACGTACGGCCTGATCGTGTACCAGGAGCAGGTTATGGCTGTGGCGCAGAAGCTCGCCGGCTATACGCTGGGCCAGGCCGACATCCTGCGCCGCGCCATGGGTAAGAAGAAGAAGTCTGAGCTGGACAAGCAGTTCGCCGGCTTCTCCCAGGGCATGCAGGACAACGGCTACTCCATGGAAGCGGTCAAGACCCTCTGGGACATCCTGCTGCCGTTCTCCGACTACGCGTTCAACAAGGCGCATTCGGCCGCCTACGGCGTGATCTCCTACTGGACCGCCTACCTCAAGGCCCACTACGCGCCGGAGTACATGGCCGCCCTGCTCACCAGCGTCGGAGACGACAAGGACAAGTCGGCCATCTACCTCAATGAATGCCGGCGCATGGGCATCACGGTGCTGCCACCGGACGTCAACGAGTCCGCGTTGAACTTCACCCCGGTCGGCAACGACATCCGCTTCGGCATGGGCGCCATCCGCAACGTCGGCGTGAACGCCGTCGAGGCCATGGTGGCGGCGCGTGAAAAGGAGGGCGCCTACACGTCCTTCAAGGACTACCTGATGAAGGTCCCGGCGGTGGTGTGCAACAAGCGCACCATCGAGTCCCTGATCAAGGCCGGCGCGTTCGACTCCCTGAACCACCACCGGCGCGCCCTGGCGATGATCCACGAAGAAGCCATCGACTCCGTCATTACGCTCAAGCGCAACGAGGCGATCGGCCAGTTCGACCTCTTTGCCGGATTCGATGAGGCCGAATCCGAGGCGTCCCTGAGCATCGAGATTCCGGACCTTCCCGAATGGGAGAAGAAGGACAAACTGTCCTTCGAACGGGACATGCTCGGCCTCTACGTCTCGGACCACCCGCTGCAGGGGCTCGAGGGGCTGCTGAGCCAGCACGCCGACCAGTCCATCACCTCGCTCATTGCCGAGGACGGCCCGCACGACGGCGCCATCGTCACCATCGCCGGCATGATCACCTCACTCAGCCGGCGGATCGCGAAGGCAAGCGGCAACGCCTACGCCCGCGCGGAGATCGAGGACCTGGGCGGCTCCGTCGAGGTCATGTTCTTCGGCCAGGTGTACGGTCCCATCGCGTCCGTGCTGGCAGAGGACCTGATCGTGGTGGTCAAGGGGCGGCTGCAGCGCCGCGACGACGGCGCCGTCGCCCTCAACTGCATGGAACTCTCCGTCCCCGACCTCAGCGAGGGCCTCAACGGGCCACTGGTGATCACCATGGCGACGCACAAGGCGACCGAGGCGGTGGTGACCGAGCTCGGGGACGTGCTGCGGACCCACCGCGGCAAGTCGGAGGTCCGGCTGCACCTGCAGGGCGACTCGCGGGTGGAGGTCATGGGCCTGCCCGTACATCTGCGGGTCAACCCCAGCCCGTCACTGTTCGGGGACCTGAAAGTGCTCCTCGGCCCCACCTGCCTGGACAGCTAGGCCGGCGCCGCCCCCTGCGCCGTTTCGACGGTTCCCTGCGCACTCGATGTTCACCGACGTCGAGGAGGCGCGGAACCGTCGAAACGGCGGGCAGCCTCAGATCTCGTAGTCCAGCGGCACCGGCTGGCCGTAGGCGCCGGAATGGTAGAGCAGGGGAGCGCCGTCCGCGCCCACCTCGCCCTCCACGACCTCGACCACGACTACGGCGTTGTTCTCGAAGGAGAGCCGCATCTGGACCTTGCCGATCAGCCAGCCGGCGACGCCGCTGAGGATCGGCACATCGTGCGGCCCGAGCGCCCAGTGGTCGCCCTCGAAGCGGTTGCTGGTCCGCGCGAAACGGTCCGCAAGCTCCTGGTTCTCCAGCCCCAGCATGTGGACGCCGATATAGGTGGTGTTCGCCACAGCCGGCCAGGAGCTGGAGGTCCGGGCCATGTTGAAGGTAAACCGGGGCGGCTTTGCCGAGAGCGAGGCCACGGAGGTCGCCGTGAAGCCGAAGGGGACGCCGTTGTAGTTGGCGGTGATGATGGCCACCCCGGCGGCGTGCCGGCGGAACATTTCCCGGAATGTTCCCTCGAAGGCTTGGTCCTCTGTGGCCACTGCTATCCAACTCCCTGCACTTGTGTGGTGTTCCTACCCTGCAAGCGTATTGCGCGTGCGGCGGGGCGCGGAACTTGTGTACCCGAGACGTCAGGGGCCGTCACCCGGACGCGCGGTGTCATGTGCCGGCGGGCCCCAAAGGTTGTTACGGTTTGTTGCATGACACAGCCCGCAGTGCCCGGCCAGTTCCAGCAGGACGCCCCACGCCAAACCCCTTACGACGCCCCGCTCGACGCCGGCCAGGCCCGGGCCAAGAACCGGACCAAGAACCGGGACCAGGGCCCCGGGCCCGCGGCTGCCTCCGGCCGGACGGCACCGGAGGCGGGCGGCCGTGCCGTGACGTGGCGAAAGGCCGCCTCCATCGCCGCCGCGGGCATCCCGGTCGGGCTGCTGTGGTGGCTCCTGGCGCCCTCGGGCCTGAATCTGCTGTCCGGCAACCCGGAGCTGCGGGGCGGCGGCAACACTGAAGGGTGGCTGCCGCGGGACCTGGTGCTGGCGGGGCTGTTCCTGCTGGCCGGCTGCATCTCGGGCGCCGTGGCCTCCGGCAGCAGGCACTCCGAGCCGTCCGGACGGGATGTTTTCCTCGCGGTGGGTGCAGGAGCAGTGGGCGCCCTCGCGGCCTGGGGGACGGGCGTGCTGTGTGGCCTCTGGTGGGGAACGCCGGAGGACACCTCGGCCAATGCCAGTATCGGCTTTTCCCTGCGGTCCATGGCCGTCCTGGCGATCTGGCCGGCCGCCGCCGCACTGACCCTGTTCCTGAACTCGCTCTTCGCCACGCCGAAGCCCGGGACCGGCCACGGGTCTGCAGAACAGCCCTCCACGCAAGACCCCGAGTAACACGGACGGGACTCTCCGGGGCGGCACGTAAAATGAACGGGTGACCCCTTCAGCTGACAGCACCGTGCCCTCAAATACCGTGCCCGCCGTTACCGTTCCCCCCGTTACTGCGCCCCCGGCACCTGCCGAACTCAACTTCCGCACCGTCGATCTGCGCGGCCAGCGGCTTACCCTGGCGGGTCTCCGCGCCGCTGTGCCCCGGGCTCAGGCCGGCACCATGGCTGATGCCGAGCAGAAAGTCCTGGACATCATCGGCGCCGTCCGCACCCGCGGCTTCGAAGCACTCAGCGAGCTGGCCCGGACCTTCGACGGCGTCGAGCAGGTGCATCCGAGGGTCCCCGCCGAAGCGCTCACCGACGCCCTGGCCGGGCTCGATCCCGCCGTGCGGGCAGCGCTGGAAGAGTCCATCAGGCGTGCCCGGCGCTTTGCCGACGCCCAGCGCCCGGCGGACACCGACGTCGCACTCGGCGAAGGAGCGGTGGTCAGCCAGAACTGGGTCCCTGTGGCGCGGGTGGGCCTCTACGTTCCCGGCGGCCTGGCGGTCTACCCGTCCTCCGTGATCATGAACGTCGTCCCCGCCCTTGCGGCCGGCGTCGAATCCATCGCCCTGGCGTCACCTCCGCAGAAGGACTTCGGCGGGCTTCCGCACCCCACGATCCTTGCCGCAGCGTGCCTGCTCGGAATCGACGAGGTCTACGCCATTGGCGGCGCCCAGGCCATCGCGGCCTTCGCCTACGGCATCCCTGCCGCGGGGGACAACGCCGGACTTGACCCGGTCGACGTCGTCACCGGCCCGGGCAACGTCTTCGTCGCCACGGCCAAGCGCCTCGTCAAGGGCGTCGTGGGCATCGACTCCGAGGCGGGCACCACCGAGATTGCGATCCTCGCGGACGCCACCGCGCAGCCGGGACTGGTCGCCGCCGACCTGATCAGCCAGGCAGAGCACGACCCCAAGGCCGCGTCCGTGCTGATCACGGACTCCGATGCCCTCGCCGATGCCGTGCGCGTCGAACTGGACCGCCAGGCGGCAGCGACCAGGCACAGCGCGCGGGTCCGGGAGGCGCTCTCCGGTCCGCAGTCCGGCGTCGTGCTGGTGGACGACCTCGAACAGGGCATCGCGGCGTGCAACGCCTACGCGGCCGAACACCTCGAAATCATGACGGCGGACGCGGCCGGGGTCGCGGGCCGGATCCGCAGCGCCGGTGCGATCTTCGTGGGGGACTACAGCCCGGTCAGCCTGGGTGACTACTGCGCAGGCTCCAACCACGTGCTGCCGACCAGCGGCACGGCGGCGTTCTCCTCGGGGCTGAACGTCACCACGTTCCTGCGCGCCATCCAGGTGGTCAACTACACCCGTGAGGCCCTGGCAGAGGTCAGCGGGCACATCGTCAGCCTGTCCGGGGCGGAGGACCTGCCGGCCCACGGCGAGGCCGTCACGGCCCGGTTCACGACGGGCCCCTGACCACAACATGTAGTAATTACAGGCTTGTTATTCAGCTACATCTAGTCGTAAACTGATGACGGAGCGATACGTTCCGTCAGGGATTGCCAGCTTGCGACAGGGGAGGAAACGACGTGTATTGCCCGTTCTGCCGGAACCCTGATTCCCGCGTGGTGGACAGCCGGATAGCCGACGACGGCTCAGCGATCAGGCGCCGCCGGCAGTGCCCCGAGTGCGGGCGCCGCTTCACGACGGTCGAAACCACCAGCCTCACAGTGATCAAGCGCTCCGGCGTCGGCGAGCCCTTCAGCCGCAGCAAGGTCATCAACGGCGTCCGAAAGGCCTGCCAGGGCCGTCCCGTCACCGAAGACGATCTGGCCCTGCTCGCCCAGGAGGTCGAAGAAGCCATCCGGGCCTCCGGCGCCGCGGAAATCGATGCGCATGAAGTCGGCCTGGCCATCCTCAACCCCCTCCAGAAGCTGGACGAGGTCGCCTACCTGCGCTTCGCGAGCGTCTACCAGGCGTTCGAATCCCTCGAGGACTTTGAAGCCGCCATCTCCCTGCTCCGCCATGAGGCCGAGACCAGGGGACGTGAAGGCACCAGCCAGCAGAAGAGCCCGCTCTAGTTCTGCCCACAGACTCCGGTGGTGGCAGCGGAGGGGAAGCCGCAGCCACCACCGGCACCAAAACGCCGGGACAGGAGAGTCAGCGGCCGCCGGAGACCGGCAGCACGGCCCCGGTGATGTACCCGGCCTCGCCGGAGAGCAGCCAGAGCACGGCGGCAGCCACTTCGTCCGGTTCGGCGCCGCGACCCATCGGAATCGTGTGGTTGAGCCGCTCCACCCGGTCCGGCATCCCTGCGGCCGCGTGCAGGCCCGTGTTGGTGCTGCCGGGAGCCACACAGTTGACCCTGATGCCCTGGCTCGCGACCTCGGCCGCGAGCCCCACCGTCAGCACATCCACCGCACCCTTGGACGCCGCATAGTGCACCCAGGTTCCCGGCGAGCCCGCCTTCGTTGCGGTGGAGGAGATGTTGATGATCGAGCCGCCGCGCCCGCCCGGCTCCGTGCTGAGCCTCCGCACGGCCTCCTGGCAGACATAGACCATTCCGGCCACGTTGACGTCCAGTACGCGCCGGACAGTCGCGGCAGGGACGTCCGTGAGCGGGCCGATCAGATTTCCGGTGATGCCGGCGTTGTTCACGACGGCGGCCAGGGTCCCCAGGCTTGCCGCCGCATCGAACAACCGCGCGACGGCGGCCGGGTCGCTGACGTCCGCCTGCACGGCCACTGCAACGCCGCCGTCCGCGGTGATCCCTTCCACAGTGGAGCCGGCGCCGGCAGCGTCGGCAGAAGAGTTCACGACGACGGCATACCCGGCCCGGGCGGCACGCAGCGCCACCGCTGCACCGATGCCCCGGCTGCCGCCCGTGACGATGACAACCTGGGGCACGGGTTCAGCCATGGTGCTACTTGGCCAGTTTGTGCTTCAGCGCAATCTCAAGCGCCGCGCCGACGATGCCGGCGTCGTTCTTCAGTTCCGCCGGGACAATCGGTGTGCGCAGCTGCAGCCGCGGCAGGTATTCGTCGGCGCGCTTGGAGATGCCGCCGCCGACGATGAAGAGCTCGGGGGAGAAGAGGAATTCCACATGGGAGAAGTAGCGCTGCAGCAGCACGCTGTACTCCTCCCAGCTCAGGCCGTCCCGCTCGCGGGCCACCGCTGAGGCCTTGGATTCGGCGTCGAATCCGTCAATCTCCAGGTGTCCGAGTTCGGCGTTCGGGACGAGCTTGCCGTCGAAGATGAAGGCGGACCCGATCCCGGTGCCGAGCGTGATGACCAGCACGGTGCCGTCGACGAACTCGCCGGCACCAAAGCGTGCCTCCGCAAGGCCGGCGGCGTCGGCGTCGTTGATGACCTCCACGGGACGGCCCAGCCGGGCGGTCAGCAGGCCATCGATGTCCATCTCCAGCCAGGCCTTGTCCACGTTGGCGGCGGAGTGGACCACACCGTGCTGGATGATGCCGGGGAAGGTGACGCCCACGGGCGAGTCCGGGGCCGGCGCGTCGGGCCGGGCGGACAGCTCGGCAACAACCTGCGCCACGACCTCGGCCACGGATTCGGGCGTGGAGGGCTTCGGGGTGGGGATACGCAGGCGGTCACCGATCAGCTTGCCCTTTTTCAGGTCCACGATCCCGCCCTTGATCCCGGTGCCGCCGATGTCGATGCCGATCAGCGGGGCGTTCTTCTTCGACTTCTCGTCCTTCTTGGCCAATGTGGTTCCGTTCGTGGCAGGGGGCGGGGCTGGAGGGTGCGGCCCAGGGCCGACGGGCGAAGACCGGGATCTTCTGGTGGAGCGGTAATCAGGGGAGGGTCAGGACTTCGGCGCCGGACTCCGTGACAAGCAGGGTGTGCTCGAACTGCGCGGTGCGTTTGCGGTCACGGGTGACGACGGTCCAGTCGTCGGACCACATGTCCCAGTCCACGGTGCCAAGCGTCAGCATGGGTTCGATCGTGAAGACCATGCCGGTCTCGATGACCGTGTTGTACGCGGGAGCGGCGTCGTAGTGCGGGATGATCAGGCCGGTGTGGAAGGCTTCGCCCACGCCGTGGCCGGTGAAGTCGCGGACGACGCCGTAGCCGAAGCGTTTGGCGTAGGACTCGATGGTGCGGCCGATCACGTTGATTTCGCGGCCCGGGGCCACGGCGCGAATGGCGCGGTTCAGGGACTCCTGCGTGCGCTCGACGAGCAGCCGCGACTCCTCGTCGACGTCGCCGACCAGGAACGTGTAATTGGTATCGCCGTGCACGCCGCCGATGAAGGCCGTGATGTCGATGTTGAGGATGTCCCCGTCCTGGACCACGGTGGTGTCCGGGATCCCGTGGCAGATGACCTCGTTCAACGACGAGCACAGGGATTTCGGGAAACCCCGGTAGCCGAGGGTGGAGGGATAGGCGTTGTGGTCCAGCAGGAACTCATGGCCCACGCGGTCCAGCTGGTCCGTGGTGACGCCGGGCTGGATATGCTTGCCGACTTCCACGATGGCCTGCGCGGCAATGCGCGAGGCGATGCGGATCTTCTCGATGGTCTCCGCCGGTTTGACCTCGGAGCCGGTGAACTTGGCCGGTCCGGGCTTGCCCACGTACTCAGGACGGGGGATCGACGCCGGCACGGGGCGCTGCGGGCTGACCGTTCCCGGGACCAGGGTGCCGATGGGTGCAGTCGAGGCTAGAGAAGGCATAGATTGATCATATAAGGCGATACCGGAGGCGGTTAAACAAACGCCAAGAATCACCAGCGTAAGGAGCATCAATGCCGGAGTACTGGTACAACGTCAACACGCATGAGGTTGAAGAGGACGCCATGTCCGACTGGAGCCAACTGATTGGCCCCTACAAGACGCGGGAAGAAGCCGAACACGCCCTGGAGAAGGTCAAGGCCCGGAACGAAACCTGGGAAAAGGGCGACGAGGACGACTAGCGCCGGCAGTTGAACGGACTGATACTGGTCAACGGGCTGCCGGGGTCCGGCAAGACGACCCTCGCCCGCGAGCTGGCCGCCGCGCTGGAACTGCCGCTGTTCTCCAAGGACGCCTACAAGGAGAGCCAGTGGGACAGCGCCCGGCCGCCAAGCGCGGCGGAATCCTCGGCACTGGGGCGCCGTGCGCTGGAGTTCATGTGGACAGGGGTCGCCGCCGCAACGGGGCCGGCCGTCGTCGAATCCTTCTGGTTCGCGCCCCGGGACCTGGAGTTTTTGCGCGCGGATCTCCTGAATGCCGGCAGGACGGCCGCGGCGGAAGTCCGTTGCGTGCTGGACGCGGCCACGGCGAGGCAGCGCTGCCGGAACCGGGAACGGCATCCCGTGCACCACGCCGCGCATGACGACGACGAGGTCTGGTCCCGGTGGGTCCGGCAGTCGGCCCCGCTGGGGCTGGGACCGGTGCTGGAGGTCAACACCGAAGGCCCTGTCGACGTGGCGCCGCTGTGCAGGCAGCTGCAAACGCTTTTAGTCCACGGGGACTGATCTTCTCACCCGGCGCGGATGAGGGCCGGCCGGTTACGCCCGGCCATACTGGGGGAATGCCGACGAGCGTCACCCGCAGCCGCGGCGTCCGAATCACCGATCTGGCCAGGCTGGCCGCCGCCTGGGCTGCCTCGACCGTGGCCCTGATCGTCACCGGCGCGCTGGTGCCCGGGTTCTCTGCAACGAGCTGGTGGGCTTATGCCGCCGTGGCAGCGGCGGCCGGCATCGTCGGCCTGGTCCTCAGGCCCTTGCTCGTGGAAATCTCGGCCAGGGTGGGCTGGCTGGCCGTGCTGTTTACCGCGCTGCTGGGGCAGGCCCTGATCATGTACGTCGCCATCCGCCTGGTACCCGGCATTGAGTCGACGCCGTGGACCGCCCTGGCCGCGACCTGGGTCAGCGCCGCCGTGGGCACGCTCATCTCGTGGACCACCACGGCCGGAACCGACGACGGCCTCATCACCTCGTTGGCCGGCAGGACACGCCGGCAGCAAACGGTGGCTGATCCGGAGGTCGACGGCGTCCTGTTCGTGCAGCTGGACGGTGTCCCCTTCCCGGTCCTGCAGTGGGCGGTCCAGTCCGGGGGAGTGCCCCACATCCGGCGCTGGCTCGCCTCCGGCGAGTACACGCTCCGCGAATGGACTCCGCAGCTGCCATGCACCACCCCGGCCAGCCAGATGGGCATTCTGCACGGCACCGTTGACGGGATTCCCGCCTTCCGGTGGTACGACCGCAAGCTTAACCGGGTCCTCGTGGCGAACCGCCCGGCAGACGCCCGTGTGATCGAGGAAAAGCACAGCACCGGCCGCGGCCTGCTGTGCGACGACGGCGTCTCCATTTCGAACCTGTTCACCGGTGACGCGGCCCGGTCCCTGCTGACGATGAGCAGGGTGGAGGTCAGCCGCGGCTCCACTCAAACCCGACGTGCGTTCGCCTGGTTCTTTACCTCCCCGAACGGGTTCATGCGCAGCTTCACCCGGACTGTCGGGGAGATCCTCAAGGAACGCTGGCAGGCCCGTCGGCAAGTCAAACGTGACCTCGACCCGCGCGTGCACCGGGACTGGACCTTCGCCCTGCTGCGGGCCGTCACCAACGGACTTCTGCGTGACCTCAACACGGCCCTGGTGGCAGAGGAACTGCACCGCGGCACGAAGAGCATCTATGTCGACTACGTGGACTATGACGAGATCGCGCACCACGCCGGCATGTTCCGGCCCGAGTCGCTCGCCTCCCTGGACGGCCTGGACCGCACGCTGGCGTCCCTGGCCCAGCTCGCCGAGTCTGCTCCGCGCCGCTACCGGCTGGTGGTGCTTTCGGACCACGGCCAGTCCCAAGGCACCCCGTTCGCCGACCGGTATGGCCAGGCGCTCGGCGACCTGTGCGCGGAACTCATGCAAGAAACCGTGCAGAACGTGGATGCGCCTGTCGAAGGGCTGGGGCGCGCGGACTCCATCGCCGGCGACATCGCGGCCGGCGGGATGACCGGGAAGCTCGCCGCCCGTGCGGGCGACGGGCTGGCCAAGGCGCAGAATACGCAGACGTCGGCAGGAGGCGACGCCGCCGAGGAGCCGGTTGTGGTGCTGGGATCCGGCAATTTGGGCCTGGTCTACGTGCGCGGTGACCGGCGCCGGACGATCCGGGCGCTCGAGAAGGAGTGGCCGGCCCTGGTCCCTGGCCTGGCCAACCACCCCGGCATCGGGTTCGTCGCAGGCATCGATGAAGACGGCCGGGCATGGGCGATCGGGAGCAGCGGGCGGCGCAATATCGGAAGCGGTGACGTGGAGGGGACGGATCCGTTGGCAGTCTTCGGGTCCCACGCCGCACGGGTCCTGCTGCGTGCCCTGCGGGACCCCGAGGCGCCGGATCTGTACGTCAACAGCACGCTCGATCTGGTGACCAACGACGTCGCAGCATTCGAGGGCCTGGTCGGATCCCACGGGGGCCTCGGCGGCTGGCAGGACCGTGCGGTGCTGCTGGGCCCGGCGGACCTTATGGCGGAGCTGCCCGAGCGGATCGAGGGCGCCGATGAGCTCCACCGCGTACTGGTCGCCATACTCGAATCCTGTGGCCAGCGCGCCACGGTGCGGGACGCCCCGCCGTAAGGTCGAGCACCGGTTCCGGAGCTCCAGGTGCCCGGCTCACGCCGGCGCCGGCCATGACTCGCCCGGGGCAAGGATGACTGCCGTGCAGCCCGGCGCCTGCTCCGCCACGGCCTCGGCAAACCGGCGCCCGGGCTTTTCAAGCCAGCTCCGGGCAAAGTGGCTAACAAACGGCGGGTGCAGGGTTCCCCAGTGCACGGGGATGGCGAACCGCGCGCCGCTCAAGGCGACGGCCCGTGCGGCCGTCTCAGGAGAGAGATGTCCTGCCGAGAGCCTCGGGCCCCAACCCCAGACCGGCACCAGGGCTACATCGATGGGGCCGCCGGCCATCGCCGGGAGCGCGGCCATTTCCGGAAACAGCCCCGTGTCACCGGCGATCCAGACAGTTCCCGACGGACCCCGGACCAGCTGGCCGTTGGCGGCGTTCGGACGGTGGGGCATGGGGCGGTGACGGTGCTCGGCGGGTACCTGCCGCACCTGGACCTCGGCGCCTGTCACGGCGCCGGCTGCGGTCCAGCCATCCCCCAGCGGAACGGCGTTCGGCAGCCGCCGGCGGCGCAGCCAGGCGACGTTCTCCGGGGCGCTCATCAGGGCTGCCCCGTCCAGCATGCGGAGGGAGCGCAACTCGGCGTGGTCGTGGTGCAGGTGGGAGAGGAGCACGACGTCGGGGCGCGCCCACGAGGCCGGGTCCGGCCGGGGCGCCAGGCGCCGCAACAGCCCGGCATGAGCACGCAGCAACGGGTCGGTCAGGACCCGGACCCCGTCCAGGTCCAGGACCACCGAGGAGTGGCCCAGCCACGTAACTCTCATGAACGCACAGCGGATCGCGGCGCGGCCCCTTTAAACGTCAGGTCAGGCCATCGCCTTCGCCTTGAGGGAATCAAATTCGGTCTGGCTGATGGCGCCGGAGTCGAGCAATGCCTTGGCGTCGGCGATCTGGCTGGCCGGGCTGGCCGACTTGCCGGCGACCTGCTTGATGTACTCCTGCTGGGCGGCCTGTTGCTCGGCTATGACCTTCATCTGCCGTTGGCCCATGCTGCGGCCCCGGGCGATCAGGTAGATCAGCGCGCCGAGCCAGGGGACGAAGATCAGCAGTATGGACCAGCCTGCCTTGCCCCAGCCGCTGAGATCGGGGTCGCCGAACAAGTCGAACAGGCAGCGGAACCACACCATCAGGGCCGAGATCCAGATGAAGAACCAGAAACTCCACAGCAGGACGTCCCAGAAGTCAGTCGAAATTGAGTCCATGGCTACTCCTCCACTAGTGCCCGCCGGCGTCCGGCCGTCGCTTCGCGCACGAATCAGGCCGGAATGGCGGAACATCTGCCGGGGCCCGATGCAGGCCCTTAACGGTCAGACTGCCCGTCACTGCAGGAGTCCGCATCGTTCGTGAAGGATGAGGTGACCCCGCAAACCCGCCGTGGCGGCTGGAAGGCTGGCCGGCGGTGGCCGCTTAGAAGGAGTGCTCGGGGCCGGGGAACTGGCCGGAGCGCACGTCCTCGCCGTAGGCCTTCGCGGCGTCGCTGAGGGACGTGCGCAGGTCAGCGTACTGCCGGACGAACTTGGCCATCCTGCCGCCGCGCAGGCCGGCCATGTCCTGCCACACCAAGACCTGGCCCGTGGTGGCGTTGCCGGCGCCGATGCCGACGGTCGGGACGTCGACGGCGGCGTCCACGGCCGCCGCGGTCTCCGCCGGCACCATTTCCATCAGCACGCAGAACGCGCCGGCGTCGGCCAGCGCGACGGCGTCGTCGATCAGCCGCTGGGCGTCGCCGCCGCGGCCCTGGACGCGGTAGCCGCCGAGGGCGTGCTCGCTCTGCGGGGTGAAACCGATATGCGCCATGACGGGGATCCCGGCCTGGACCATCGCCCGGACGGTCTCCGCATAGAACTTGCCGCCCTCGATCTTGACGGCGTGGGCGAGGCCTTCCTTGAGGAACCGCACACCGGTGGCCACGGCCTGCTGGGCGGAGACCTCGTAGCTGCCGAAGGGCAGGTCCGCCACCACCAGGGCGCGCCGGGCCGAACGGGTGACGGCGCGGCACAGGGGGAGGAGCTCGTCCACGGTGACGGGCAGGCTGGTTTCGTTGCCGAACACGTTGTTCGAGGCCGAGTCGCCCACGAGGAGCACCTCGATGCCGGCCTGGTCGAAGATTTCCGCCGTGTACTGGTCATAGGCTGTCAGCATGGCAAAGCGCTCACCATTGAGCTTCGCCTGGTGCAGGTGGTGGGTGCGGATCTTTGCCACCGGCTTCCGCGCGCCGGACACCGCGCCCGACGCCGCCGCCGCACCCGACGCCCCATCAGCCGGCTGCGCGGGGCCGGCGGCCGAGGGACCAGTACCGTAGGGGGCTGCTACTTCGGTTGCGGGCATGCTGGAATCGGGGCTGTTGCTTGTGGCCATGGCACGAGCGTAGTGCGATACCGCGCGTCCTAGCTACCTGGCCCCCGCCGCCGGGAGGGTGAATCACGTCACACCGCGGAGTTGGCGGCCTCCGTTTCGGGACCGCGGGAGCAGGCTTCCGGCAACCCGGTCCCGGGACCGTATGTTAACGCTGTGTTACGTGAGTCGGCTGCTCCAGCAATCGATGGCAATGATTAGTAAAGTGAATCCTGAGCAGCTGCGGGACCCATGCCTGGCGGGAGTCAGGGCGGGCCCGGGCACGGACGTTGAACCGGAAAGAGGGCCACTATGGACCGCCAGCAAGAGTTTGTCCTGCGGACAATCGAAGAGCGCGACGTGCGGTTCGTGCGGCTGTGGTTTACCGACGTCGTAGGTTCACTGAAATCCGTGGCGCTTGCCCCGGCTGAGGTTGAAGGCGCCTTCGAGGAAGGCCTGGGATTTGACGGCTCCTCGATCGAGGGGCTCGCCCGTGTCTTTGAATCCGACATGCTGGCCCAGCCGGATCCCGCCACCTTCCAGATCCTGCCCTGGCGCGGCGAGACCGAGGCGACGTCCCGGATGTTCTGCGACATCCTGACCCCCGACGGCGAACCCTCCGCCGCGGATCCGCGCAACGTCCTCAAGCGCAACCTGGCCAAGGCCGCAGACATGGGCTTCACCTGCTACACACACCCCGAGATCGAGTTCTACCTGCTGAAGTCCCAGCATCCGGGCCCCGACGGCGCTCCGGTGCCGGTGGACGAGGGCGGCTACTTCGACCACGTCCCGGGCGGCGTCGCCCAGGACTTCCGCCGCACCGCCGTCACCATGCTCGAATCCGTCGGCATCTCCGTGGAGTTCAGCCACCACGAGGCGGGCCCCGGCCAGAACGAAATCGACCTCCGCTACGCGGACGCGCTGCAGACCGCCGACAACATCATGACGTTCCGCACGGTCATCAAAGAAGTCGCGCTGCAGCAGGGCACCTACGCCACTTTCATGCCGAAGCCCTTCACGGCGCACCCGGGTTCCGGCATGCACACCCACTTCTCGCTCTTCGAGGGCGACACGAACGCCTTCTACGAGGCCGGGGCAGAGTTCCAGCTCTCCGAAACGGCGCGGCAGTTCATCGCCGGCATCCTCAAGCACGCCCCGGAATTCACCGCCGTCACCAACCAGTTCGTGAACTCCTATAAGCGGCTCTGGGGCGGGGGAGAAGCCCCGAGCTACCTCAGCTGGGGCCACAACAACCGCTCCGCCCTGGTCCGCGTCCCGCTGTACAAGCCCGGCAAGGGCCAGTCCGCGCGCATCGAATACCGCGGCATCGACTCGGCGGCCAACCCGTACCTGGCCTACGCCGTGCTGCTGGGCGCCGGGCTCAAAGGAATCGAGGAGGGCTACCAGCTCCCCGCCGCCGCGGAGGACGACATCTGGTCGCTGAGCTCGGCCGAGCGCCGTGCGATGGGACACGACCCGCTCCCTGCCAGCCTGCACGACGCCATCCGCACCATGGAGGACTCCGAACTCATGCCGCAGATCCTCGGCGAGCAGGTGTTCGAGCACTTCCTGCGGAACAAGCGGGCCGAATGGCAGGACTACCGCCTGCAGGTCACGCCCTACGAGCTTCAGCGCAACCTCGGCATCCTTTAGGCTTCCTAAGGTGAGCCTGGCACGACGCCTCATTGCCGCCGGTTTCAGCGACCTCGAAAACGGCGAACGGTGGCTGGCGGCCCCCGAGCTGGAGGGCCTGGACCAGGACGTCCTGTTCGCCGGACTGCAGCTGGCCGCGAACCCGGACACGGCGCTGCAGTCCCTGGTCCGGCTGATCGAGAAGCATCCGGACCTGCGGAAGCTCGCGGCCGCGGAGCCCGAACGCAGCGAGCCCCTGTACCGGGTGCTCGGGGCCTCCGAGGCGCTGGGCGAGTTCCTGATCCGCCACCCCGAACACCTCGACGCCTTCGACGTGACGGCCAGCCCGGAACCGCGCGCCGCTGACGCCGCCGTGCTGCGGGCCCGGCTGCTGCAGTCCGTGCGGGCCGATCCGAAATCGGGCCGGCCGGTCGCAGGCTTGACCGGGCAGGAGGGCTACGAGGCGCTCCGCACAGAGTACCGTCGCGGCCTCGTCGACCTGGCTATCAAAGACCTCTGCGCCGCCGACCCGCTGGATTTTATGCCCGCCGCGGGTGCCGAGCTGGCGGATCTTGCCGGCGCCGCGATCGAGGCGGCTCTGGCCGTCTCCCGCGCCGAGGCCGCCGACCACTTCAGCGCCACCGAGGTGGCCGACGTCGGGCTGGCAGTGATCGGCATGGGCAAGTGCGGTGCCCGCGAACTCAACTACATTTCCGACGTCGACGTCATCTACGTGATCGACTCCGGGGAGCTGGACGATCCGCGCGCCAACACGATCGGCACGGCCCTGGCCTCCGGCATTTCCCGGGCCATCATGTCCGTCGGCCGCGAACCCGGGCTGTGGGAGGTCGATGCCAACCTGCGCCCCGAAGGCAAGTCCGGACCCCTGGTCAGGACCCTCGCCTCGCACCAGAGCTACTACGCCCGCTGGGCCGAAAGCTGGGAGTTCCAGGCCCTGCTCAAGGCCCGGACCATCGCCGGGGACGCCGAGCTCGGGGCCCGGTACGAGGCCGCCGTCGCGCCGCTGATCTGGTCCTCGGCCGGCCGGGAAGGCTTTGTGGAGTCCGTCCGCTCCATGCGGCGCCGGGTCACCGAACACATCCCCGCCGACGAGGAGCAGCGGCAGATCAAGCTGGGCCGCGGGGGACTGCGCGACGTCGAATTCACCGTCCAGCTCCTCCAGCTGGTGCACGGCAAGTCGGACGAGACCCTGCGCTGCCGCGACACCACCTCGGCCATCGCCGCGCTGTCCGCCGGCGGCTACATCGGCCGTTCCGACGCCGCCGAGTTCGACCGGGACTACCGCTACCTCCGGCTCCTCGAACACCGGATCCAGCTCTTCCAGCTGCGCCGGACCCATCTCATGCCGGTCAAGGACGCCTCCCTGCGTGCGCTGGCCAAAGCCATGCTGGGGCCCTTCTCCAGCGAACGGCCCAAACCGGATGCCCTGGCCGAGGCCTGGCGCAAGACCAAACGCTCCGTCCGCGAGCTGCACGAACGCATCTTCTACCGCCCGCTCCTGAACACCGCGGCAGCGCTCAGCAGCGAGGAAGCCAGGCTGAGCCCGGAGGCGGCACAGGGACGCCTCGCCGCGCTGGGCTACCTCGATCCGAGCGGCGCGATGCGGCATATCGAAGCGCTCACCGCGGGTGTCAGCCGCCGCGCCGCCCTCCAGCGCCAGCTCCTGCCGATCCTGCTCGGATGGCTCGCGGAGGGTGTGGACCCCGACGCCGGCCTGCTGGCCTTCCGCCGGGTCAGTGAGGCGCTGGGCACCACCCACTGGTATCTCGGCATGCTGCGGGACTCGACGGCGGCGGCCGAGCGGCTCTGCCACGTGCTGTCCAACTCCCGGCTGATCGCGGACCTGCTGGAGGTCTCGCCCGAATCCGTGGCCTGGCTCGGCTCGGACAAGGACCTGGTGCCGTTGACCTTTGAGGCGCAGTGGCTTGAGATCGTCTCCAAGATGTCCCGCCACGCCGAGCCGGAAAGCGCAATGCGCCTGATCCGGCTCATCCGGCGCCGCGAGATCCTGCGGATCGCGATCGCGGACAGCGCGGGGCTGCTGGACCAGGACCAGGTGGGCGCAGCGCTGGCCGATACCGACCGGGCCGCGGTCCTGGGCGCCCTGCGCGTGGCGGAAAACGTCGTCACGGCAGCGGAACCGCTCAAGACCCACGTGCTGGTGGTCGCCATGGGACGGCAGGGCGGCCGGGAGATCGGCTACGGCTCGGACGCCGACGTCATGTACGTGCACCGCGGGCTCCCCGGGGTCCCGGAGGACGAGGCCCAGCAGCAGGCACTGCAGATCGTCAGCCGGCTCTCCAACCTGCTGACCCAGCCGCTCAAGCCCGCCATCCTGGCCGAGCGCGTCCTGATGGTCGACGCCGACCTGCGTCCAGAAGGCAAAAGCGGGCCGATGGTCCGGTCGCTGGAATCGTACGCCGAGTATTACCGGCGGTGGTCGCTCGTGTGGGAGGCGCAGGCGCTGCTGCGGGCCCGGCCCATGGCGGGCGACGACGGGCTGGCTGCCGACTATGTGGCCCTGATCGACCCGATCCGCTACCCCGGGACACTCTCCGAACAGGACGTGCGGGAAGTCAGACGCGTGAAGGCGCGGGTGGAATCGGAACGGCTGCCCCGCGGCGCGGACCCCGCCCGGCACCTGAAACTGGGCCGCGGCGGCCTGAGCGACGTCGAATGGCTGGCCCAGCTGCTCCAGCTGCAGCACGCCGGCCGGCACCCCGAGCTGCGGACCACCTCCACCGTGGAGGCGCTCGAGGGCGCGGCCGCCGTCGGGCTCCTCGAAGCGGGCGACGTCGTGATTCTGCTCCGGGCCTGGCGGCTCGCGAGCCGGATCCGTTCGGCCAACGTCATCTGGACCGGCCGGGCTTCGGATGTCCTGCCGTCGTCCCGCCGGGACCTCGAAGCAGTCGCCCGCTGGTGCGGCTACGGGCAGGGCAACGCCGCAGCTCTCGAGGAGGACTACCTCAGGCTGAGCCGGCGGGCCCGGAGCGTGTTCGAACGGGTCTTCTACGGCCAGTGATTCCCGCCAGCACTGCCGGCAGCGTCCGGGTTGACGGGGTCCGGGGGGCTGACACCCCGCGGGCGCGGTGCTACCTTAGCGGCATGGCCAGACAACTGTTTGTGAACCTCCCCGTCAAGGACCTCGACAAGACGGTGGAGTTCTTCACCGCGTTGGGGTTCTCCTTCAATCCGGACTTCACCGATGAGAACGCCACGTGCATGATCGTCAACGACGACGCGTTCGTGATGCTGCTGGTCGAGGCGTACTTCAAGACCTTCACGTCCAAGACGGTCGCGGATACTTCCGGTGGTGCCGAGGTCATTATGTCCTTCTCCCTGGACAGCCGCGAGGCTGTCGACGAACTCGTCCGGAAGGCACTCACTGCGGGCGGCGCACCGTCCCAGGAGGCCCAGGACTACGGCTTTATGTATACCCACAGCTTCCAGGATCCGGACGGCCACCTCTGGGAAGTTTTCTGGATGGACCCTGCCGGACCGCCGAAGGACGCGGCGCTCTGACCCGGCCGGCGGCGCTCTGACCCCGCCTGCGGCGGGGGCGCCCCGCCGGTTTGGGTAGGCTTCTGCCATGCCTGAACATGTGTGGCTGCTGCCGCTGAAGGACCTCGACGACGACGCGCGCGCCATCAAAATCGGGGAAATCGCCGAACTTGAGGTCACCGAAGCCCAGCGGCGGTTCGTCGGTGAGCCGCTGCGGATGATGCTCATCGGGCTGGCGGAGGAATCCCGCCACCCCTTCGCGATTGACGCCAACGGCGCCGCGGTGGGCGTGCTGACGCTGCAGGCCGGCGCCGCAACGCTGGCAGGGTGGCCGGACGACGACTCTGCCTGGCTGCTGCGCGGTTTCCTGGTCGACCGCCGGCAGCAGGGCAAGGGCCTCGGCAGCCTCGCGGCCGACGCCGCCGTGCGGGCCGCCGCGAAGCTCACGGCAGCGCTCGGCGGAGAGCAGACCGGCGTCGCGCTGTCCGTCAACGAAGAAAACCCCGCCGGGCAGGCCGCCTACCGCAAAGCCGGGTTCGAGGACCGCGGCCGGTACCTCGGCGGCGACGCCGGACCGCAGCGGACCATGTACCGGGCGTTCTGAACTGTTCTGCCGCCGGCCGGCGGGCTGGTCACGGCCCGGTCAGCGGTTCATGTACCGGGTTAAAGACCGGCGGCCCCCACCGGAGAGGTGGGGGCCGCCGTCGCAATTTCCCCGGGCGGTTAGACGCCGTAGTACAGCTCGAACTCGTACGGGTTCGGGCGCAGGGAGAGCGGACGGATCTCGTTCTCGTACTTGTACTCGATCCAGGTGTCGATCAGGTCCTGGGTGAAGACGCCGCCGGCCTGGAGGAACTCGTTGTCCTCGGCCAGGGCATCCAGGGCCTCTTCGAGCGTGCCGGGAGCCTTGGGGATGTCCTTGGCTTCCTCGGCGGGGAGCTCGTAGAGGTCCTTGTCGATCGGAGCCGGCGGTTCGATGCGGTTGCGGATGCCGTCAATGCCGGCCATCAGCTGGGCCGCGAAGGCCAGGTACGGGTTGGAGGAGGGGTCCGGAGCGCGGAACTCGATGCGCTTGGCCTTCGGGTTGGAGCCCGTGATCGGGATGCGGATACCGGCGGAGCGGTTGCCCTGCGAGTAGACCATGTTGACCGGAGCTTCGAAGCCCTTGACCAGGCGGCGGTAGGAGTTCACCGTCGGGTTGGTGAAAGCCAGCACGGCGGAGGAGTGCTTCAGCAGGCCGCCGATGTACCAGCGGGCCATGTCGGACAGGCCGGCGTAGCCCTTTTCGTCGTAGAACAGCGGCTCGCCGCCGTTCCACAGCGACTGGTGGCAGTGCATGCCCGAGCCGTTGTCACCGAAGACCGGCTTCGGCATGAAGGTGACCGACTTGCCCCAGGCATCGGCGGTGTTCTTGATGACGTACTTGAACTTCTGCAGGTCATCAGCCGCGTGGGTGAGCGTGGTGAACTTGTAGTTGATCTCGGCCTGGCCGGCGGAACCGACCTCGTGGTGGCTGCGCTCGACCTCAAGGCCGGCCTCGTCCAGGGCGATGCACATGGCGTCGCGGAGGTCGGCCTGCTTGTCGGTGGGGGAGACCGGGAAGTAGCCGCCCTTGACCGGGGTCTTGTAGCCGAGGTTTCCGCCCTCCTCCTCGCGGCCCGTGTTCCAGTGCGCTTCTTCGGAATCGATCTTGTAGAAGCTGCCCTGCGGGGAGGACTGGTACTGGACGTTGTCGAAGACGAAGAACTCGGCCTCGGGGGCAAAGAATGCGGTGTCGGCGATGCCGGTGGAAGCCAGGTAGGCCTCGGCCTTCTCGGCCACGCCGCGGGGATCGCGGTGGTACGGGTCACCGGTGCGCGGGTTCACGATCGAGAAGTTCAACGCGAGGGTCTTCTCCATGCGGAACGTGTCGAGGAACGCGGTGGTAACGTCCG
The DNA here is from genome assembly GCA_937873245.1 of uncultured Arthrobacter sp. Taxonomy (GTDB): domain Bacteria; phylum Actinomycetota; class Actinomycetes; order Actinomycetales; family Micrococcaceae; genus Arthrobacter. The sequence goes on along the minus strand of CALMVY010000179.1, from coordinate 3,250 downwards.
GAATGAGCTGCATGTCCGACTCGGCGATGCCCTGGAAACCGCGGATCGAAGATCCGTCGAAGAGCTGGCCGTTGACGAAGAAGTCCGCGTCAACGCTCTTGGCGGGCACATTGAAGTGCTGCTGAACGCCAGGGAGATCGGTGAAGCGAATATCGACGAACTTAACGTCTTCGTCTTTGATGAACTTGAGGACTTCGTCCGCAGTCTTGAACATCTATGCTCCTTATGCATGTGAAAGATCTGGCCGTCAGGCCGTGTGGTCCAGCGCAGTCCGACAGCGGGGAAAACACAAAGGTCTGCCCCGCTCCTATGCCGCTAGCAACTGTTACCACCCTAAGGACACGGGATTTCCCCATGGTGTCCGCTTTGTTTCCGGCAGGTTACAGAATGCCCTGACATGTAAACGGTAGTCGCTGTCCACAACGTGGCCTATCCGTGACCAGAGTGTGGCCTCTGGATGTCCACACTCTGAACAGCGCGGGGAGGCGGGGATTGCCGATAGTCTTGGAGGGTGGTTGATCGTAAAGACATCGGTTCATGGCTCAGCGGGCCGGACACGTCCGGCATCTCTAAGTATCCGGGGGAGCGGCTGGGCCTGCCCGAGTCCGGGCCGGGGTCCATCGCCCGGGCGGGCCGGCGCATCGTCGCCATCTGCATTGACTGGGCGATCGCGTTGCTGATCAGCAACTACGCGTTCGGCGGTAACCCCTGGGCCACCCTGGCCGTGTTCGCCGTCGAGCAGGCACTGCTGGTCGGCACCTTGGGCTACAGCATCGGCCACCGCATCATGGGAATCCACGTCGTCCGGCTCGGCGGAGGCCCGGCCGGCCCGTTGCCGGCCCTGGTCCGCAGCCTGCTGCTGTGCCTCGTGATCCCCGCCGTCATCTTTGACCCGGACCACCGCGGAATACACGACAAGGCCATGAACACGGTCCTCGTGCGCATGTAACTGCCCGGAACCGACCGGGCTCCTGCATCCGCCCCACCGGCGGCTGCCACTGATGGCCGCCAGGCCTCCACGGGCGTCCCTTCGCCACAAATGGCCGCCAACCCTGCCGGTTGGCGGCCACTTGCGTCGGATGGGTGCGGGGAGGCTGCCGGAGCTCGGCCGTATCGCCGGCCGGCACCGAGGCGGGCGGGTTAGACGCCGGCCCTGTCGCCAGCAGCGGTCGCCCGCTCCGGCGTGGAAGCATCGTGTCCCGCGTTGACCGTCAGGTAGCCGTGGCGGCCGGCCCAACGCTCAAACCAGACGGTGGCGAACGGGAACACCGCGGAGAGCCCGGCGAAGAGGGCCACCCGGAACGGCCAGCGCTGCATGCCCCACAGGCTCAGTGCCGCGACCCCGTAGCCGATGAAGAACGCCCCATGGATCGGCCCGGCGATTTCCACCCCGAGTTCCGTGGTCCGGGTGACCCACTTGAGGAACATGCCCACCAGCAGTGCGGCCCAACTGAAGGCCTCGGCGATCGCGAGGACCCGGAAGATGCGGATCATGGCAGTGGTGGAAGGCAGTTTCATGGCGGAGTCTCCGGTTCTGTCGCGAGGGACGTATACAAGGGGACGAATAAGACGTCGTGGGCAACGGAAACGCCCCGGCTGCCGGCCTGGAAAGGCGGTTACCGGGGCGTCCCTTTGGTCTGGCGTGTGACCTAGCGTCCGCGGGCGGCTTTACGGTCCGGGCGGGCCTTGTAGGGGTCGATGCCCTTGGGGATGGGCAGGCGGCTTCCGAGCGAGGAAATGCGCTTGGAGACCGTGCTGACCTCGAGCTTGGTCAGTTCGTTCTTCATCTTGGTCATCTTCTTGGCGACCTGGCTGATGGGAACCTGGCCTTCGCCGCGGCCGGTTTCAATCACGTGGATGGTGACGTTGGGCAGGATGCGGGCGAGGCGCCTGCGTTCGGCGTCGAGCAGCGGCCTGACGCGCGTGCTGGGACCCTCGCTGACGAGCACAACGCCGGGACGGCCGATGGCGCGGAAGACGGCGTCCTGGGTGCGGGGGTTCACGGCGACGGGCTGCTCTTCGACGATCCAGCCGCGCTTGAGCGTGCCCAGCGCAGCCCCCGACGCGCCAGGCTGGTTTTCAATCCGTGCGAAGGCGGCACGCTCGGCGCGGCGGGACAGGATCAGGGTAGCCGCCAGGACGCCCAGCGGGATGCCGATGATCAGGCCGGTGATCCAGTTGTCCAGCAGGAACCCGATAACGAGGCTGACGGCGACGACGCCGAGGAACGCTAGCAGCATCAGCCACGGGACCATCGGATCGTGCTGGCGGGTCATCTGGAAGACCTCGCCAATCTGCTTCAGACGGCTCGGCTTCTTGACCTTGGCAGCCTTGGGCTTGCGGGAAAAGAGGCCGCGCTTCGGAGCATCAGAAGCCGGAGTGGAGTTGCTGGAATCAGGGGAAGTCGCCATAGTGCCTTAATTCTACGTGATGGACGGCGAAGGGCCGGACGCCGAATTGCTCCGGCGCCGGCCCTTCGCTGCAGTCGTTACAACTGGATTCAGGAGTGCGCCGCGAGCAGCGAACTGGCTTCCTGGCGGGTGCTGCCGGAGCTTTCGATGTGGGCGAGCTGGGCCGGGATTTCCCAGCCCTTCTTGCGCATCGCGGTGGCCCACAACCGTCCGGCGCGGTAGGAGGAGCGCACCAGCGGTCCGGACATGACGCCCAGGAAGCCGATCTCATCGGCTTCCTGCTGCAGGTCCACGAACTCCTGCGGCTTGACCCAGCGGTCAACTGGAAGGTGCCGCTCGGACGGGCGAAGGTACTGGGTGATGGTGATCAGGTCGCAGCCGGCCTCGTGCAGGTCCCGGAGCGCCTCGGAGATTTCCTCGCGGGTTTCGCCCATGCCCAGGATCAGGTTGGACTTCGTGACCATGCCGAGCTTGCGGCCCTGGGTGATGACATCCAGGGACCGCTCGTAGCGGAAGGCCGGACGGATGCGCTTGAAGATCCGGGGCACTGTCTCAACGTTGTGGGCGAACACCTCGGGCCTGGAGTCGCAGATCGCCTCGATGTGCTCGGGCTTGCCGGAGAAGTCGGGGATCAGAAGCTCGACGCCGGTGCCCGGGTTGAGTTCGTGGATCTTGCGGACGGTTTCCGCGTAGAGCCAGACGCCCTCGTCGGCGAGGTCGTCGCGGGCCACGCCGGTGACCGTGGCGTAGCGGAGCTGCATGGCCTGGACCGAGCGTGCCACCTTGGTGGGTTCGAAAACGTCCACGGGGGACGGCTTGCCGGTGTCGATCTGGCAGAA
>CALMVY010000178.1 GCA_937873245.1 uncultured Arthrobacter sp. | reverse complement strand
CTGCCACCCGCGCCCGGCAGCCCCACCTTGGCTGCCGCGCCCGCCACCCGGCTCCTCAGCCGGACCCACGAAGGACACGATTTGCCATGAAGAAAACCCTCACGCTTTCCGCCACTGCCCTCGCCGCCGCGGTTGCGCTGGCCGGCTGCTCCACCGGCTCCGGTTCCGGCAGCAGCACCATGCCCGGCATGGACCACGGCACGTCACAGGCAACGCCAGGCTCGAGTGCATCCGCCGCGGACCACAACGGCTCGGACACGATGTTTGCGCAGGCCATGATTCCGCACCACGCCCAGGCCGTGGAAATGAGCGACATGATCCTGAAGAAACAGGGCATCGACGCCCGGGTCACCGCGCTGGCAACGAAGATCAAGGCCGCCCAGGCGCCCGAGATCGAGAAGATGACCGGCTGGCTCAAGGACTGGAACGAGCCGACACAGGCGCCCGGCGGCCACTCCATGACGGGCATGATGAGCGGTGACGACCTCACAAAGCTCGACGCCGCCCAGGGCACCGAGGCCGCGAAGCTCTTCCTGGGCCAGATGGTTGCGCACCACGAAGGCGCCGTCGAGATGGCGAACGCCGAGGTCCGCTCCGGCAAGAATCCGGACGCCATCCAGCTGGGCAAGGACATCGCGGCCTCCCAGACGGGCGAGATCCAGGAGATGAAGGACCTGCTCGCGGCCCTGTAGCCCGTCCGTCGACCGCGAGGTGAGACGTCGCGCCGATGTCCCGAGGCATCATGGGCGCGACGTCTCACCTCGGCGGAGTTTCCGTCCGCGGGGGCGTCGTAACGCAACGTCCCCGCATCTCCTCCCGGGTACGGTTCGCATATGCTCAGCAGACAGACCCACACCGGCTCAGCGACGAACCACCCGGGAGACACCTCATGACCAACTGGCGAATCAGGGATTTCCACTCGGCCGACCTTGACGGCATCCTGCACCTCTGGGAAACGCTCAAGGCCACCAACGTCGAGCCGGTCTACGCGCTCTCCGAGGTGCTGGCTTCCTGCGAGAAGGACCACGCCGTCGTGGCAGTACAGGGCGATCAGGTGGTGGGCGCCGCCGTCGGCCGCGCCGCCCACGACCAGGGCTGGATCGTCTTCCTGGCCACCCTCCCGGAATACCGCGGCCGCGGGATCGGCACGTCGCTGCTGGCCGCCGTCGAGAACCGGATGGCGCCGCACGGCCTGAACAAGCTTTCCGCGCTCATGCCGGAATCCGAGACCCGCGTGGAGGCGTTCCTGGGACGCGGCTTTGTGCTGAAGAAGAACCTGCGCTATTTCGAGCGGAAGATTCCGGTGCAGCGCCAGGAGCTGGAGCCCCTCAGCCTGCTGGGTGGCCGGATCCTGGCCCGCGACCTCTGGGAAAATGTCGCCGGCATGCGCAACGAGAAGGAGCTGCTGGAGCGCCGGCTGGTCCTGCCGCTGGCCGAGGCCGATCTCGCCGACGAGTACGGCGTGGTGCCGCCGCGCGCCGTCGTCCTCTTCGGCCCTCCCGGAACCGGCAAGACCACCTTCGCGAAGGCGATCGCCTCCCGCCTGGAGTGGCCGTTCGTGGAGGTCTTCCCCTCCCGGCTGGCCTCCGACCCCAAGGGCCTCGCGGGAGCGCTCCGGGAGACTTTCCTGGAGATCGCCGAGCTGGAGCACGCTGTCGTCTTCATCGACGAGGTGGAGGAGATCGCCTCTCAGCGGTCCGGGGAACCGCCGTCGCCGCTGCAGGGTGTCACCAACGAACTCCTCAAAATCATCCCGGCCTTCCGCGAACAGCCCGGCCGCCTGCTGGTCTGCGCCACCAACTTCATCCGCGCCCTGGACTCCGCGTTCCTGCGCCACGGCCGCTTCGACTACGTCATCCCCATCGGCCTGCCCGACCGCCAGGCCCGCGAAGCCATGTGGCAGCGCTTCATCCCCGCCACGGTTGTGGACGACGTGGACGTGGAGCTGCTGGTGGACCGGACCGAGGGCTTCTCCCCTGCGGACATCGAATTCGCTGCCCGCAGCGCGTCCCAGCGCGCTTTGGAGAAAGCGGTGTACGACGACGGCGGGCTGGCTTCCGGCGGCGACGCCTCGATCCGCGAGGCGGTCCGGAAAGGCCCCGCGACGCAGGACTACCTCGACGCGATCGCGGACACCCGGACGACAGTCAGCGACGAGGTCCACCAGCAGTTCCTCGAGGACATCGATGCCCTGGGCCGGGTCTAGCCAAAACAACGCGGGGTCAGATATCGCCGGTGTTGGGGCCCGGGATGGGCGCGATGTGACCCCGCGGTGTTGTCAGAGTTGTTGTCAGAGCGTGACGACGATCTTGCCCTTGGCGTGGCCCTGCTCCAGCGCGGCAAAGGCCTCGGCGATCCGGTCGAACGGAAAGCTGCCGTCCACCACCGGCTGCAGCTGGCCGGCGTCGACGAGCGTTGCCAGGAAGCGCAGCCCGTCCCCGCTCGGGTGCATGAACAGGTAGCGGTAGCCGGCCTTTGCCTTGCGGGCGCGCCTGCGGATGCCCAGGCTCATGACCCAGAATGCCGCAGTGACCCACGGCGGAGCCTCAAGGTCCTTGGTCGCGGTGAGCGGCTCCGGTACCCCTGCGATGGAGACTACTCGCCCGCCCGGGCGGAGGATGCGGAAGGATTCCTTAAGCGTCCCGCCGCCCACCAGGTCCAGCACGGCGTCGAAATCGTGCAGAGCTTCGGCGAAGTCTTCCCGGGTGTAGTCGATGACGCGGTCCGCGCCCAGCCGCCGCACCAGGGCCTCCCCGCGGACCGAAGCCGTCGTCGTGACCTCGGCGCCCAAGTGCTTGGCGAGCTGGATGGCCAGCGTTCCCACGCCCCCTGCGCCGCCGGAGATGAAGAGCCGGGTACCGGGTCCGACGGCGAGCTCATCGCGGAGCGCCTGCAGAGCTGTCAGCCCGGCCAGCGGAAGTCCGGCCGCCTCGGCGAAGCCAATAGACGCCGGCATGGCTGCCACCAATTCCTGCTGCACGCACACGAACTCGGCGAAGGCACCCAGCCGGCGTTTGTCCACCCGAGCGTAGACACGGTCCCCCACCGCGAAGCGGTTCGGTCCGGGTCCGACGGCGTCGACCGTTCCGGCGACCTCGCAGCCGCCGACAATCGGCAGCCGGAACGGGCTGATGGGACGGAGCGCGCCCTGGCGGAGTTTGATGTCCACCGGGTTCAGGCCTGCGGCGGCGACCCGGATGCGGACGTCGCCGGGCCCGGGCTGGGGTTCGGGGAGATCACGGAGCTCCATGGCGTCCGGTCCGCCGTAACGGGTGAGGACGTAGCCGCGCAATGTCAGTTCCGGTGCGGCTCGGCCTCGGCGGCAGCGGGTGGGGCTAGTGCCTCGTCGTAGGAGAGGTTTTCGTAGTCGGTGTCATCCGCCTCGTCGAGCAGATCGTCGAGCTCCTCCAGCAGCCACGGGTTGATCCGGGCCAGGATCTTCCGGGTTTCCTCCACCGGAACCGCTGCATAGAGCACCGGGCGGGCGTCGTTGTAGCGAGTGACCGGCGGCTTGTCCGGCCACTTCTCGGCCAGCGCCTTGACCCGCTCCGGCAGGGAATTGTGCGCATTGTCGGCGATCTTCACGAGGGTGGCGTCGTGGTCCTCAGCGATGTAGCGGATGCCGGCCTGGTAGTCGTCCGGGTTCTCGTGCAGGCGCTTGGTGACGCGCTCGATGATGTCCACGGCCCGCTCGGAAACGCCCATGTCCAGCAGGGCCTGCCGGGTCATCGGGGTATCCTCGGCGATGTCGTGCAGGTAGCCGGCAATCCGGATGTCGTCGTCGAAGTCCGCCAGGGCATCCCCGACGGCGATCACGTGCTCGCGGTACGGCCGCTTGAGCTTGTCTTTCTGCCGGTTGTGGGCCACTTCGGCGAGGACCTTCGCCGTCTCGACGGTAAAACTCGGCTGCGGGCTGCGCGCTTCGGTGAACTCTGGTTCTGACATGCTTCCAGCCTACGCGTCCGGCCCGGCCAGACCGGGCCAGATCCACGGCTCCCGCGGCAGCACGGCCGGGTCAAAGACGGCAAGTGCGCGCGCCAGCGGTCCGGCGGGCAGCCCGAGGGAAGCCAGCAGCACATCCCGCACCTCGTCTGCCGGAACCCCGACGGCCGCGAGGTCCGTGAGTGTGACGGCGCCGTCGCGTTTGGCGAGCCGGGCGCCGTCGGCGTTCAGGACCAGCGGAACGTGAGCATATTCCGGAACGGGAATATTCAACAGCGAGGCGAGATAGGCCTGCCGGGGCGTGGAGGGAAGCAGATCGTCGCCGCGGACCACCTGGTCGATGCCCTGGGCTGCGTCGTCCACGACCACGGCGAGGTTGTAGGCCGTCACGCCGTCGTTGCGGCGGAGCACAAAGTCATCCACCACACCGGTGTAGCTGCCGTGCAGCACGTCCCGCACCGCTACTTCCCTGACGGCCGAACGGAGCCGGACCGCCGCGGGCCGGACGGCGCGCTTCGCTTCACGCTCGGCCGCGGACAGGTCGCGGCAGGTGCCCGGATAGGCTCCCTGCGGGGCGTGCGGCGCGGACGGTGCCTCCTGGATCTCGCGGCGCGTGCAGAAGCAGTCGTAGGTGAGCCCCGCCGCGGCCAGCCGGGCGATCGCGTCCGCGTATAGAGGCCCGCGGTCGGTCTGCCGCACCACATCGCCGCCCCAGGTAATACCGATGACGGCAAGATCGCGGAGCTGCTCCGCCTCGGCGCCGGCCCGGGCCCGGTCCAGGTCCTCGACGCGCATCAGGAACCGCCGGCCGGTGGACCGGGCGAAGAGCCAGGCGAGGATGGCGGTGCGGAGGTTGCCGACATGCAGTTCGCCGGAGGGGCTGGGGGCGAAGCGGCCGGCGGATGTCATGTCACCAGCCTATGCGCAGCAGCACAAGAGCCCCTCAGCTACCGATGACTTCGGGAAACCGACGTCGGTGGCTCAGGGGCTCTTGCCGTGCCTGGCCCGGGGCGTTGCTCCGGGCCATGGCACTGCGAATCGGGAGAACTGCGAATCGGGAGAACTGCAGATTGCGGAGATTTGTGCGGAATGACGATGGTGTGAACAAGAGTCAATCAGCGGGCGGGTTCCTTGCGGGAAGCCTCATCCAAGGTCCGGGTGGTGTGCCGGGTGCTTGTAGCCTTTGGGGATCCGGCGGTGGCCTGCGTCCCTTTGTTGTCACTATTTCAACAGAAGCCATACAGTAGGTGCAACGGACTCGGATTGCACTGGTCACTCTGATCAAGTCTGGACGCAACGACGTACAGGGAGTGGTCACATTGCAGGAACTCGACGCGACGGACCGGCGAATCCTCCTCGCCCTCGACGAAGATCCCCGGCTGCCGATCATGGTGCTGGCCCAGAAACTCGGCCTGGCGCGCGGCACGGTACAGTCGCGCATGGAGCGGATGACGGCGTCGGGCGCCCTGCGTCCCAACAGCAGCCGGGTGCTGCCCTCGGCGCTGGGTCGGGGCGTGGCGGCGTCGGTCAGCGCCGAACTCGACCAGAGCCACCTGAATGAGGCGATTGCTGCGCTGCGGAACATCCCGGAGGTCCTCGAATGCCACGCCCCGGCCGGGGACACCGATCTGCTGATCCGCGTGGTGGCGACGAGCCCGGACGATCTGTACCGCGTCTCCGAGGAAATCCGGCTCTGCCCGGGAATCGTGCGGACCTCCACCAGCATGTTCCTTCGCGAGGTCATCCCCTACCGGACCACCGGGCTGCTGGGCTCCTGAAGCCACCGCGGCGCCCGGACTACACGGGCGGGCCGATATTGGTCTTCAGGTTCTTCATCACCAATGTCGACGTGAGCCGTTCGACGCCGGGCAGCGAGGTCAGCTCGCTGTCGTAGAAGCGCTGGTAGGCGGGAAGGTCCTCGGCGATGACCTTCAGCAGGTAGTCGGGGGAACCGAACAGCCGTTGCGCCTCCACGATGTTCGGGTTGTCCGCCACGCGGTTCTCGAAGATCTCCATGGTTGCCCTGTCCACCTGGCGCAGTGTGACAAACACGATCGCCTCGAAGCCGAGCCCGACGGCGGCAGGATCGATGTCCGCCCGGTAGCCGCGGATGACGCCGGATGCCTCCAGGTCGCGGAGCCGCCGGTGGCAGGGCGCTACGGTCAGCCCCACCTTGGCGGCGAGCGCCGTGGCAGTCATGCGGCCGTCCTCTTTGAGGTAGCGCAAAATACTTCTGTCTAGATGGTCAACCACGCAATAATCTTACCCATTCAGGGCATTTCCCCGCGAAAAGAGGGAGCACTTCCGGCGGCATATTTCCTAGGCTTTTCCTGTACCCCAACGTCAGGAGACCGTCATGAACCCCCAGTTGTTCGTCGCCTTTCTGGTGGTCGCCGGCGCCCTTGCGTGCACGCCGGGGGTGGACTGGGCGTACTCCATCACCGCAGGCCTGAAGCAGCGCAGCTTTGTTCCCGCGGTCGCGGGGCTCTGCGGCGGCTATGTGCTGCACACCGTGCTCCTGGTCGCGGGTCTGGCGGCGCTGCTGACGGGTATTCCCGGCGTGCTGGGGTGGCTGACGGTGGCCGGCGCGGGCTACCTGCTGTGGCTGGGGCTCACCACGATCCGGTCCTGGCGCGGCGCAAGTTTCGGCGGCTCAGAGGTGCGGGCGCCGGTGAACCAGTTCCGGACGTTCCTGCAGGGCATGGGAACGTCCGGCATCAACCCGAAGGGGCTGCTGTTCTATGTTGCCCTGGTGCCGCAGTTTGTCAGCCCGGAGGCGCCCCTCCCGGTGCCGGTGCAGTCCGGACTCCTCGGCCTGACGTTTGTTCTCCTGGTGGCCGTGGTCTACACCTGCGTTGCGCTGCTGGCCCGCAAGCTGCTGCACTCCCGGCCGGGAGCGGCACGGAAAGTGACGCTGGCCAGCGGCATCATCATGGTCGCGCTCGGCGCCGTGCTGCTCTCAGAACAGCTGCTGCCGCTCCTGGGTCCTGCCCTGCCGCGCGGCTGAGGCCGCGCACTGTCTGCCGGCCCGTCACTTGCGCGGCATGTACCACTCGGTGAATGCCGTGGCGCGGCCGTCCCCGGTGAGCTGGATGATCCAGAGGTTGTCGTAGCTGCGGCTGTCCCCGCGGTAGTCGGTGCGGCCCTGCACGAAGGCCCTCCCCCCGTCGACGCCGAGGAGCTTCCATTCAAAGGTCCAGTCCCCCGGCGCGTCTCCCTCGGCGATCCAGCGCTCCACGATCTGCTCCCGCCCGGTCCACGGCTCGGGATCATCCGGTCGCGTGGCGTACACGGCGTCTTCGGTGAAGAGAGCCCTGATGTCTTCCGGCTCGTTCGACGTCCAGGCTGCGATGTAGTGCTGCACCCAGCGCGCAGACGCATCTCTCATCCCTCGTTTTTACTCCCTGCTTCCGCGCGCCCGCAAGGGTCATTGATCGGCAGCGAAACCAGTTCGCCAAGGATTCATTCGCCGTCGGCCTGGCCGTATTCGCGGTCCCAGAGCTCGTGCAGTTCGGCGTCCTTTCGGATGGCCTTGACCGTCTCCAGATCGGCCGGCGGGCGGTGCTGCCAGTCCCGCCGGTTCAGCGCCCTCCGCCCGTCGTCCAGCAGCAGGAGGGCGCGGTCCGTCAGGGCATCACCGCGGAGGGTCAGGTCGGTCTTCCGGCGGCGCAGGACCTCCTGCAGTGCGGCACGGGCGGCCGCGTTGGCACCTAGCCTCCGCAGCGAGCGCGCCCGGAGCAGGAGCAGCGCGGCCGAGAGGTCATCCCCGTTGAGCAGCCCTTCGGTGTCCTCCACCACGTCCGCATCCCGTCCCAGCGAAGCGGCCAGTGAGCACCGCGCCAGGGCCAAGGGCAGCGACGGCGGAAGTCCGGTCAGCGCCGCGAGGGCGGCCTCCCGCTGGCCGGTCTCTCGCAACGCGTGGGACCAGGCCAGGAACACCGCCTCCTCACTGAACAGGACCGGAACCTCGACCCGCTCGGCGACGGTCACCCGCGTGACAACACGGGCCATGTAGGTGGACGCGTAGCGGTTCGCGTCGTCGTCGTTCCTGGTGAGCAAACCGCGCTGGAGCAGTTCGGCGGCGCGCAGGTGGCCGCCTTGGACATAGCTCAGCAACCCGGCGGTCAGGTAACACAGCCCGGCCCAGCCGGGCTGCGAGTGCGCCAGGGCGATCAGCCGGTCCGGGTCGGAGCTGCCGAAGACGGCAGCATGCACGGCCTTCGCCGCCTTGGATGGCGACCTGCCGCCCACTTTCCCGAGCCGGGGCGCACCGCCCTCCACGGGCAAGGTGCCGCGGACCCGCCCTGCCAGGACACCGGTCACGCCGTCGGCGAGGCCGTGGACTGGCGTCCGGATGACCGGCCTGCGGAACGGCGTGAGGTCGCGGCGGTCGCGGTACAGGGCCGGACGCGGCGCGGATTCTCCTGGTTCGGAGCTCATACATCCATGCTAATGGGCGCGTCGAGGCCGCAGGCAAACTAGGCCGCGGCTGAAATCCATACGCCGATCACCCAGGTGCTGCCGGCAAGGCACGCGAGCCCGAACTCGACAATCATTCCCAGGCCGGTGGCCTTCAGCGCTGCACCGCTGGAGGCCACGGCGGTGCCGAAAGCACGCGTGCGGTGCAGTTCGCTCAGCAGCAGGCCGGCGGCGAAACCGACGAACAGTCCCACCACCGGGATGATGAACATCCCCACCACACCAAAGACCAGCCCGGCCGCAACCGAGCGACTGGGAATATTGTGCTGCTTTAGTTTCCGGCCGGTCAGGACCGCGCTGGCGGCCATCCCGGCCAGGACAAAGGCCATACCGATCCCAAACACCACCCAGCCGGCGGTTCCGGCGCCTCCCCAAATGGCCCACGCCAGCAGGCTCAGCCCGATCAGGATACTGCCGGGCAGTACGGGGATGACAGTGCCGGCCACGCCCACCAGGATGGCGAGGCCGCACAGGATCGTCACAACAGACTCGGGGTTCATCGCCCCAGTCTATGGTTCTCAGGCGGCGCTCAGACGCCGCGGAACGCCAAATAGCGACGACGGCGGCCGCCTCCCCCAAGGAAGCGCCGCCGTCGTCGTCTGTTCGGCTGTGGTTACTCGGCTTCAACCGCCGCGGCGACGGCGGCGGAAACTGCCGGCGCCACCCGCGGGTCCAGCGGGCTGGGGACGATGTAGTCGGCGGACAGGTCCTCGTCGGCCAGCGCGGCGATGGCGCGGGCCGCAGCCAGCTTCATGGCCGGCGTGATCCGGCGGGCGCCGGCGTCGAGGGCGCCGCGGAAGATGCCGGGGAAGGCGAGGACGTTGTTGATCTGGTTCGGGAAGTCGCTGCGGCCCGTGGCCACGACGGCTGCGTACCGGCGTGCGACCTCCGGCAGGACCTCCGGGTCAGGGTTGGACAGGGCGAACACGATGGAGTCCTGGCTCATGAGCTTGAGGTGCTCCTCGGCCAGCTTGGATGAGGAGACACCGATGAACACGTCTGCGTCCAGCAGGGCCTCGGCGGGGCCGCCGGAGACGCCGCGCGGGTTGCCGCCCGCGGCCAGCTGGGCCTTCTTGCTGGCGGGGTCGGCGGCGATGTCCGCACGCTCGCTGTTGAGAACGCCGCGGGAGTCCAGCAGCACAACGTCGGTGATCCCGGCGGTGAGCAGCATCTGCGCGACGGCGATTCCGGCGGCGCCGGCGCCCGAGACGACCACGCGCAGCGTCTCCATGTCCCGTCCGGTCACCTTGGCGGCGCCGGTCAGCGCGGCGAGGACCACGACGGCGGTGCCGTGCTGGTCATCGTGCATGACGGGGCAGTCGAGGGCCTCGATGAGCTTGTCCTCGAGTTCGAAGCAGCGCGGCGCCGAGACGTCTTCGAGGTTCACGGCGCCGAAGCTCGGGCGCAGCCGGACGAGGGTCTCCACAATCTCGTCGACGTTGGTGGTGTTGAGCACCAGCGGGATGGAGTCGAGCTCGCCAAAGGCCTTGAAGAGGGCCGACTTGCCCTCCATCACGGGCAGCGAGGCGCTTGCGCCGATGTCGCCCAGTCCGAGGACGGCGGTGCCGTCGCTGACCACGACGACGAGGCGCTGGGCCCAGGTGAGGGTCTTGGCGAGTTCGGGGTTGGCTGCGATGGCGCGGCTGACCTGGGCAACACCTGGCGTGTAGGCGACGGAAAGGTCGCGCTTGCTGGCCAGCGGCACGGTGCTGGAAATGGAAAGCTTGCCGCCCTGGTGGGATGCGAAAATTTCCTCGTCGCTGAGCAGCGCTACGGGCTCTGCGGGGGAAGTGGCGTCGGCGGGGATGATCGTTTCAGTGGACACGTCGTTGTCTCCTGGGGCTCACCGTGGGCGTACGGCTCATGGAAGCTCAAGCACAGGCGTGCTCAAGATGGTCTGGGGAACGTCGGCAGGGACCCGAGGTTGGTGGGTCTGCGGTGAAGCTCCGGGTACTGCAGGCGGCTGGGCCGCTCCGGTTCTGCAATGGTAAACAAAACGTCCCGGGCTCACGGTGTCGCACGACACACAGCGGCATCTGATGAAACGTTTATCCGCGCGTTTTGGTGGGCTGGAGCACCGAAAAGTGCAGTTACTGGCGAGTAAAAAATCAGATTGGTCTAGACCAGTTACACGGCGGGCCGGCTGGATGTCAGCAGGACGCAGGCCTTTTTGAGGTCTTCCTCCGCCTCGAAGAGCGACAGGCGGCGGCAGCGGACGGACTGGACCAGCCCAGTGACGGTCAACAGCAGGACGCGGGACGTGGCGGCGTCGCCGCTCACGGCCGTGACGGCCTTCTCGGCCATGGAGTCGATCTCGCGGAGCAGCTTCGTGGTGTCCGTGTCCTTGGTGTAGACAGCCTTGTTCAGGCACTGCTCCACCGCCGGCTGCATGAGGCGCATGTGGAAGATTTCCATCACGACGCCGGCGAGCGCCTGGGCCGGGACGTCGCCCTGAGCATTCCCTGCGGCCGGCTTTGCGGAGCGTCCCGCGGTCTTCTTCGCCGGTGCGGCCGAAGCGCCGGCGGCCGCCGGCGAGTTGGCGGCGTGCAGTTCCGTGAGCTGCTTGCGATAGAGCGCCAGCACCAGCTGCGTGGCGGAGGGAAAATAGCGGTACAGGGTACCCAGCGGAACGTCGGCCCTGGCAGCGACTTCGGAGAGGACCACGGAGTCCAGGCCCTTGCGGGCGAACCCGGCTGCGACGTCGAGGATCCGGGTGTAGCGGAGCCGTTGCCGGGGCAGGGTGGGCGGCGGGGCCATCGGTGGAAGTTCTGAGTGAAATTCAGGCATCAGCAGCGTTCCGGGGTCGGTTTTCTCGGCAGCCGTGCGGGATCCCCCACAGCGCTGCCGCGGCAATTCCCGTCCACTATACGCCACGCTCCCGGGCCTCATGCCAGTCACAGGCGGCGCCTGAAGAGCCCGGTCAAGGCCACCCCGGCGGCGGGTCCGGGCCTACTCGACGCCCTTGATTTTGACCACGAACACGGCCCCCAGCAGACCGATCACCGCGGCCGCCACGTACAGGGAAACGTAGCCGCCCCACATCGTCACGAAGGGGAAGGCAATGAGCGGGGCGAGCACCTGGGGCAGGGAATTGGCGATGTTGAGGACGCCCAGGTCCTTTCCACGGCTCAGCGCGGCCGGGAGCACCTGGGTGATGAGGGCAAAGTCCACCGCGAGGTAGCAGCCGAAGCCGATGCCCAGCACCGATGCGCCCAGCAGGGCACCGGTCCAGTTCGGCGCGAATGCGAGGATCAGCGAGGCCACCGCAATGACAACCGAGGAGATGATCACGAGCGGCTTCCGCTTTCCCATCCGGTCGCTGAGGCGGCCCCCGATCACACTGGTGATGATCACCATCACCGCGTAGAGCCCGGTCAGGATCAGCACGCCGAACTCCGGCGCGATGCCCTGGGTCTCTTCCAGGCGGACCGCGTCCTTGAGGAAGAAGAGCAGATACAGGGTCACCATGTGGTTGCCGATGTTCACCAGGAGCCGGGTCAGCCAGGCCCAGGCGAAGTCCGGGTAGAGCACCGGGGAAATCCAGAAGCCCCTGGCGAAGCCGGCCAGGCTGAACGGCGGCCGCGCCCCAGCGGGGAGCGGGACGTCGTCGTTCCTGAAGTAATACAGCACGACGCCGGCGAGCAGGGCCACGGCGCAGACCAGATAGCCGACGGCGAAGTTCCCTGTCACCGCCGCGGCGATCACCGCGCCGACGAGGATGCCCACGGTCTGGCCCATGGCGGCCAGTCCACCCACCGTGCCGCGCTGGGCCACCGGAACGCGGTCCGGGATGGCGGCGGTGATGGCAGCGTAGGCCCCGTTGCAGCCGGCCTGCACGAGGCACCACAGCAGCGTCATGACGGCAACGTTGGGCGCCCCCGCCAGGGCAATGAGGGCCGCGGCGCCCAGGATGGCCCCGAAAAGGACCCACGGAACCCGGCGGCCCAGGCGCGAGGTGGTGCGGTCGCTGAATGCGCCGAACAAAGGGTTGGCCACGAGTGAGACCGCAGCACCGGCTCCGGTCACGAGGGCGAGGATCGCCTCCTTGTCGCCTTCGCTGAACGCTTCGGCCTGCTGGCCGAGGAGTACCTGGATCGGGCCGAAGAATGCCGCGTTGATGCCCAGGTTAACGAGGACGACGCCGGCGATCCAGACCGGGCGGACGGCCCGTTCGGGCTCGGCGAGCGCCACCGCCGTCGGGCCGCTGGCGGCGAGGTGGCCACGGGCAGGGTCCGGAGCTGCTCCGGGCATATCGGACAGGCTCATGGACTTCGGTTCCCCCCGGAAACGGATGACGCAGACTGAAGATCAGTGTGCAGCCAGACTATCGTGGGGATCACGATCCGCCCCCTATTTCCTCCGTCCCCTATTTTCACTGCACAGGAGAACCGATGGCCGCATCCGCCGTTAATACCGCCGACCTCTTCGACGAACGCGGCGAGGAGCTTGACTCCGTGGCCCTGCAGTTCCAGTCGCTCGGCGGCAACGCGCACTTCAGCGGCCCGGTCCGGACCATCCGCTGCTTCGAGGACAACGCCCTGGTGAAGTCCACGCTCGCCACACCCGGAGCCGGCGCGGTCCTGGTGGTGGATGGCGGCGGCTCGCTGCGCACGGCGCTGATGGGGGACCTGATCGCGGCGAGCGCCGTTGCGAACGGCTGGGCCGGCGTCGTCATTAACGGCGCCATCCGGGACCGGACGGCAATCGCGCAGCTGCCGCTCGGCGTGAAGGCGCTGGGCAGCAACCCGCGCAAGAGCACCAAGACCGGTGCCGGCGAGAGCGGCGTGGACCTGGAGATCGACGGCGTCGTCCTTCGGCCCGGCGCGATGATCTGGTGCGATCCGGACGGGATCCTGGTCGAGCGGTAGCCCGCCGACGTGAGACTTCGCGCCCATGTCTCGAAGCGGCATGGGCGCGACGTCTCACCTCGACGGCGGACGACGGCGTGCCCGCGCGCCGCGCCCGCCAACTGTATGTTTCGTCTCACTTTTGCGGCGTGTGACAGGCGTCCCTCCGGCTCTGGTGTAAGACTTGGTAGCTGCGGCGCAGGCCGTGGAACGCGAAATGCCGAGGGAGCCTAATGACAACCACCCAAGACCAGACCGCCGCCAAGATCCCCCAGCGGGTCATTTGGCTGGCCGTGGCGGGCGCCGTGGGCGGCTTCCTCTTCGGCTTCGACTCCTCGGTGGTCAACGGCGCCGTCGACGCCATCAAGGACGAGTTCGCGCTCAGCGAGGCCGTGACCGGCTTTGCCGTGGCCGTCGCTCTCCTCGGTTGTGCGGCCGGCGCCTACCTGGCCGGAAAGGTGGCCGACCGCTACGGCCGCATCCCGGCCATGAAGATCGGTGCGCTGCTGTTCCTGGTCAGCGCGGTCGGCACGGGCTTCGCCTTCAGCGTGTGGGACCTGATCTTCTGGCGCCTCGTCGGCGGCCTGGGCATCGGCCTGGCCTCCGTGATCGCCCCGGCCTACATCTCCGAGATCTCCCCGCGCCACGTCCGCGGCCGCCTGGCCTCGCTCCAGCAGCTCGCCATCACCACCGGTATCTTCGCCGCCCTGCTCTCGGACGCCCTGTTCGCGAACTTCGCCGGCGGCGCCGACCAGCCCCTCTGGTTCGGCATCGAGGCCTGGCGCTGGATGTTCCTCGCCGGCGCCGTGCCCGCCGTCGTGTACGGCTGGATTGCCTACACCCTGCCCGAGTCGCCGCGGTTCCTGGTGTTCCAGGGCAAGGACGAGGAAGCCCTCAAGGTGTTCCAGTCCATCGCCCCGAATGAAGATACGGACCGCCACCTGCGCGACATCAAGACCGCCATCGAGGAGGACAAGGTCGCGGGGCAGAAGGGATCCCTGCGCGGCAAGGCCTTCGGTCTGCAGCCCGTGGTGTGGATCGGCATCGTCCTGTCGGTACTGCAGCAGTTCGTCGGGATCAACGTGATCTTCTACTACTCCACCACTCTGTGGAAGGCTGTCGGATTCCAGGAGAAGGACTCCCTGACGATCTCCGTGGCCACGGCTGTCACCAACATTCTGGTCACCCTCGTGGCGATTGCCCTGGTGGACCGGATCGGCCGCCGGCCCATCATGCTCGCGGGCTCCATCGGCATGGCCCTCTCGCTGGGCACGATGGCCCTGGCCTTCGGGTCCGCCACCGGAACCGGCGACGCGATTTCACTGCCCGGGGCGTGGGGCCCTGCCGCCCTGGTGGCCGCCAACGTCTTTGTGATCAGCTTCGGCGCGTCCTGGGGTCCGCTGGTCTGGGTGCTGCTGGGCGAGATCTTCCCGTCCCGGATCCGCGCCCGCGCCCTGGGCCTCGCCGCCGCCGCGCAGTGGATCGCCAACTTCGCCATCACCCTGAGCTTCCCGGTCATGGCGGCGGCCTCCCTGCCGCTGACGTATGCCATGTACGCGATGTTCGCGGCGGCGTCGTTCTTCTTCGTGAAGTTCAAGGTGCCGGAGACCAACGGGATGTCCCTGGAACAGGCCGAGACCCTGTTCGTTCCCAAGGGTTCCGCGAAGGAGTCCGCGAAAGCCTGAGCCGCGCCCGACTCCACGCCTCGCCGAGGTGACAGTTAATGCCCATGTTTCCGGGAAACATGGGCATTAACTGTCACCTCGGCGGGTGGGGGGCTAGAGCGCGAGCTTCATGCCCTCGTGGCTGGCCGCGAAGCCGAGACGTTCGTAGAAGCGATGGGCATCGCTGCGTGACTTGTCCGTGGTGAGCTGCATGAGCGAGCATCCCCGGCGCCGCGACTCGTCGATGGCCCATTCCACCAACACCGCCCCCACGCCCTGCCCGCGCAGCTCGGTCCCCACCCGCACGGCCTCCAACTGGGCACGCCAGGACCCCCGGCGGGACAGCCCCGGCAGGAAGCTGAGCTGGAACGTTGCCACCGGGCGGGTTCCGGACGCGTCGGCGGGCACCAGCTCCCCCACGAGCAGGAGGTG
>CALMVY010000177.1 GCA_937873245.1 uncultured Arthrobacter sp. | reverse complement strand
CCACGGTCAGTGCCCTCCCGGCTTAAGCAACGGGAAGAGAATCGTTTCGCGGATTCCGGCGCCCGTGAACAACATGACGAGCCGGTCGATCCCCAGTCCGATTCCGCCCATCGGCGGAGCACCGTACTCAAGGGCACGCAGGAAGTCCTCGTCCAGCTGCATTGCCTCGTCGTCCCCGGCGGCCGCATGGCGTGATTGCTCGGTCAGGCGTTCGCGCTGGATAACGGGGTCGATCAGCTCGGAGAAGGCGGTGCCGCGTTCCATTCCGCCGATGATGAGGTCCCAGGCTTCGATCAGGCGGCCGTCCTCGCGGTGCGGACGGGCCAGCGGCTGGGCGGACGGCGGGTAATCGTAGACGAAGGTCGGGTTCAGCAACGTCGGTTCGACGAGCTCGCCGAAAAGTTCCACGACGAGCTTCTCGGCGTCCCAGTTGGCGTCCACCTTCACCTCGTGCTTGGCGGCAAGCGCCAGGAGCTCGGCCACGGGGGTCGCCGGAGTGATGTCCTGGCCCACGAAGTCGGACAGTCCCGGGTAGACCGCCATCCACGCCCAGTCGCCGTCCAGGTTGATCTCCCCGGCCTCGGTCTGCAGCACGCGGCCCACGCCGGCGGCGTCGGCGGCGTCGAGGATGAGTTCCTTGATCCGGTCCGCCATCACGAACTGGTCCGCCCACGCCTCGTAGCTTTCCAGGGTGGTGAATTCGGGGCTGTGGGTGGAGTCGACGCCCTCATTGCGGAAGACGCGGCCCATGTCGTAGACGCGGTCGATTCCGCCGACGACGGTGCGCTTGAGGTACAGCTCGGTGGCGATCCGCAGGGTCATTTTCTGGTCGAAGGCGTTCATGTGCGTCTCGAAGGGGCGGGCCGTGGCGCCGCCGTGGACCAGCTGCAGCATCGGGGTTTCCACCTCGACGTAGCCCTGGCGGTGCAGGGTCTCGCGGATCGACCGCGTGATCGCGGCCCGGGTGTAGACCATTTCGCGGGCCTCGTCGCGGACGATGAGGTCCACATAGCGCTGGCGGACGCGGGTTTCCTCGTTGAGGCCGGCATGCAGCACGGGCAGCGGGCGCAGGGCCTTGGACGCCATGGACCAGGACTCGGCCATGACGGAGAGCTCGCCGCGCCGCGAGGAGATGACCTCGCCGTTGATGAAGACGTGGTCGCCCAGGTCCACGAGGGCCTTCCAGTCGGCGAGCGCGTCCTCGCCGATGTTGGCCAGGCTCAGCATGACCTGCAGCCGAACGGCCTTGCCGTCAACGCCGCCTTCCTGGAGGGTGGCGAAGCAGAGCTTGCCGGTGTTGCGGATGAAGACGATGCGGCCGGTCACCCCGACGACGTCGCCCGTGGTCTCGTCGGCCTGGAGGTGCGCGTACTTTTCGCGGATGTCACCCAGTGAATGCGTGCGTTCAACACCCACCGGATACGCCTCGATGCCGCGCTCGATCAGCTTGGCGCGCTTCTCCATGCGGATGCGCGTCTGTTCGCTGGCGTCGTGGGAATCGGCGGCGGTGTTCGGGGCGGAGGTGTTTTGGGAAGTCACAATCCCCAAGTTTACCGGGGATTCCGCCGGGGCAGGTCCCGCCCGGTAAAGCCCACCACGGAAGAGACCCTGCGGAATAGACTCAGGTTGTGGAGACGCGGACCATCAACACCGACGACGGCGAGGGTCACCTCGAGCTGCAATCGTTCCGCCCGCCTGCCGGACCGGCCCCGGCGGAAGGTCCGGCGGGCCGCCCAGCGCCCGGGCCGGGCATCGTCGTCGTGCACGGCACCATGATCACGGCCGCACTGTACCGCCCGTTCGCGCGGAACATCAGCCGCCTGCTGGGCCGCCCGGTGCATTGCTACAACCGGCGCGGGCGCGCCGGTTCCTCCCCGCAACCGGCCGGCTACTCGGCGGCCACGGAGGTCGGCGATCTGGCCACTGTGATGCGGGAAACGGGATCGAGCGACGTGGTGGCGCACAGCTACGGCGGCTTCGTGGCCCTGCAGGCGGCACTGACGCTGCCGATCCGCAGGCTGGTGACCTATGACGCGGCCGTGTCCCTCTCCGGAAACCTCACCCACCGCTGGCGGCCCGAACTGGAACGTTCCCTGGCCGCAGGGGAACTCGACGACGCCTGGGCGCACCTGGTCCAGGGCATTGAGGTGGGCGGGCCCGTCTCCAAGCTTCCGCTGGGCGCGCTGCGGATGCTCAGCATCATCTCCGCACGGACCAGCATGGGTGCCGAGATGCGCGATCTGCTCCCCACTGCCGTCGCGGAGATGCGGGCAGTGCTGGACGCCGACGCCGAGCTGGCCGACTTCGCGTCCGTGACCATCCCGACCCTGATGCTGAGCGGCAGCTGGAGCCCGGACTACTTCACCGAGACGGGGCGGCAGCTTGCCGCCGCCGTCCCGTCCATCGAGTGCGCCGTGTTGCCGGGCCAGCTTCACGAAAGCCCGCTCCGGCCCGGCATCCGGCTGCCCCGGGCTGTTGCGCGTTACTTCCTGGCCGGGGAAGGGCGCCTGCGGCCCCTCCCGGCGCGCAGGCGGCGGCTCAAGCTGGGCCGCTGAGGGGCGCGCCTTTACAATCGGTGGGCGACCCTTTCGAAAGGACCCCCTTGGCCAAGCTCTACTTCCGCTTCGGCGCGATGAATTCCGGCAAGTCAACGGGCCTGCTGCAGGCCGCCTTCAACTACGAGGAACGCGGCCAGCGGGTCCTGCTGGCCAAGCCGGATGTGGACACCAAGGGCGACGCCGACGTCGTGTCCCGCCTGGGGATGACCCGTTCCGTGGACTTCCTGATCCCGGCCGGGGCCTCCGCCCGCGAGCTGTTCACCGCCCAGGCCCACGGAGACGACCCCGATGCGCTGCTGGAGCATGTGGACACGCAGCCGGTGGCGTGCCTGCTGGTGGACGAGGCCCAGTTCCTCGAACCGGCCCAGGTGGACGACCTCTTCCGGATCGCCGTCCTGGACAACGTTCCCGTCCTGGCCTACGGCATCCGCACGGACTTCCGCACCCGGGCGTTCCCGGGATCGATGCGGCTGCTGGAGATCGCGCACACCCTCGAGGAACTCAAGACCATCTGCCGCTGCGGCCGCAAGGCCATCTTCAACACCCGCCGGGCGGGCGATGCGGTGGTCTTCGACGGCGACCAGGTCGCGATCGACGGCCAGGACGTCTGGTACGAGTCCCTCTGCGGCTCCTGCTACCTCGAGGTCTCCGGCGGGCGGCTCGGCAACTAGCGGGGACGCCGGTCGGCCGCGGGGACCCTACTACGCCGTAGCTGCCGCCTCGGCTAGGCTCGGAGCATGACCCGCGAGAACATCAGAACCCCCGACGGTGGAACGATCGAGCTTTTCAGCACGGGTGCCGAACTCGCCTCGGCGGGCTCCGGCGTCGTCGTGGTCCCGGCCTCGATGGTGACCGCCGCGGACTACACGCGCTTCGCCCAGAAGCTCAGTGCGTCCCTGGGCCGGCCGGTGCACACCTTCAACCGCCGCGGCCGCGGCTCCTCTTCACCGCAGCCGGAGGACTACACCCTCGACGTGGACATCCATGACCTCGATGCGGTGATGAAGCACACGTCCAGCACGGACGTTTTCGGGCACAGCTTCGGCGGCGCCGTCGCACTGCACGCCGCCCGCACCCTGCCGGTGGAACGCCTCGCCGTCTACGACCCTGCCGTGTCCGTAAACCACAGCGTCACCGCGGACTGGACCACCGAATATGAGAAGGCGACGGCGGCCGGCGACGACGACCGCGCCCTCGCCGTCCTGCTCAGGGGCCTTGAGACCGGCAGCGCCCTGTCCCGGATGCCCCTCTCCATGCTGACCCTGGCGAACAAGCTGGCCGCCGGGACCCCGATCGGCAAGCAGATGCGCGAGCTCATGAAGACCGGCGTCCGGGAGATCAAGGCCATCATCGCCGCGGACATGCCGGCCGAGCCGTTCCTGGAGCTGCCGCTGGAGACGCTGATCATTGTCGGCGAGAAGAGCCCGGCGTACTTTGGTGTGGCCTGCGCGCAGATCAACGAGGTGCTCTCCGGCTCCAGCTACACCATCCTGCCGGGCATGGGGCACGACGGCGTCAACAAGGCCCCGGACAAGCTCATCACCGCGCTCAGCGAGTTCTTCGCCAGCTAGCCTGCGCCAAAGCAACGCGGGGTCACTTCGCGCCCATTCCGGACCTCCGGATGGGCTCTAGGTGACCCCGCGTTGGGTTAACCGGGCTAGTGGGCTGCTCCGGCGAGTTCCGCGGCGGGACTTTCTACCGCTGCGGTCTTGCGCATCATGGCGGCCAGCACGACGGCGGCGACGGCGATGACCGATGCCGTGAGGAACGCCGCGTGCATTCCCGCGACCATTCCGGAAGCGGCGGACACGACCGCGTAGATCGAGACGAGCAGCGCCGTTCCGGCGGCCCCGGCCACCTGCTGCAAGGTGCTCATGATGGCCGAACCGTGCGAATACAGGTGCGGCGGCAGCGGGTTCAGGCCGGTAGTGAAGGCCGGTGTGAAGATCAGGGCAAGTCCCAGGCTGAGGCCCACGTGCAGCGCAATGATCCACGGGACCGGGGTGTCGGCGTCGAGCAGTGAGAACTGGAACAGGGCCAGCACCAGCAGGGACGAGCCGGTGACCGTCAGCGGCAGCGGACCCACCTTGTCGAAGAGACGGCCGATGAACGGGCCCAGCAGGCCCATGGCGAGGCCGCCGGGCAGCAGGGTCAGCCCTGTTTCCAGGGACGTCAGCCCGCGGATTTCCTGCAGGTACAACGGCAGGAGGATCACAGCACCGAACAGCGCGATCATGGCCACGACCAGCAGCAGCACGGACACGGTGAACATCCGGAACGTGAATGCCCGCAGGTCCAGCAGGGGCGCGGCCGACTTCTGCAGCCGCAGCTGGCGGAGGACGAACGCCACCATGGCGATGACGCCGACAGCCAGCGCAATGATGGCGGGCGAGCCCGGGCCGCCCTCGCCGCCGCCGATCTGGCTCAGGCCGTAGACCAGGCCACCGAACGCGGGGACGGTCAGCAGCACGGACAGGACATCAAGCCGGGTTTTCTCGTTTTCCCCGATGTTGGTCAGGAACCTGGCGCCGATGGCGAAGGCGGCCACGGCGATCGGGAGGACAAAGACGAACATGAAGCGCCAGGAGAAGTGCTCGAGGATCAGCCCGGAAACGGTGGGGCCCATGGCCGGGGCCACGGAGATGGCGATGCTGACGTTGCCCATCACGAAGCCGCGGCGTGTCACGGGGACCAGGGTGAGGATGGTGGTCATCAGCAGGGGCAGCATGATTGCCGTGCCGCCGGCCTGGATGATCCGGGCGAGGAGGAGGATTCCGAATCCCGGGGCCACCGCCGCAAGCAGCGTGCCTCCGGAGAACAGGCCCATGGCCAGCATAAAGACGGCGCGGGTGGAGAGCCGCTGCAGGATGAAGCCGGTGGTCGGGATCACGACGGCCATCGTGAGCATAAAACCGGTGGACAGCCACTGCACGGTGGGGGCGGTGACCCCCAGATCCACCATCAGCCGCTGCAGGGCGACGTTCATGATGGTTTCGTTCAGGATCACCACAAACGTGGCCACCAGCAGGGTGGCGATGACAGTGACCGATTCCCGGGACATCTTCGCCGGCGGGGCGGCGGTCCCGCCGGCAGCCGGGGTCTGCACGGTCTGCTCGGCCGGCGCGGTCTGCACGGGATCGCCGGGGGTCTTTGAAGAGACGTCTGTAGGCATAGGGGTTCCCTCAGGGAGATTTAGAAGTGGGATCTTGCGGCCACAGCCGCTACTGAAGGTGCCAACCCTGGATTCGCCGCGGTAATTCCCGACGGCGGAGAAAGATTCCCGCGGCCCCTAAAGGCAACGCGGGGTCAGATACGGTCCATGTGGCTCAGGAGTCCAGCGGGAGGTTGTCGATCAGGCGGACCGGGCCCACCTTGGCCGCAATGAGCGCCAGGGCCTCGCCGCGGAACGGCGTTTCCCGGCAGTTCTCCGCGAGCGGTTCGAGGGTCTGCGGGTCCACCACATCGAGGTAGTCCAGTTCCACGAGCGGCTGGGACTCCACGAGCGCCTGGACGGACGCGAGGTCCAGCGGCTGGTGGGCGTTGGCCCGTTCCTCGATCAGGCGCAGGGCCCGTGAGAGCACCAGGGCCGCCTCGCGTTCCTCGGCGGAAAGGAAGCGGTTGCGGCTGGACAGCGCCAGTCCGTCCGCGGAGCGCACAGTCGGCACCGGGATGATCTCCACAGGGAAGTTCAGGTCCGCCACCATGCGCCGGACCAGGGCCAGCTGCTGGGCGTCCTTCTGGCCGAAGTACGCCCGGTACGCGGGCAGCTCCGGACCCGCTGCCGCGCCGGGCATTCCGTAGTGCAGCAGCTTGGCCACCACGGTCAGGGCGCCGTCGAAGTGCCCGGGACGGGAGGCCCCCTCCCATTTGCCGGCCATCGGGCCCGCGCTGATCCGGACCCGGGGAGCCCCGCCGGGATAGACCTCTTCGAGGTCCGGAGCGAACACCAGGTCCACGCCCGCGGCGTCCAGGAGCGCCAGATCCGCGTCCAGGGTCCGGGGGTACCGTTCCAAGTCCACGGCCTCGCCAAACTGCAGCGGGTTCACGAAGATACTCACCACGGCCACGTCGTTCTGCTCGACGGCGGTGCGCGCCAGCTCGGCGTGGCCCTCGTGCAGGGCGCCCATAGTGGGCACCAGTCCCTGTGAGGTGCCGCCCTTCTCCTTGAGCAGCCGGGCGCTTTCGGCCCGGAGCCGGGCAGCCGTGGTCACGAGTTGGATCGCCAAAGTTGTGGACCTTCCTTAGGGTTGCCGGCCGCTGTGGCCGGGGCCCTCGAGCGCCTGCGCGATGGCGTCGAGTTGCTCCGGCTTCAGCTGCCCGCGGCGTCCTGCCCGGCGGGCCGTCGCCCGGGCCATGGCCAGGTACGCCTCCAGAATATCGCCGCCGGAGCCGCCGTCGTGCTCCCGCAGGGACTCGGCGTGCGCGGCAACGGTGCCCGCATCGCCGCGGGCCACCGGCCCGGTCAGGGCCGATTCGCCCGAGGCGAGGGCGTTCTCCAGGGTCGCGCGCAGCAGCGGGCCCAGCATCCGTTCGGGGGCCTCGACGCCGACCTCGCGGAGCAGCTGCGAGGCTTGCGCCACGAGGGTGACGAGGTGGTTTGAGCCGTGGGCGAGGGCCGCGTGGTACAGCGTGCGGTCGGCCTCGGCGATGGCGACGGGCTCAGCCCCCATTTCCACCACGAGGGCTTGCGCGATGGGCAGCATCGCGGCGTCCGCGGTGACGCCAAAGGTGCAGTCCAGCAGCCGGGTCAGGTCCAGGCTCATCCCGGTGAAGGTCATGGCGGGGTGCAGCGCCAGCGGGATGGCGCCGGCGGCGCGGACGGGATGCAGGATCCCGACGCCGAAACGTCCGGACGTGTGGGCCACGATCTGCCCGGGCTGCCAGGCGCCGAGCTTCGCCAGACCTTCGACGAGCGGGCCGAGCGCATCGTCGGGGACGGCCAGCAGCACCAGTTCGGCGCGTTCGACGATGTCCTGCACGTCCAGCACCGGGACACCGGGAAGCAAGGCTTCCGCGCGTTCGCGGCTGGCGTCCGAGACCGCGGAGACACCGATGACGGCGTGCTCCGCGCCGCGCAGCGCCGCCCCCAGGACGGCGCCGACCTTGCCGGCGCCGACGATTCCGATGCCGAGTCGTCCTGGTTTAGCCATGCTGCCGGTCGTCCTGCCTGTTGTGTTCTTCGGTAGTGGAGGTTCCTCCCGCGGAGGAGGGGTCGGCCGCGAGCGCCCGGACCTGGTCCAGCCAGTGCTCGCTGGTCTGCCGTTTGCGCGCGGCCCGGGCACGGGCCGCCTGTGCGTCCAGCAGCGCACGCCCCTCGTCGAGGCCGGCCTGGATGAGCCTTGGGGACACCGGCCCGGCGGTGGTGTGCAGGACCAGGTCCGCTACGCGGAAGCGCCGCGCCAGGGGGCCTTGCTCCAGCGCGATGGATTGGGTGCGCTGGTGCGGGACCACCACGAGGTGGCGCCACCAGCGGCCCGAGCGGATCAGCAGGGCCGTGTCGGTGGCGTTGAAGCCGTTGCGGCGCCAGCCCAGGGGTGCCAGCAGCCTGGCGCGCCGCGGGGTGGTGACGAAGCCGGCGTCGTCCGCGCCGGGGAGGCCCGCACCCGCCGGCACCCCATCCGGTCCGGCGACGCCGGTGATGCCTGCCGTGAAGATCCCCACCGGGTCCGGGGTGCCCGGGTCGGGCAGGACGAGGGAGAGCATGGTGAGGACGTCGGGGAATGTCCCCACCGGCAGGAGCGTGGTCCGGGATGAGCTCTCGCCGTCGCTTCCCGCCGCACCGTAGCCGGCCACATTGACCTGGATCCGGTACCAGCCGAAGATCCGCCAGAGCGGCGGCTGGCTGACCCGCAGCGCCTGGATCCGGCCCGGCGGCAGGGTCTGCGCCTGCGTATCCAGCAGCCCGTAGCGCAGCCGGATTCCGTCCGGGGAAATGGCGGCGGTGAAGTTGTAGCCCCGGTTGATGGAGTTCCAGTACGTGGCCGCGATGCCCAGCACGGCCGGGATCAGGAAGAGGTAGAAGCTGCGGTTCTCGGTCAGGGCCGAAAGCGCCACGGAGGCCACGCCGCCGGCCACAATGAACACGCTCTGTTCGCTGAGGAGCAGGGAGCCGATGAGGCGCCGCGGCGGGACGGTCAGGACGGCGTGCTCGGGCGCCTCAGCGGCGGCCTCCCCGGGGCGCGCAGGGTCCGGCACCACGCCGGCAGCGCGGGCCAGGATCGCGGCGCGGAGCTGCCGGGCGTCGTCCAGGCGGAGGTAGGCGAGCCGCACGGCGGACTCCCCGGCGTCGGCCACCTCGAACTTCAGTTCGGCCAGCCCGAAGATCCGGGCCAGCAGGGGCTGCACAATGTCGATCGCCTGGACGCGGTCCAGCCTGGCCTGCCGCTGCTGCTTGAAGAGGAAGCCCGTGTTTAGCCGGACATAGCCTTCCGCCACCTGGTAGCGGGTGAAGTACCAGCTCAGGATGTAGCCGAGGACGGTGAGCAGCAACAGCACACCGCCGCCGCCCAGCAGCCACGGCGCCCGGCCGGCGAGCTGCTCATCGACAAGGGGCCCGCCCCGGAGCATCCGCTCGAAGGTGTCGCGGAAGAAGAAGAATCCAATGGCGGCCAGCGCCACCCAGCCGCGCACGAAGGGTGAGGCGGGGTGCACACGCAGCCACGCGGCGTCCGGGCTTCCCGCCTCGGCACCCGCTGAGGCCTCCGGGGCAGCGCCCGGCTTCACCGGGTCCCCTTCACTGCGGCCTTCACCACTGCGGCCTTCACGACGGCGGCCTGCGCGGCCCGCACGGCGAATCCGTCACAGCCCGGCCAGCCGGGCTTCGCCACGGGCGGAGAGCTGCTCGCGAAGGCGCGCCCCTTCCCCGGCGGGCAGGCCCGGGATTTCCGCGTTGGTGCCGGCGGAGGCGGTGTGCAGTTTCAGCGTGCACAGCCCCAGCCCGCGTTCCACCGGCCCGGCGCCGATGTCCACGTACTGCATGCGGCCGTAGGGGACCACGAGGGTGCGCTGGAAGAAGATGCCGCGGCGGATGAGGAGGTCATCCTCGCGCTCGGCGTAGCCGATGGCCCGCACCTGCCGGGGAATCAGCACGAGCCGCCACAGCGCGAGGACCAGCATCACCGCGGGGATCGCCACGGCCAGCCAGAGCGGGAACGACGGCCACCCGCCGTTGAGGACAACGATGATGGGAACGCACAGCAGCCCCACCACGACGAGGTTGGCAAGCGCCCAGCTGGCGAGCCGCACCGTGACGTATTTCGGTGAGACGCGCAGCCACGTGATGCCCGGAGGGTCAATCGCCTCGGTATGCATATTCGCCTTCCGACTTGGGCTTGCGCTTTTCCTGGAGGCCCGGAGCCGACTCACCCTCGCCGTCCTCGGGGGGTATCCGGCAGAACCGTTCCACCATCAGGCCAACCACGATCATCACCAGTCCGCCGCCGGCCATGATCAGGGCCTGCCAGGCGAGGGTCTGGTCGCTGCGCAGGTTCCAGAGCCGCAACTGGTCGACGAAGATACCGGCATGCCAGCCCAGCAGCACGCTGCCGGTGTAGGCGCAGGCCTGGGCGAGGACCAGGGTCCAGGCGGCCAGGATGGGGTTGAGCATTTTCTTCTTGTCGCCGTTCCGCCAGCGCCGGACCCTGATGCCCAGCACGAGGGTGAGCACAACGATCACACCCATCGTGATGAGTCCGGTAAGCGGCAGCACGGGCGTGTTGAGGCCATAGCGGGTGGTCAGCACGGCTGCGAGCCAGCCGAGGAGCCCCACGGCCGAGCCGATGAGAAGAAGGGTCAGGGGGTTGGTCAGCTTCATCATTCGACCGCTCCGGCCACGCCGTGGAGGTTTTCGAAACCGTCGAAGGGCACCAGGTCGGCAAAGTCGGCGGCCCTGGCGGCCAGGTCGCCCACGCGTTCGCCGTCCAGCTCTGCGGCCGGGTCAATCAGCGACCACGGGTACAGCACGAACGCCCGCTGGGCCGCACGCGGGTGGGGCAGGGTCAGGTCCGGGTCGGAGCTGACCAGCTCCCCGTAGGTGATGATGTCGACGTCGAGAGTGCGCGGGCCCCAGTGCACTTCGCGGACGCGGAGGTGCTTTTGCTCCACCGCGTGGCAGTGCTGCAGCAGTTCAAGGGGCGTCAGCGTGGTCTCCACCGCGATCACCATGTTGAGGAAGTCCGGCTGGCCGGACGGCCCGCCGACGGCTTTCGTCTGGACGATCGGCGAAATCGCAAGGAGCCGGACCTCGGGCGGGTCGACGATGTCCGCGACCGCCGCCGAGAGGGTGTCGCTGCGCTCCCCCAGGTTGCTGCCAAGCGCGAGGACGGCCCGCGTGTAGTTCATGGCTGCTCCTGCCGGGTCCGCCGGACACTGACGGATACGTCGCCGAACTCGACTGAGATCGGCGCCTTGGGCTTGTGCACGGTGATGTCCACCGCGGCGACGGGGAACTTCCGCAGCACGTCCTCGGCGATCCGCACGGCCAGCGCCTCGATCAGGTTCAGTGGCTCCGCCGTGATCCAGCCCCGGATGCACTCTGCCACCTCACCGTAGTGGGCGGTGTCCAGCACATCGTCGGAGGCGGCGGCGCGGCTGAAGTCCAGGTGCAGTACGGCGTCGACGACGAACGGCTGGCCGTTGCGCCGCTCGAAATCAAACACTCCGTGATGGCCGACGGCGGTGACGCCGCTCAGCGTGATTTGGTCCATGGTGGGCTGTCGGTTCAGTTGTCGCCGGGGGCGGCCGGAACGGCTGGTGCCGGTGCCGGGCTCATGCGGGCGGCGGCTTTGACGGCGTCGAGGCTGGGACCGACGTCGTGCACCCGGACCGCCCAGGCTCCCCGGTAGGCGCTGACGGCCGTCACGGCGGCCGTCGCGGCGTCACGTTCGGCCGGCGGGGCGGCCTTGCCCGCCACGGTCAGGAGGCTGCCGAGGAAACGCTTGCGGGACGCTGCCACCAGGACCTTGTGGCCCATGGCCTGCAGGACGTCCAGGCGCCGGAGGAGTTCCCAGTTCTGCTCCTCGTTCTTCGAGAAGCCCAGTCCCGGGTCCAGGATGATCTGTTCCGGGGTGACGCCGGCCGCGTACAGCTTGTCGCGGACACCGGCCAGTTCGGCGGCCACTTCGTCCGCGACGTTCCCGTACTCGGCCAGGGAGTCCATCGTGCTGGCGTCGCCGCGGCGGTGGGTGAGGATGTACGGGGCCTTGCTGCGGGCCACCAGTTCGGCCATTTCCGGCTCCATGCTCAGTCCGGAAACATCGTTGATGATCGCGGCCCCGGCATCCAGGGCGGCGGCGGCGGTGGCGGCGTGCGTCGTGTCGATGCTGACCAGGGCCCCGGCCTTGACCAGCGCCTGGATCACGGGCAGCACCCGCCGCTGCTCCTCCTCGGCGCCCACCCCGGCCGCCCCCGGGCGGGTGGATTCCCCGCCGACGTCGATGATGTCCGCTCCGCCGTAGAACATCCGGAGGCCGGCCGCGATGGCAGTGTCAGCGGTGGCGTGCTTGCCGCCGTCGCTGAAGGAATCCGGGGTGACGTTCAGGATCCCCATCACGAGCGTCCGGTCCGTGGGGAGATCCTTGAATTGCGCTGCCGGGCGCGACTTGCGCAGTACAGGCAGAGGCGAGGTCGCGGGTCCGGTTCCAGGGGCTGCAGCCAGGGAGTCCATAGTCTGTGTTCTTACCTTCCGATGATGAGGCTCATGGCTTCGGCGCGGGTGGCCGGGTCATGGAGCTGCCCGCGCACCGCGCTGGTGACGGTCTTGGCGCCGGGCTTGCGGATGCCGCGCATGGACATGCAGAGGTGTTCGCATTCGACGACGACGATCGCGCCGCGCGGTTTGAGGTGGCTGACGAGGGCTTCGACGATCTGGGTGGTCAGGCGTTCCTGGACCTGGGGGCGGCGGGCAAACATGTCCACCAGCCGCGCCAGTTTGCTCAGCCCGGTGACTTTCCCGTCATGCGAGGGAATGTAACCCACATGCGCCACCCCGTGGAACGGCACCAGGTGGTGCTCGCAGGTGGAGTAGAACGGGATGTCCTTGACCAGGACGAGTTCCTCGTGGTCCAGGTCGAACTGGGTGGCCAGGATCTCCGCCGGGTCGTGGTGGAGCCCGGCGAACATTTCGGTGTAGGCCTTGGCGACCCGCTTCGGGGTGTCCACGAGGCCGCTGCGGTCCGGGTCCTCGCCGATGGCCAGCAGGATCTCGCGGACAGCCGCCTGGATCCGGGGCTGGTCCACAGCCGTGGTGCCGGAAACGGACCCTCCCGCCGCCACATCATCGGTGGCGGGAGCGTCGTCGTCGTCATTGAAGAAAGAAGTCACTGAAGAAGCCTAGCCGGGATGGCCGTCGGGCCCGAGGTCCGTTACACCGCCCTGGAACGGCTCCTGTCCGACGACGCCCTGGGCGTGCGGCGGCAGCGCGTCCAGCGGCTCTTCGAGGCGGGCTTCCTTGGCTTCTTCCTGCGCTTCGCGTTCGGCCCGCTCCATGCGGGATTCCACCGGGCCGATTTCCTGGATCGGACGGGTCTCTTTGGAGAGCCAGATCTCGCGGAAATCGCGCTTTCGGATACTGGTGAAGACCTGGGCGATTTCGGCCTGGTTCAGCGTTTCGCGTTCCAGCAGTTCGAGGGCCAGCTCGTCGAGGACGTCGCGGTTTTCGGTCAGGATGGCGTAAGCCTCGTCGTGGGCGCCCTCGATCAGCCGGCGCACTTCCTCGTCGACGATGTAGGCGATCTGGTCGGAGTAGTTCCGCTCATGGCCGGCGTCGCGGCCCAGGAAAGGCTCGCCGCCGCCCTGGCCGAGCCGCACCGCGCCGACCCGTTCGCTCATGCCGAACTCGGTGACCATCTTGCGGGCGATCCCGGTGGCCTTTTCGATGTCGTTGGACGCGCCGGTAGACGGGTCGTGGAAGACGAGCTCCTCGGCGACGCGGCCGCCCATGGCGTAGGCCATCTGGTCGAGCAGTTCGTTGCGGGTGATGGAGTATTTGTCGTTTTCCGGGACCACCATGGTGTAGCCCAGGGCACGGCCGCGGGGCAGGATGGTGATCTTGGTGACCGGAGCCGAATTCCGCAGCGCCGCGGCCACCAGTGCGTGTCCGCCTTCGTGGTAGGCGGTGACTTTGCGTTCGTGTTCCTTCATGACGCGGCTGCGCTTCTGCGGGCCGGCCATCACACGGTCGATCGCCTCGTCGAGGGCGCGGTCGTCGATCAGGTTCGCGTTGGAGCGCGCGGTCAGCAGGGCGGCCTCGTTGAGGACGTTGGCGAGGTCCGCGCCGGTGTAGCCGGGGGTCTTTTTGGCGACCGCCTTCAGGTCGACGTCGGGAGCCATCGGCTTGCCCTTGGCGTGGACCTTGAGGATCTGGTCGCGGCCGATCAGGTCGGGGGCCTCGACGGAGATCTGCCGGTCGAAGCGGCCCGGACGCAACAGCGCCGGGTCGAGGACGTCGGGGCGGTTGGTGGCGGCGATCAGGATGACGTTCGTCTTGACGTCGAAGCCGTCCATTTCAACGAGCAGCTGGTTGAGGGTCTGCTCACGTTCGTCGTTGCCGCCGCCGATGCCGGCGCCGCGGTGGCGGCCGACGGCGTCGATCTCGTCCACGAAGATGATGGCCGGAGAGTTGGCCTTGGCCTGCTCGAACAGGTCGCGGACGCGGGAGGCGCCGACGCCGACGAACATTTCCACGAAGTCGGAACCGGAGATGGAGAAGAAGGGGACGCCGGCCTCGCCGGCGACGGCGCGGGCCAGGAGGGTCTTGCCGGTGCCTGGAGGGCCGTAGAGCAGCACGCCCTTGGGGATTTTGGCTCCAACGGCCTGGAATTTCGCCGGTTCCTGGAGGAACTCCTTGATTTCTTCGAGTTCCTCGACGGCCTCGTCGGCCCCGGCGACGTCGCTGAAGGTGACCTGGGGCATGTCCTTGTTGACCATCTTGGCTTTGGACTTGCCGAACTGCATGACCTTGGAGCCGCCGCCCTGCATGCGGGAGAGCAGGAACCAGAACAGGACGCCGAGGAGGAGGACAGGGATCAGGAGGGAGAACAGTCCGGCGAACCAGTTGTTCTCGATCGGCTGGTCGGTGTAGCCGCTCGGGGGCCGGGAGTCCGTGACGGCTTTGACCACATCGTCGGCGCGGGCGTTGACGTAGTAGAACTGGATGTTCTTGCCCTTGTCCTGGCCGTCAACCTGCAGGTTTTCCTTCAGGACCAGGTCCACACGGTTTTCCGCATCGAAGATCTTGGCCTGTTCGACCTTGCCGCCCTCGGTCAGCAGCGCGAGACCCTTGTCGGTGTCGATTCGGGCGGACCCGCCCGGGGACAGGGTGGCAAAGGCCAGCAGGAGCATGCCGATGACAACGACAATCCAGATGCCCGGGC
The DNA here is from genome assembly GCA_937873245.1 of uncultured Arthrobacter sp. Taxonomy (GTDB): domain Bacteria; phylum Actinomycetota; class Actinomycetes; order Actinomycetales; family Micrococcaceae; genus Arthrobacter. The sequence continues at coordinate 459 of CALMVY010000177.1, read as the reverse complement.
CCTTGAAGAAACTCTTAGCTTTCATCTGATCGGGGCAGGCCCCGTCCCTCCTGGTAGTGCTGCACGGCGACCGATCTGCGCGCGTGTGGTGCTGCGTCAGTTTCTAGCTATACACCGTCGCAGTGAGTCACGCACGGTGGAGCCCAAAAGTTCCCTGAGGGCGTAGCGGAACGGGGCAGGACCGGCCGGACCTGCCCCGGCCAGGTCCTGCCGGCCGTGGCGGCAGCCTGCTACTCGTAAACGTGCGGCGCCAGGGTGCCGACGAAGTCCAGGTTGCGGTACTTCTCGGCGTAGTCCAGCCCGTAGCCCACCACGAACTCGTTGGGGATGTCGTAGCCGACGTACTTGACGTCGATCTGGACCTTCGCGGCCGTGGGCTTGCGGAAGGCGGTGCAGATTTCCACCGACGCCGTGCCGCGTGATTCCAGGTTGGTCTTGAGCCAGGACAAGGTCAGGCCG
>CALMVY010000176.1 GCA_937873245.1 uncultured Arthrobacter sp. | reverse complement strand
TAGATGCTGATAACCGGGGTTATCAGTGTTCTTTGACACTTGTTGAGATAAGCCGCCATAGCTTCGTTCTGCAGCTACGAAGGAATCCTCCGGAGCTGCGACGGCGGCGGGGAACCACGCATTGGGGGATCGGTATCCCGCCGCCGCTCAGCAGCCACCCGAGTACAGAGGAAGAGACCATGTTGCACACCGAGACGAACGAGCCGGCGGAAACGCACACCAAAGACGTACTGGGGGAGGCCCAGCTGGCCAGGGAACAGGCAAAGACGGGGCGCAAGCGGCGGATCATTGCGACCGTCGCCGCCGTGGCGCTGCTGGCCGGGGCGACCGCCGTCGGCACCACGCTGCCGGACCCCAAGGCCAGCGATGCCTACGCGGCGCTGGCGGGGGAGAAGGCGTCCGTGGAGTCCGAGCGCGACTCGGCCAAGTCCAGCTACGAGTCGATGAAATCGAAATACGACACGCTGCAGAACGGTATTGCGGGCCGCGAGGCCAAGGTCTCTGCTCGCGAAACGGAGGTCGGAAAGGCGGACGCCGCCGTCAAGACTGCCGAAGCCGCTGTCAAGGTCCGCGAAGAGGCTGTCACCGGCGCTGAGAAGACGAAGGCGGCCAACACCGTCGGCGACGGCACGTGGACTGTCGGTACGGACATCGAGCCGGGAACCTACCGGGCGGCAGCCGACGTCGGCTCCTCCTGCTACTGGGGCATCTACGCGACCGGCAGCAACGGCAGCAACATCATCGACAACGATCTCCCCGGCGGGGGCCGGCCCTCAGTTGCCCTGTCCGGCGGCCAGGACTTCAAGTCCAGCCGCTGCGGCAAATGGGAAAAGCAGTAGCAACCCACGCACATGATTCATTCACGTAAAGAAAGGCACAACATGTCACACGAGTACTTGTCCCAGCCCCTGCCCGCCGCGATTGCAGCGCCCCAGCCCCGGCCGTTCTTCAAGAAGAAGCGGTTCCTCATCCCCGCCGGCGTCCTGGTGCTCGGCATCGCCCTGGGCTCCTGTTCCGGCGGCACCACGAAGGCCGGCGACGTCAGCCCAGGGGCGGCGCCGTCGTCCGCGGCGGCGGTCGCAGCCGCTCCGGCTGCCACCGCCGCTCCGGCAGTTGCCGCTCCTGCGCCGGCACCGGCACCGGCCGCTGCTGCCGGACCCGCCGTCGGTACACCCTTCAGCGTCAAGATGGGCAACGGCGACGTCGCTAAGATCACGATCGTCTCTGCCGTCCGTACGGACGCTGTCACCACCACGGCCTTCGCCACCGCGGCAAAGAACGGCAGCTACCTGCTCCTGGACGTCCTGTGGGAAACGGAGGCGGGGAAGACCAGCTCCAACCCGTTCTATTTCTCGGCCAAGGACTCCAACGGGCGCAAAGCCGATCTGAACCTCTTCGCGGACAACCAGTTGGGCTCCGGCGACATTCTGCCGGGGGACAAGGCCCGAGGATTCATTGCTTTCGATATCGCGCCCGGTGCTTCCACCGTGATGATCTCCACGCCGCTCATGCAGGAAGCCGCGCGGATCCAGATCCCGGGGTAGGCGCGGCCGTGTTCCGGCACCTCTGTCCACAACGAGCAAGTTTCGCCGTATGTGCAGGTGTCGCCCGCTGGCCATGGAGCCATGTCGGCGGCCGGCGTCGGAACCGTACCTGAGGTGCAGCCGTCAGCTTCGGTTCATCGGCACCGTCGCGTAGATTGGGGGAGCCCTGCACCGTTAGGGGTGCAGGGCCTGACGCTGGTTCGATGGTGGATCCTCGCGAACGAGACCAGGCGCCTGTTCCAGCGCCGCAAGTAAGGCCCAAGACCTGCAGGGCTGCCAGCTCATCGACAACGAATCTGACGCGTGTGGAGCCTTCGATTAAGACTCACAGCGTGTGACTTCGCGATAAACAGTTTTCTTCCGTCAGAATGATGACGGCACATGGATTCTTGGGGGAAATCGTCGTTGACGGTGCTGCCGCCTGGACGTCGTGGGCTGCATCATCATTTCCCTGAAAGGCACCAACAATGACCCATCCCCACCCCGACCCGACCGCTGTTCCTCCGGAGGGCTACGACGCCCCTGCAGCCCCGCCCGCCTACCAGGGCCAGCCGCAGGGCAACCCGGCCGGTCCGCAGCAGCCGTCCGCGGGACAGCCCCAGTATCAGGGCCAACCCCAGGCGCCGCAGCAGTACCAGTCGCAGCCCCCGATGCCGAACCCGGCTTACGGCCAGCCGCAGGCGCCGCAGCAGTACCAGTCGCAGCCCCCGATGCCGAACCCGGCATACGGGTACCGGCAGCCCAAGTCCAAGATCGTCGCCGGGCTCCTGGGTATCTTCCTTGGCGGCCTCGGCATTCACCGCTTCTACCTGGGCTTCACGAAGATTGCGGTCATTCAGCTAATCCTCACGCTGGTCTTGGGTGCCTTGACCTTCGGCATCGTCGCATTGTGGGGTGTCGTCGAAGGCATCATGATTATCGCCGGCTCTTCCCACTTCCGCGTTGACGCCCAGGGTGTCCCGCTCCGCGACTGACCGCCGGCACACCTCACAATTCATCCGAAACACCAAGGGGACATCTTGACTCAAGTCATCCATGACAGATACGAACAACTCGAGCAGATCAACGCTGGCCTGCTCCAGGGCGAAACTGTCTACGCGGTCTACGACTGCATCGGCGTCGGTACCGGCTTCGTCGGCATCACCAACATGCGGGTTATCTTGCAGGACAAGAGCTTTGTCGGCAACAAGCTCGCCATTGTCTCGATTCCGTACAGGAACATCCGGTCCGTCTCCATGCTGTCCAACAAATCGATGATGGGGCGCTTTGCATCGACCTCCTCCATTGCCATCGATACCGGCGGCGGGGTCAAGGAAGCCGATTTCCGTGGCGACGACAAGGCACGTCACGCGCACGACCTGATCCTCTGGAACGTGCTCAACATCAAGTAGCGTGAGACGGATATTCCAGCTTGGAGGAACGGCCCTGTGTGCGCGGGGCCGTTCCGGGCTGGCAACGACTGCGGTCCACGAACCTAAGCTAGGACGTGATTCTATGGACATCGACGAAGCATGATTGACCCGGCTAGCGATAAAGGAAACATTCGTGGCGAGCTCCGGCTCCAACACCTGTTTCAAGCCGCCGGGCTGGCGCCGGATGACGTTGTAGTTATTCGGCATACCCTCACTTCAGAGGGGCTGACCAGTCAGGCGGACGCCGCAGGTCCGAAACTTCTCGCGTATACGCGCGAGCAAGGAAGACGCAACAACAAGCTCGGAAGGCGTCGATCTCTCTCACCGACACCACTTCCAGTTCAGCATTCTCCAGGTCTATTCGCCCAGCGCACCCGCGTCTCAAGTGGATTCTGCCGAAGCCCATTTCAAGAAGGTGCTGCTCACTCGACGGTTCGGTCTGAACCGGAACTAGAAGGCCTTCCAGGAGATAGACGCAACCCAAACTGATCGTCTTCACCTGTCCAAGGACCCTGTGCCGGTGTCAGGACGGGATTTATGGTCAAGGCATGAAACTTCGGCAGCGGGCGCGGACTGGCGACCGGGGGAGCAGCGCGGCCTGGGTGTGGTGGGACGCCCTCCAGGCCCACCGGAAGGGTCCTGAAGAGATCGGGCGCTGGCAAAAGGCGCGCCTGGCCGAGTTGGTGGCCTACGCACGGACCCATTCGGCCTATTACCGGGAGCTGTACGGGGGCCTGCCCGAGCACATCGAGGACGTCTCCTTGCTGCCGGTCACGAACAAGAAGGAGCTGATGAGCCACTTCGACGACGTCGCCACGGATCCGGCAGTGACCCTGGCCGGCGTCCAGGAGTTCGTGGCGGACCCGGTGCGGATCGGGCGCCGGTTTGCCGGGAAGTATCTCGTGGCCACCACCGCAGGCACAACCGGGACGCGGGGCATCTTCGTGCTCGATGACCGGTACTGGGCCGTGACCTCAGGCCTGATGGGTATCCTGGTTGCCAAATGGTTGTCCTGGCGGGACATCATCCGGATGATCCGCCGCGGGGCGCGGTTCGCCGGGGTGGTTGCCACCGGCGGGCACTTCCTGTCCGTTGCCGCCAGCACCCGGGAGAAACAGGAGAAGCCGCGGCGGCACCGCAGCCTGGGAGTGTTCTCGGTCCACACACCCCTGCCCGGGCTGGTGGCGCAGCTCAACGGTTTCGGCCCGGCCCTGCTCGGTGGTTATGCAAGCGCCTTGCGGATGCTGGCCACCGAAGAACAGGCCGGCCGGCTGCGCGTGCACCCGGTACTGGTGCTCAGCACGGCCGAGGGGTTGCCGCCGGATGAGCGGGACCGCCTGGAGGTGGCTTTCGGCGCAGTCGTGCGGGAGGTCTACGGGTGCACTGAGTCCGGCTACTCAGCCTATGGCTGCGGCCAGGGCTGGTTGCACCTGCTCCAGGACTGGGTGATCGTCGAACCGGTCGACGCCGACTACCGGCCCGTGCCGCCGGGGACCGTCTCGCACACGGTACTGATCACGAACCTTGCCAATCGCGTTCAGCCCATCATCCGGTACGACGTCGGCGACCGCGTCCTGGTCAGGCCCGATCCCTGCCCTTGCGGGGACCCGGCCCCGGCGGTCCGGGTGCAGGGGCGGGCCTCGGACGTGCTCACCTTCCCGGCCGCGGACGGCCGAGGCGTGGTGACGGTGCCGCCGCTGGCCTTGGGGACGGTGGTCGACCGGACCCCGGGCGTGGTGCTGTTCCAGATCGTCCAGACCGCACCCGCAAGCCTGTCGGTAAGGCTGCGCCCGGACCCGGCCGCGGACGGCGAACGGGTCCGGAGAGCGGTACTGGAGGGCATCACCACCCTGCTTGCCGACCTTGGCCTGGCCCATGTCACCGTGGAATCCGCGGCGGAGCCCCCGGAGCAGACCACCGGCGGAAAGTACCGCACCGTTATCACCTTGCCGGCCGGACACCCCTCGTTGTGACCGGAAGCCCGCCGGCGTGCCCGGTGGCCTACCTGTTACTCGCCTTCGGCACGCCGATGCCTGGGTCGATCTTGTGGGGCCCGCTGGCAGAGGGCCGTACATCGAAGTCGAAGACGGCGGTCGGGATGTAGACCGTGGAGCAAGAGTTCGGGATGTCCACCACGCCGGAGAGGCGCCCCTCGATGGGGACGGCACCGAGGATGACGTAGGCCTGCTCCCTGCTGTAGCCGAATTTGCTGAGGTAGTCGATGGCGTGGAGGCATGCCCGCTGATAGGAAAGGTGCGAGTCGAGGTAGCGCTGTTCGCCGTCCAAGGTCACCGAGGTTCCGGAGAATGCCAGCCACTGGCTGTACTGAGGCTCGACGTTGCCCGGCATGAAGATGGCGTTTTCGCTCACCCCGTAGGTTTCCATGCCACCCTTGATGATCTCGACCCTGAGGTCTATGAACCCGCCCATCTCGATCGCCCCGCAGAAGGTGATCTCGCCGTCGCCCTGCGAGAAGTGCAGGTCACCCAGGGAGAGGTTGGCTCCGTCGACGAACACCGGATAGAAAATGCGGGTGCCTTTGGACATGTTCTTGATGTCCTGGTTTCCGCCGTTTTCCCGTGGTGGTGCGGTCCTGGCGGCTTCCGCGGCGACCCTGTCGAATTCCGAGGGCGGAAGGTGCCCCAGAACGGCATGTCCGGCCTCGGGCGGCAGGGCCAGGGGAGGAACCCTGTTCGGGTTCGTGGCGATCAGGTCGCCTTCGCGCTTGTTCCATTTCGCGAGCAGCTGGGCCGACGGGGCTGTTCCCATCAGCCCGGGATGGATCAGCCCGGTAAAGGAAACACCCGGCACGTGCCGCGATGTCGCGGTTTGTCCGCTGAAATCCCAGATGGCCTTGTAGGCGTCGGGAAACTGTTCGGTGAGGAAACCGCCGCCGTTGCTCGTGGCGAAAATGCCGGTGTAGCCCCAGCCTTGTCCGGCGAGTGGTCCGGTATCTTCCTGGGGGATGGGACCGACGTCCAGGATGTCGACCACCAGCAGGTCGCCGGGCCTGGCGCCCTCGACGGCGAAAGGGCCGCTGAGTTTGTGAACCGTCAGCAGCGGGGCGTTCAGGACATCCTCGGCGGAGTCGTCGTTGACGATCGCACCGTCGAACCATTCCCGGCAGTCCACGCGGAACGATTCGCCAGGTTTGACAGTGGCCACGGGTGGAATTTCCGGGTGCCATCGGTTGTGCCCGATTTTCTCCTGATCCTCGAACTTCTTGCTGGAGTCCAGGGTGAATTTCTTTGCTGGCATTTCATCTCCTTTGACTGGCGCCGCTTCGGTGCCCGCTAGGGTCGTGGCAGTTTCCGATGTAACGGGTTGGATGAATATGGCTGAACACGGCTGGGGCTGCCGGGAATCCGGGAAGTCACGATCTCGGGTTCGGATGCACTGCGGTTGGTGGAGTCAATGAGCCGGAAGGCAGGGGAGCCCGCCCTGGAAAGATGTGGGGCGCTGATGACCCGGCGGGATGGTTCCCCGCAAGAGGGGCACGGCAGGGAATCCGGGGCCTCCCCGATCGGGTGCGATGCTTCGAAGAGTGAGCCATCGGAGCAGCGGTACTGATAGGTGGCCATAGTCCGGTTCCTCTCTTGTCCCTTGCAGGCATGTCAGAATAAACCGGGCCCGGGAAACATGATCAGGGGCTTTAGTCCCTTCCCGGGCCGGCGCCTGGCGGCGGTCCCACTAATGGTCGTCGACAATCGCGCCGAATGCTTCAAACGGGTACCGCCCGAACTGGCTCTCCAGGAACGCGATCATCGTCGGCTGCAATGCGAGTGACGCCTTCGTCTCCGCCAGTTCCGCGCCCGTCACGCCGTCGTCGATGGCGTTGACGTTCGGCGCAGACGTCAGCCAGGCCGCAGAACAGTAGTGGACTCCGGCGTTTGTCGGATGTGGCCCATGATCCTCGTCCGGCGCGTATCACTGGCACGCCGCCCGAACGGTCAGTACGGTCGTCGTAGCTAAATGTTCGCAACCAGGCAGGGTCACCATGAGCAAGAACCGCAACAAGGGCAAAGGCTCCGGCAAGGGCAAAGGTGCCGCCGGCACAAAGACCTCCGCACCGCAGTCCCTGAGCGCCGTCCGGGCCGAACGTGCCGTGGACGCTCTCACACCGGCGTTTGTCCGGTGGTTTGAGGAGGGCTCACCCGGCTCGGCGGCTGCAGCGCTGGAATGCCTGGTGCCGATTAGGGCGGTCATAGGCCGCTATATGGACGTCACGGCCGCCGCCGACGTGACAAGCCTTGAGCCCGCCGGGTTGGCAGCCGCCGTCTCCGACGAGATCGTGGCAATAGATGCGGGCGGCGCCTTTCCCGACGAGGCGGCTGTGCGCGAGGAGGCAATCTTCGTTCGGGACGCCATGGCGGCCTTCATCGAATTTCTCGAGGAGACCGGCCGGTGGAGCGGCTCTGGGGACCAACTGGCGGTCATCCGGGACGTCCTGGACACCGCCGCGGCCGACGGCGGAGGCTGGGGTTTCATCGACGTGCCGGACATCCCCGATGCCCAGGCCCTTGAGGTCTTTTCCGGGCTGCCTCTGATCCAGCGGGCCACGGCGCTGCTGCAGTGGATCGGAGAGGGCCGGCCCGTCACGGCAACCGGCGCGCTCCGCCTGCGGGACATCGAAGAGGCAGCCGCCTGCGTCGGCGTCGCCGTCAAGGGCGGCGCAAAAAGCGCGGGCTCCCCGCTGCCCGGCACCGCCGGATCGGCGAACGACGTGCCAAGCGTCCGCAGTATGTATGAGGTGCCGTTGCTGGCCGACATCTGGAATGCGCTCGAAGCCGCCGAGCTGATCCAGATCAGGTCAACCAAGGTGGTGCCCTTCCCGGACTCCGGAGGCTTCCTGGCCGGCGGGCCCTCGGAGCGGCTGGAGGAATTCGAATTCTTCACTGACTGCTTCCTGCGGGCCGCCGTCTTGGAATACGACCCGGCGCAGCAATGGGAAATTGCGCTCTCCGGGCTGCAGACATCGATCCTGATGGCGGCGGCCACCCAGGATCCGCCAGAGAAGCAGCGTGTGCTGGCCGCCCCGGACCACGCACCGGCAGCGGATACGGCAATGATCCGGCTCTTGACTGACCTGGCCGTGAGCCGATTGGAAGCCCTCGCCGAACTGGGCCTGCTGACCATCGACACGCATTTCCGGATACCGCCGGCCCTCATCCGCTGCATCGCTAACGTCTTCGACGACGACTGGGTGCTGGATGAACTAGGCCTCAGCGACTACCCCGACGTCGACGGGAATTAGCCGGCCGCTCAGGGCAGACGACGACGGGCCGCCCCCGCGCTGCCCGTCAGCTGGCCGGGATCACCAGGCCCTTGAACTTGGTCTGCAGGAAATCCTTCATGTCCTGCGAGGTCAGGATCTTGTACAGCTTCTGGACGCGGGGATCGTCCTTCATCTCGGCCTTGACGGCCAGGACGTTGTAGTAGGCGCTGTCCCTACCCTCGACCAGCAGCTGCTTGTCGGCGCTCAGGCCGGCGGGAAGGGCGAATGCCAGCGTCACGATGGCCGCGTCCTTGTCGTTGAGGGCCTGCGGCAGGCTGGCGTTCTCGATCTCGGTGAACTGAAGGTTCTTCGGGTTGGCTTTGACGTCCTTGAGCGTGATCGGGTTTTCGCTGACTTCGATCAGGCCCTTGGACGCCAGCAGCTTCAGGGCGCGGGACTCGTTGGTGGGGTCATTGGGGATGGCGACCGATGCGCCGTCGGGCAGTTCCTCAAGGCTGGCCACGTCGTTGGAGTACAGGGCCATCGGCGGCAGGTAGACCTTGCCCACGCTGACGAGGTCCTTGCCGGACGCCTTGTTGTAGGTCTCCAGGAAGGTGGTGTTCTGGAACAGGTTGGCGTCGATGTCGCCGTCGCTCACGGCCGGGTTCGGCGTGTTGTAGTCGCTGAACTCCTTGTAATCCACGGTGAGGCCCTCCTTGGCGGCGAGCTCCCGCTGGACATGCTTGAGCATGTCCCCGGCCGGAACCGCCAGGGCTCCCACCTTGATGGTCTCGGCCGCGCTGCTGGAGGTGCCCGCGCCGCACGCGGACAGGGCGAGGATGGCGGCGACGCCGGTGACGGCGGCCTTCAGGACATGTGAACGCAACATTGGAACTCTTTCGCAGGATGGAATGTGATGGGAGGAAATTTGCGGGGCGGGACGGCGGCTAGCGGTGGGACAGGCGCCGCGCCGCGAAGTTGCCCAGGGACTGGAAGACCTGCACCAGCAGGACCAGCAGGATGACGACGCCGAACATGTACTCGGGGCTGTAGCGCTGGTATCCGTAGCGGAAGGCGACATCGCCGAGGCCGCCGCCGCCCACGGCGCCCACCATGGCCGAGTAGCCGATGAGTCCGACAACGGTGGTGGAGAGGCCGAGGGCCAGCGCCGGAACCGCCTCGGCCACCATGACCTTCGTCAGGATGGTCCACCGCGTGGCCCCCAGGGACTGCGCGGCTTCGACGAGTCCCACAGGCACTTCGCGGATGCCGATCTCCACCAGCCGGGCGAAGAAGGGAATGCCGGCGATGGTCAGCGGGACAATGGCCGCGGTGGGCCCGATGAAGGACCCCGTCAGCAGGCGCGTGAACGGAATGAGCAGGATCATGAGGATGATGAACGGGACCGACCTGCCGATGTTCACCACAACGTCCAGCACCCGGTTGATGAAGAACCCCAGGGCGCGGCTGCCGAAGGGCTTGGACAGCAGGCCGCCGGACTCGGTGGTCACCAGCAGGACGCCGGTGGCCAGGCCGAAAACCACCGTGAACAGCAGGCTCAGGCCCACGGTGTAGAACGTCTCGCCCATTCCCTTGATGATCGTGTCCAATAGGTCGGACCAGAAGTACGGGTCATTGCGGTCGATCACTTGATTACCTCCACGAAGAGTCCTTGGGACCGCAGATCGGCGACGGCGTCGGCGACGGTCCGCCCGTCGCCGGGCAGCTCCAGCCGGGTGCGTCCGGTCTGGCGCCCGTGGATGGTTTCCACCGCGGCACCCAGGATGCCGACGTCGATGCCGTGCTTGCGCGCCAGCTGGGCGATCACCGGCCGGTCCGTCGTGACGCCGTTGAAAGTGATTTCGACGATGGCGCTGGACGTCTCCGGGATTTCCCCCAGCGGGAACAGGGCCTGGCCCAGCAAGGATTTCTCCGTCGTCAACAGCTGCTCCACAGGCCCCTGCTCGAGGATCCGTCCGCCGCTCATGACGGCGGCGGAGTCGCAGATCCGTTTGACCACATCCATCTCGTGCGTGATGAGCAGCACGGTCAGTCCCAGGTCCTTGCTGAGCTGGCGGATGAGGTCGAGGATCTGCCGGGTCGTTTCGGGGTCGAGGGCCGACGTCGCCTCGTCGCTGAGCAGCACAGACGGGCTGGACGCCAGCGCACGGGCAATGCCGACGCGCTGTTTCTGCCCGCCGGACAATTGTGCGGGATAGGCTGCGGCCTTGCCGTGGAGGCCCACCAGTTCAAGGATTTCCAGGGCCCGGGTCCGCCTCGCCGCGCGGCCGGAGCCGGTGATCTCCAGGGAGAGCTCGACGTTCGCCTGCACGGTCCTGCTGCTGAGCAGGTTGAAGTGCTGGAAGATCATGCCGATGTTGTGGCGGGCCTCGCGCAGCTCCGTGCCGGCGAGGGTGGTCATCTCACGGCCGTCGACCCTGACGCTGCCGGAATCCGGCCGCTCCAGTGAATTGATCGTGCGGATCAGCGTGCTCTTGCCGGCGCCGCTTTGGCCGACGACGCCGAGAATCTCGCCGCGGCCAACGGACAGCGAGACGTCGTCAAGCGCCCGGACCGCTGTCGCCCCGGAGCCATAGCTCTTTGAGACGCGGCTTACGGAAATCATGGTGCTCCCTGTGGTGGCTGGAATCTTCACGGAAGCGCTTCCGCGGAATTGGGTTTGGACCTGCGTCCGTTCACCGGTCACAAATTCTGCCAAGAAGAACTTTCCGCCGCCTAATCCGAACTTCCGTGACCGAAACATTCCCATGCGGCCGGAAAATTCTGGAGAAGGTCTGGTATGGCCCCGAAAGTGGCGGTGGGGTCCGGAAAGGCCCGGTCAACCGGGAGCCCGGACCACAACAACGGCAGGATGAGACCTCCGTCACGTGGGCTGGGTGGCCTTATCTGGAGACTTTGCGTGGCGGGGGGTGTTGCGCGCGTGCAAGCATGGGGAATCACCGCCAATTCACAGTGAGGGACTTGATGAAATCCAACGAACTGCTGCTGGACGCCTTCGGGCGGATCCATGAGACCGTGGCACTCACACTGGACGGGGCCGACGGCGCGACCCTCGCCCATCGTCCCGCAGGCAACGGAAACTCGATGGCCTGGCTGGTCTGGCACCTCAGCCGGGTCGAGGACGCGCAGGTCTCTTCCGCCGCGGGCCTGAAGCAAGTCTGGACCTCGCAGGGGTTTGCCGGACGCTTTGATCTGCCGTTGTCCGAACGCGACACGGGCTACGGCCACTCAAGCGGCCAGGTCGACGCCGTGAAGGCCACACCGGAACTCCTGCTCGAGTACTACGACGCCGTTCACCGCCAGACCGTGGCATTCCTGAACACTCTCGGCGACGAGGACCTGGACCGCGTCGTCGACGAGCGCTGGGATCCTCCCGTCACGCTCGGGGTGCGGCTGGTCAGCACCCTTGCCGATTGCCTGCAGCACG